>NZ_CP079865.1:901298-1201731 GCF_025263565.1 Mycobacterium sp. SMC-8
ACCCCGCCTTCGCGCAATGCGCTGGACTTCCTCGACGCCCCCAAACGCCTGGGCAGCTTCATGGACAGCAGGTTGTGGCGGATGCTACTGGCACCGGGCCGCGGCATCGGCCGGTTGGTCACCGGCGCGGTCGGCCTGGCGATGAAGGGCATGTCGACGATTCTCGGTTCCCAAATGCTATCGGACGCAGCCTCTTTCGTGCAGTCCCTGGACGCGACGTTCGGCGGATTCCGGGAGAAGGCCGACCGTACCTACGATCTGCTCAAACGGCGGGGCACACAGTTCGTGGTGGTGTCGGCCGCCGAGCCCGACGCGCTACGGGAGGCGTCGTTCTTCGTCGACAGGCTCTCCTCCGAGCACATGCCGCTGGCCGGGCTGATCCTCAACCGGACCCATCCGACGTTGTGTCAACTGCACGCCGAGAAAGCGGCCGAGGCCGCCGACGATCTGGCCGAGACCGACCCGGACTCGGTGGCGGTGGCGGCGTTGCGTATTCATGCCGACCGGGCCTCGACGGCCAAGCGGGAGGTGAGGCTGCTGTCGCGTTTCACCGGCGCGAACCCGCACGTGGCGCTCGTGGGTGTGCCGTCACTGCCGTTCGACGTATCCGACCTCGAGGCGCTGCGAGCGATCGCCGATCAGATCACCGGCGGGCCAGCCGCGGCGTAGACCGCGAATTTCGCCCCAATGCAGTAGCCGCGCCCCGGAGGGCGCGGCTTCCGCGTGTCCGATCGGCTGGGCCGACCCGCGAATCAGGCAATCGCGGCTCAGCTGTGCGAGGTGTTAGCCAGCAGTACGGTGTTTGCGCTGAGCGGCAAAGAAGTCGGCCCAGGAGACGACCTCGGGATGCTGCTTGAGCAGGGCGCGGCGCTGACGCTCGGTCATGCCTCCCCAGACGCCGAACTCCACTCGATTGTCCAGCGCGTCAGCGCCGCACTCGGCGATGACGGGGCAATGCCGGCAGATCACCGCGGCTTTGCGCTGGGCAGCGCCGCGGACGAACAGTTCATCCGGATCCGTCTGGCGACACCGGGCTTGTGAGACCCAGGCAATGCGGGCCTCGGCCTCTGCGCTGTGCGGAATGGACTGGCCGGATGGGTCCACGGAGGTCTTACGAGCCGCAGGCTTGATTGTTGACACCGGCGATCCCCTTATCGTTCTGGCCGCGCCCCGACAACGCAGACGATGATTAACCCACGCGTCGATTGCTGATGCGATCTACGCCACACTGCGGGTACCAGGTGTGACCTGCATCGCACTGTCAGCTCAACTTAGGTGGTCAGGGACAGTTTGCGCAATACATCCGTGACCACTTTTTTGGGACGACCGTGCCGTCATCCGGGTATCGTGCTGGACCTCAGCGGGCTCGTCCGCACATAACCGCGTCCGAATGGCGTTTGACATGGCCTGTCACGACCGTATCCGGGCTGCTCGTGACCGGGGGCCCGGAATTCGTCGCTAGTCTGTACGCATGCCGGAGCACCCCTCGGGCCGTCCGCCGCGCGCGGTGACGGTCATCAAGCTCGCCTGGTGTGTGTTGCTCGCCAGTGTGGTGGCCGCCGGATTGATGTTCCCGATCGTCGGCGGTTTCGGGCTGGTGTCCAACCGCGCATCCGACGTCGTGGCCAACGGCTCGGCGCAGTTGGTCGAGGGCGAGGTCCCTCAGGTGTCGACCATGACGGACTCCAAGGGCAACATCATCGCGTGGCTGTATAACCAGCGGCGCTTCGAGGTGCCCAGCGATCAGATCGCCAACACGATGAAGCTGGCGATCGTTTCTATCGAAGACAAAAGGTTTGCCGACCACAACGGTGTCGATTGGCAGGGCACGCTCACGGGCCTGTCGGGTTACCTGTCGGGCAACCTCGACACCCGCGGTGGTTCGACGATCGAACAGCAGTATGTGAAGAACTACCAGCTGTTGGTGATCGCGCAGACCGACGCCGAGAAGCGGGCCGCGATCGAGACCACCCCGGCCCGCAAGCTGCGCGAGATCCGCATGGCGTTGACGCTGAACGAGACGCTCACCAAGCCGGAGATCCTGACCCGCTACCTGAACCTGGTGTCGTTCGGCAACAACGCGTTCGGCGTGCAGGACGCCGCGCAGACCTATTTCGGTGTCAACGCCTCGGAGCTGAATTGGCAGCAGGCCGCACTGCTGGCCGGCATGGTGCAGTCCACGAGCACGCTCAATCCGTACACCAACCCCGACGGTGCGCTGGCGCGCCGCAACGTGGTGCTCGACACCATGATCGACAACCTGCCCGAGTACGCCGACGAGCTGCGCGCGGCCCGGGAGGAGCCCCTCGGGATACTGCCCCAGCCGAAGGAACTGCCGCGCGGCTGCATCGCCGCAGGCGACCGCGCGTTCTTCTGCGACTACGTGCTGGAGTACCTGGCCCGCGCCGGGATCAGCAAGGATCAGGTGGCCAAGGGTGGCTACATGATCAAGACGACGCTGGATCCGGACGTGCAGGCCACCGTCAAGAACGCGATCACCCAGTACGCCAGCCCGGATCTACCCGGCGTCGCGAGTGTGATGAGCGTGATCCGGCCAGGTAAGGAGTCGCACCCGGTGCTGGCGATGGCCAGTAACCGTACCTACGGCCTGAATCTGGACGCCGGGGAGACGATGCAGCCGCAGCCGTTCTCGCTGGTGGGCAATGGCGCCGGGTCGGTGTTCAAGGTCTTCACCACGGCCGCGGCGATGGAGATGGGCATGGGCATCAACGCCCAGCTCGATGCGCCCAGCCGCTTCGAGGCCAAGGGGTTGGGCAGCGGCGGTGCGCGGGGCTGCCCGCCCGCGACCTGGTGCGTACAGAACGCCGGCAACTACCGCGGCCAGATGAGCGTCACCGATGCACTGGCCACCTCCCCCAACACGGCGTTCGCGAAGCTGATCGCCCAGGTCGGGGTGCAGCGCACCGTGGACATGGCGGTGCGGCTGGGCCTGCGCTCCTACGCGCTGCCGGGCACCGCGCGCGACTACGACCCGGAAAGCAACGAGAGCCTCGCCGACTTCGTGAAGCGGCAGAACATCGGTTCGTTCACCCTCGGCCCGATCGAGGTCAACGCACTCGAGCTGTCCAACGTGGCCGCGACGCTGGCCTCCGGCGGCACGTGGTGCCCGCCCAACCCGATCGCCGAGGTGTACGACCGCTACGGCGAGCCGGTGTCGGTGACGACCGAGACGTGTGAGCAGGTCGTCCCGGAGGGGCTGGCCAACACACTGGCCGTCGCGATGAGCAAGGACGACACCGGTGCGGGAACCGCCGCCGGTGCGGCGGGCTCGGCGGGCTGGACCCTGCCGATGTCCGGCAAGACGGGCACCACCGAGGCCAACCGTTCGTCGGCGTTCCTGGGCTTCACCAACCAGTACGCCGCGGCCAGCTACATCTACGACGACTCGACGGCGCCCACCGAGCTGTGCTCGTTCCCGTTGCGGCAGTGCGGCTCCGGCAACCTGTTCGGCGGCAATGAGCCGGCCCGCACCTGGTTCACCGCGATGACACCCATCGCCACCGCGTTCGGTGACGTCACGCTCCCGCCCACGGATCCGCGCTACGTGGACGGGGCGCCGGGTTCGAAGGTGCCCAGCGTGGCGGGTCTGACCCAGGACGCCGCGCGGCAACGTCTGCGCGAGGCCGGATTCCAGGTCGCCGATCAGCCCTCGCCGGTCAACAGTTCGTCGTCGTACGGCACCGTGGTGGGCACGTCCCCGACCGGGCAGACGGTTCCGGGATCGATCATCACCATCCAGATCTCGAACGGCATCGCCCCCGCTCCGCCACCGCCGCCGGCCGGTGCGCCGCCGCCGGGCGGGCCGCCACCGCCGGTCGGCCAGCAGGTGATCCAGATTCCGGGCTTGCCGCCGATCACGGTGCCGGTCCTCGGCCCGCCGCCGCCACCGCCGCCGGGCTGACCCCCGGGAACCTGTGACGCACGGGGAGTAGCGATAGGCTGGGCGAATGCACGTCGCTTCACCGGGATCGATCCTGAAGACCACCGCCGCCGCGTCGGTCGGCACGCTCGTCGCCGGCATCGGGTACGCGTCGCTGATCGAGCGCAACGCCTTCGTGGTCCGCGAGGCGACGATGCCGGTGCTGACCCCCGGGTCGTCCCCGCTGAAGGTGCTGCATATCAGCGACATCCACATGCGGCCCACTCAGCGGCGCAAGCAGGCGTGGCTGCGCGAGCTCGCGGGCTGGGAACCCGATCTCGTCGTGAACACCGGCGACAACCTGGCGCACCCGAAAGCGGTGCCGGCCGTGGTGCAGGGCCTCGGCGACCTGCTGTCGGTACCCGGTGTTTTCGTGTTCGGCAGCAACGACTATTTCGCGCCGAAGCTGAAGAACCCCGCCAACTATCTGACCAAGCCCACCCACCGGATCCACGGTGAGCCGCTGCCCTGGCAGGACCTGCGGGCGGCGTTCACCGAGCGCGGCTGGCTGGACATGACCCATACCCGGCGCGAGTTCGAGGTGGCCGGCCTGCACGTCGCCGCGGCCGGCGTGGACGACCCGCACCTGACCCGGGACCGCTACGACACCATCGCCGGGCCGGCCAGCCCGTCGGCGAACCTGACGCTGGGGTTGACGCACTCCCCCGAGCCGCGGGTGCTGGACCGCTTCGCCGCCGACGGCTACCAACTGGTGATGGCCGGCCACACCCACGGCGGTCAGCTGTGCCTGCCGTTCTACGGTGCGATCGTCACCAACTGCGACCTCGACCGGTCGCGGGCCAAGGGCCCGTCGCGCTGGGGCGCCCGCACCCAGCTGCACGTGTCGGCCGGCATCGGCACCTCGCCGTTCGCGCCGCTGCGGTTCTGCTGCCGCCCCGAGGCGACATTGCTGACGCTGGTGGCGGCTCCGACCGGGGGTTCCGACGCGGGATCGAAGGCCGGACAGTCGAGCCCCTCCGTATCGGCGCGGTGAGCCCGCCGGGCCCGTGTCAGCGGCAATCGCGGGCATGGGTGGACAACGCGGTCCGGCTGATCGAGGCCGACACGCACCGCAGCGCTGACACGCACCTGCTGCGCTACCCGTTGCCGTCGAGTTGGTCGGCGGGCGTCTCGCTGTATCTGAAGGACGAGACCACCCACATCACCGGAAGCCTCAAGCACCGGCTGGCGCGGTCGCTGTTCCTGTACGCGCTGTGCAACGGCTGGATCGGTGAGGATACGACGGTCATCGAGGCGTCGTCAGGCTCCACGGCGGTGTCGGAGGCGTACTTCGCGGCGATGCTGGGGTTGCCGTTCATCGCGGTGATGACGGCCTCGACGAGTGCCTCGAAGATCGCGCTGATCGAATCCCAGGGCGGGCGTTGCCATTTCGTCGAGGAGGCGGCGCAGGTGTACGAGGAGGCGCACCGGCTGGCCGACGAGACCGGCGGGCATTATCTCGACCAGTTCACCAACGCCGAGCGCGCGACGGACTGGCGGGGCAACAACAACATCGCCGAGTCGATCTTCTCGCAGATGGGCCAGGAGAACCACCCGGTGCCCGACTGGATCGTCGTCGGCGCCGGCACCGGCGGCACCAGCGCCACCATCGGGCGCTACATCCGCTACCGGCGTCACCCCACCCGGCTGTGCGTGGTGGACCCGGAGAACTCCGCGTTCTACCCGTCGTACATGAGTGGGGAGGATGTGGTCACCGGCGCGTCGTCACGCATCGAGGGGATCGGGCGTCCGCGGGTCGAGCCGTCGTTCGTGCCGGGAGTGGTGGACCGGATGATCTCGGTGCCCGACTGCGCGTCCGTGGCGGCGGCGCACCACGTGGGCCGGGTGCTCGGGCGGCGGGTGGGCCCCTCCACGGGGACCAACATCTGGGGGGCGTTCTGCCTGCTCGCCGAAATGGTGGCCGAGGGCTGCAGCGGGTCGGTGGTGACGTTGCTCGCCGACAGCGGCGACCGCTACTCCGACACCTACTTCTGCGACGAGTGGCTGACCAGCCACGGCATCGACCCGGCCGAATCGTCCGGGGTGCTGGCCGAGTTCGAGCGGTCCGGGCGCTGGCCCTGATCGTCGGCGCGCCGCGTTAGCGGGCCGTCGGAAGTCAGGAACAGCCACAGCGCGGCCAGCAAGAAGAAGCCCAGGTAGATCGATGCGCCCAACCCGGTCATGGCTCGCCTCGTTTCGTCGGTCTGTGTCTGTCAGTGTGCATAACGCCACCGACAGCTCCGTTCCTTCCCCGGGGTGTGTCGCGTCACGGATGGGCGTTTGGCGTCTTCGGCGCCCGGTGCGATACGCTGTCGTGGCTTCACTCGGGGTGTGGCGCAGCTTGGTAGCGTGCTTCGTTCGGGACGAAGAGGTCGTGGGTTCGAATCCCGCCACCCCGACTGGTGTGTTCGCAGGTAGAGGCCCTGACCGGGAATTCTGGTCGGGGCCTTCTTACTTCCCAGTCCGCAGCTGGTCCGCAGTGGATTCCAAAGACCGCATCCGCGCCGCATCTAGTGCAACCGAAACCTGCTCCAGGTCGTCCGGGAACAAGTCTGCATAGGTGTCCAGGGTCAGGACTGCGGACGCGTGCCCGAGCATCGTCTGGACGGCCTTGACGTTGGCCCCCGCGCTGATCGACAGCGACGCCGCCGTGTGGCGAAGGTCGTGCGGTGTCACGGTGGGGTACGCCGGGTCTGCTGCCTGGAGACGTTGGACGGCCACGTTGAAGACCCGCGGCCGCCACGTCGACACTCGCAGCAGTGCTCCTCCTGGCGATGTGAACACCAAGTCCTCACGCCGCTTACCCATCATGAGCACGGCCAGCGGCTCGGCCAGGAACGCCGGGAACGGCACCGAGCGACGTTCGTGGGATTTCGGCGACGACCACACCACACGTCCCTTCACCTCGGCGACCGCCTCACGGATATTCACCCTGCGACGCAGCATGTCGAATGACTCCACCCGCAGCGCTGCCATCTCGCCCCAGCGCAACCCGGTGTAGGCCAGAAATCGAACAACGATGGCGTACTCGCCGACCTCGCGGGCCAGAAGTTCCACCTGCCGGTGCGTCAGGTAGCCCCGTGCTCGGTGCTGTCGTCGCGGCGACTTCACTCCCATACACGGATTGCGGGGGATCCGTCGATCGTCGACGGCCATCTCCAGAATCTGTCTCAGGACGCTAAGCGCATTCTCGATGGTGGCCGGTTTGGCTCCACCCGCCGCCAATTGCTGCACCCACGCCCTGATATCCGACGATTGCACGTCGGCTACTGCGACCGCGGCCCACCGGCCTTCGACGTAGCCCGACCATGCGAACGCGCGTGTCGCAACCGTCGTCTCCTTCAAATGGCCCTGGGTACCAAGCCACTTGGCGTGCAATTCACGGACGGTAATGCGCCCGGCTTTTGGCGCGACATAGGTTCCTATCGTCTGCGCGGCTGTGATCTCGTTGAGAAAGGCCTGAGCGTCCACCTTGCGGTCGAACGAACGGGTGTTCTCACCGCCTTGATCATCGACATACCGGGCCAACCATCGGCGCCCTTTGCCATTGCGCGCGGCAGGGGTCCCGTCCGATCGACGCCACCTGTCCTCGACGCCGGCGCGGCGGTTTCGTCGCTGCATGTGAGCCACCTCCGTTGGGTGCCAGATTCCCACCGACCACCGACAGCCGACGAAATCGTTCGACTGGAGCCAATTTATAGGCGAAGTTGAGGGTACTGGTGGACAAATGCAGGGCGCCACCACCACCGTTGGATTCGTTGACAGAACCCACTATTGAGGAGCAGCTACATGGATCTACTGAGTGCCAAACAGGTTTCAGACATCATCGGCATTCCCGTTGGAACTCTCCGCTACTGGCGCCACTGCGACATCGGACCGGCCAGTTTCACCTTGGGCCGCCGAGTCGTCTACCGGCGCGACGAAGTGCTGCGATGGATCTCGGAGCAAGAAAGCGCAACCCGGCGCGGAGGCGGAGACGCCGCGTGAACCGCACCCACGAAAAAGACCCCGGGGCCTAGCCGAGGTCTTTGTTCGAACCACCTGATCATCCGACACGGAAGTTCCACATGAGAATAGCTCGTCAACGCAGCCTGCATAAGCACCGTATGCAGGAAATCCTATGAGCGACAACACCGAGACGGACAAGAAGTCGGTAGCCGCACGCTTGGTCAGCATGGCACAGGAACGCTACCTGCTCGGGCTCTCAGAAGAGGGCGAGCCGTTCGGCGCTGACCGCGACCGCCCGCACTTGGTGATGCTGCTCCGCGCCGGCAAGGCCGGTCTACGCGCCGACCTCGCCGCACGGTACTTCGCCGAAACCGGCGCGGTCGCCGGCGGCCAGGCGCTGACTGACGCCACCCTGATCCTCGAAGGTTTGGCTGCCACGAAGCCGCCCGAACGCCTCAACCTCCGCGTCGCTGACGATGACGGCACCATTTACATCGACACCGGACGGCCCGATGTCCAGACGATTCGTATCCGACAGGGCCGGTGGACGCTCACCGAACGGGCACCTGTGCGCTTTCTGCGTACCAAGTTGACCGGGGCGATGCCGCTGCCGGCTCAGGGCGGGAATGTCGAGAAGCTCTGGGATTTCGTCAACGTCGACTTTGAAGACCGACCGGTCCTCCTTGCTGCCCTCGTTGCCGCTCTTGTCCAGACGGACGTCCCCCACCCGATCTTGGCGCTGTTCGCCGAGCAGGGCAGCGCCAAGAGCACAACCACGCGCATGCTGGTCGATCTCATCGACCCGTCACCGGTCCCCCTGCGGCAGGCACCGCGTGACGCCGACTCGTGGGTCACTGCAGCCTCCGGTTCGTGGGTCGTTGCCTTGGACAACCTGTCGACTATCTCGCCGTGGTTGTCGGATTCTCTGTGCCGCGCCGCCACCGGCGACGGCAACGTCAAACGGGCGTTGTACACAGACTCCGATCTCGCAGTCATCAAATTTCGGCGGTGCGTCATCATCAACGGCATCGACGTCGGAGCAGTGCGGCCCGACCTCGCGGAGCGACTGGCGACTGTCGACCTGCGACGCATTGATCGCCACATGCGACAACCGGAAGCCACGATGCGACAACAGTGGCGCACGGCTCTACCAGGGATTTTGGGCGGGCTTCTCGATCTGGCCGCCGTCGTCCATCAACGGCTGGAAACCATTTCGGTCGACGTGTCGCCACGGATGGCGGACTTCAGTCGCACGCTGGCGGCCGTTGACGAGATTCTGTCGACCCATGGCTTCCGGCGTTACCTGTCACGCGCCAATCAACTCTCCGAAGACAGCCTGTCCGCCGACCCGTTCATCGAACAGCTACGGCTGCACATCCGGGAACCGCTCGTCGCAAAGTCCGGAGGCGACCTGCTGGCGACAGTCACGCCAACCGGCGACACCTGGCGCAGGCCGAAGGAGTGGCCCCGGAACGGGCGGGATGTCACGGCCGTCCTACGACGGCACGCACCCGCGCTACGGAGTCTGGGTTGGGCGATCGAAGACGATGGCGCTCGAAATCATCGGAATGTCCTGTTGTGGACCGTCTACCCGCCCTACAAAGATGTGTCGGCCAAACAACACTCGCAATCCTCGCGTCCCTCGCGCATTTCGGCTCCGCGGGAGCAGTCGTCCTCTGTTCAAGAGCTGCCCGCGCACCGCCAGACTGTCCCGAAGGGTCATTCAGCCGACGATCTAGACGTCGAGGCGTCGTGACCGCGCTTGTCGGGCTAGCGGCGTCGGCACCATCGGGCAGAATCTGGACCAGGTCCCTCAACGGGAGGAGTGGTCTTCGTGAGCACGCAATTCGACGCGATCGTCCAGGCGGTCATCCACGACTGGCCTGACTACGGGTGGTCAGGCCAGTTGGAGGCGGCCATCAAGCAGCTGTATCTGTCAGATCTTTCTTATCCAGCAACATGGTCCAGCGAACGCCGCGAGGAGTTCGCAGAGCGCCACGCCGGCGACGATGCGCTTCTTCTCACCACCTCGTTGGACGATCTCATCGATACCGTCACAGATCGCTATGCGCGCGATCACGGAGTTCTCCCCCATCGTGACGATGCGACCCTGCTTCTCGAAGCGGCGCGACGAGACGCAATCGACGAACTGGAGCTCCGCTTCGTGGCTGACCTACCTGCCGAGATCGCCGCGTTGACAGCCCACGGTGTTGGAAGGGCAAATGGCTCTCTGACGGCGTGCGGGCCGGCCCAACGGCGGCAGAGCAGCACACTGCGCCTAAGCCGTCCTTAGGTAGGTTCCGTTTTGCGGCGGCACCATCCGCTTCGAAATGGCCTTTCGCACTCCCGTGTCGACAGACGAGATGCGATCGAGCGGCGCATAGATCCCTTGAAGCCGCGTTCGCTATTTCCGGACCGGGGGCCGCTGCCTCTCCTGCTCCTCATCTCTGACGATAGCGCCTACACTTGTCGGTAGGTGCATCTAAGGTGCATCTCTATGGACAGGACAGTATGACCATCGATCCACACACACTTCGCCCAGCTGAGGACGTTCCATTGGGGGGGCTGCCCTCGGCCGATCCGACCCTGCTCGGAAACGCTCCCCTCGAAGTCGCAGTGATCGAGATCCGGTATACCGCCCGTACCGACGAGATCACACCGGAGGTCGCCGCTGCTTTCCGGGACGACCTTGTGGAGAACACGGGGGTGGACTTCCCGAGCATTCAACCCACCGTCCAACAGCAGATGAGGATCGACTTCGGGGCCAACGGCGTTTCCCAGGTGGCAGCGGAGTCCAGTGGGTGGCAAATTGCTTCCGCGGACGGAGCACACGTCACGCTCATGCCCGACATCCTGATCATGCAGGTCAACCGCTACGAGCGGTGGCGTACCAGCATGAAGGCTCCGCTAACCGTTCTGGTCGAATCTCTCGGACGGTTAGTCAAGCCATCGTTGGTGCACCGCATCGGTCTGCGGTACGTCGACCGCTTCCATGACAGTGGGTTCAACTCTGCAGAGGCTTGGCGTGGCCGGATCGACGACACCCTTCTGGGCCCTGTGCTTAACCCAGTGTTCGGCGGCAGTGTTCGAGGTGCTCAACAGCAGGTGGAGATCCGGCTTGATGATCATCACGGCGCGTTGCTGCGGCATGGACCAGTTCGCGATGATTCGGGCAAGTGCGTGCAGTATCTACTCGATACGGACGTGTTCCGCCACTCCTCATTCACGTTCGACGTGCGAGAGGTCGTCATCTCAGCGGAGCGGCTGAACCGCACTTCGTTGTCACTTTTTCAGGCGTCGGTTACCGATACCTACCTGAAAGAGCTTCGAGAAGGGAGCGCGAAATGACGATCATGGAGCAGCAGCCGACCGGCTCCCGCGTGCTCCGGTCACCTTCCTGGGCCCGAGCACAAAAGGGCCTGTACCCGGCCCCTTGCGAGGACGGACTCTGGTCCAGCACGTTCGTGGAGATGAGTTCATCGCCGGGGTTGCGGGATGTCGTCGCGCATTTCTCTGGAGCCCTCGACCCGTGCGGATGGGATCAGGTTCGCGTCGAAGTTTTCAAGAGTCTCGACGGGCAGATGAACCTTCCGGGCTCGGCGCTGTGGTTGACGATGCCGTATACATTCATCGATACGGTGCTGTCCGACGAGCAACAGGTCGACGAGACGGTCGATGTTCTTGATGCCTTCGAACGAATCCGAGCCGAACTGGGCCTAACGCAGAAGGAGATGTTCAAGGCCACCGGCATCAACAAGCGCACGTTCCACTCGTGGGCGGCAAAGCCCCCCGCCAGCCGGCCCCGTGTAGCCAGCTTGGGTGGACTGTGGGAGTTGGCGGACGCCGTCGACGACCTCCGCAGCACACTGGACCAGCCGATGAACAGGTGGCTGCGTGCCGACAAGAAGCGAGCCTCCGCACTACTCGACGGCCGGTTCGACGACCTCGTTGACCTGGCTGTGGATCGGACGCCGTTCCCTCGGCGAGAGATCGGCACTTCGGTATACGAGGGGATCGCCGAACACGTCGAGACACCGATCATTCGAACCGGTGGTCCGGTGGTGACCGAGAACGTCGAGGACGGATTCGCCCGGTGACTATTGATCGACTCCTGCCGGAGCGATGGCCCCCGCACACGCTTCTCGCTCTGGAGCGGTGGCGGCAAGGGCATCTTCTCCCGATGGATCGCGGCGCATGGATCGTCCCAGCGTGGGTAGACGACCCTGTAACCGGAGAACCCGCTGCCGATGGAGCGTTGGGTGAGGTGCGTGCTCGGTCAGCACCATTGAGTGACAGCGGGTATGCCGCGGTGGTGTCACAGACCTGCGACATTGCGGGCGGTCCCGGGATGCGGCATCCGCTGGTGCAGGCATGCCCGGTACGCGACATCTCAGTCTTTTCGACGGAGAAGGTCCAGCAGATCAAAGACCATCAGCTCTCCGACTACGTCTGGCTAAGTGAGCCTCCGGTTCCTGGAGCGGTTTGGGCCGTGGACCTGCGCGCGATCGTTCCGGTCAGCAAGGGTTTGCTCGCTGCGCAGGAACCGGTCGTGGGGTTCGCCTCGATTGAGGACGAGCTCATTCTCGGACAGCGCCTTGCCAGCAAACTTGGCCGGCCTGCTGTGCACGATGCGCTTGCCGGTCCGGTATTCGAAGCTCTGCGCAAACTCATTTCGAAGGCGAAGAAGTCGCAGGACTGGTGCGATGACGTCGAACAGCTTCGTTTGGAGATCGTCGAGGGGACCACACTGTATCCGAAGCGTGTGCGACTACTCGTGCTGACAGACGTCCGCTTCGGACCGTCGGAGAAGAAACCGCTTCGCGACGAATGGAAGTCCCATCGGAAGTCATTGAACGCCGCCGGGATTACTTGGGAACCAATCCATTTCCTCACGGTCGACAAATGCCCCGTGCGACTCTATCGCGCGTCGGTACCCATCGAAGCGCCGACTCTCGAGCGCGGACGGTTTGCATAGACCCACTCGGGGTGTCCGCCTCACCAATCGCACAGCTGATTTCGGACAGGGTGGCCCCACGTACCTATCGAAGCACGCCGCGGTCCGCTCCCGGCCGGATCGCGGAGTCAGAAGGCAGGTTACGAGCGACTGCGCTCACTGGCGACGGATCCGCCCTAGGGCGCTCGGCAACGCCGATGCCGATGTTGCGCAGGACGCACATCGATTGCCTGGCGGGTTATCTGCCACGTGACCCAGGTTACGCAGCGCGCATCACGCGGGCACAACGGGCGTTGACGACCAGATGATCGATACGGTTGCTGAGCCGTTCAGGCGCGATACGGATAAACAGCTTTGGCGAGATCACGCGCCGCCGTCAGAGTCGCTCGGTCGAGGTCCTTGTGCCGTGCCCGTTCCGTGAGCCTCGCTAGCAGCGTGCACAGCGCCCGCTCGTCCCGGGAGGCAATGTCTGCGGCGTCGAGCGCGCTGACAGGGACAGGAGCCGGTGAATCTTCAGGCGTCAGGGCGAGGTCGGTCGCGGAACCGGCCCTCGGCACCTCGACGACGCGGATCGGCGTTCCGTGGCGCTCGGCAGCCATGCGTGCAGCAGATGAGTCGCGCCGACACGTGTCCGAGCAGTAGAGCCGGCAGCGTCCGCGACGTGGCCTGTCTTCAGGATCCATCATCAACACATCGCATCGCACGCACCGCGGCCACTCCGTGTCCACACGAGCGTCGCGCCATGCATCAGCGCGCGCAGCCGGTTGCTTCTTAACGGCTTTCGCCGCCTTGCTGCGCAGCAGCGCGCGTATCTCTCTGACATCAACACCGACCAGCTCGGCGATAGCCGCCAACGTCGCGCCACGTTCCCGCATGTCCTTGATCGATGCACAGGCTTCCGCGTAATAGCGGCTGCGCCTGCGCTGCGCCTCCGCCTCCGCTTGCTGGCGAGACTGCGCGACGCGACGGGCCTGCCATTCGTCCACATCCTGCAGGCGTCCGATCAACGCCCGAACGGCGGTCGCGTCATCGGCGTTGGCACGGTCCTGCTGCGCTCGCACTTCGTTC
The DNA here is from genome assembly GCF_025263565.1 of Mycobacterium sp. SMC-8. Lineage (NCBI taxonomy): Bacteria > Bacillati > Actinomycetota > Actinomycetes > Mycobacteriales > Mycobacteriaceae > Mycobacterium > Mycobacterium sp. SMC-8. Next base: position 915,209 of record NZ_CP079865.1, read on the forward strand.
GCTCGGCGTTGCGCCTCGACGGCGCGACGACGCGCCTCCAGTTTCGACACAGCAGTCATGTCGACAACCTACGAAGCAACACGAGGTTTCGTCCACGACCACAGCCACATTCGTCTCAGTTCCGCGCGTCGCTCAGCGTCACTTCCGATGGCGCGCCCCGGCCGCTGTCGTCACTGCCGAGTAACCCGCCCCGCTTGCCACCAAGCCATCCCTGCCAGCCAGTTCCTCCAATTCCGACACACCTCTTGCACTCTGGGGCCAGCACGATCACTTTTCGTCGGACGATAAACACGCATCGATCCGCAATGCCATTGACGAAAGTGCTACGGGGTCTCAACGCGAGCAACCGCACTGCGAACGCTGAGGCGGTTCACGTCGCCTGGCCCGACATAGTCGTCGTGGGCATGCCTGCGATCTGCGTGCACGGCCCCTAGCGAGTGACGGCGAACATTTCGCCGGTGCCATCGCCGACGTGACTGGAGTGCAGAGGAAAGTTCGAAGACCAGCCAGACTGGGCGCAGTGAAACTCGTTGCCGCTAGAGGGCTATGCGAGCGGTCGCCCTGCATGCAGACTGGCGGCCTTCACGCGCTTGGTCTCGCCATCGTCGCTCTTGCAGTGGGCGGCGAGAAAGCCATCGACGAGGTTCTCGCAGTCGTCGTGAGTGATGCCGCGAATCCCGGTCATCCGGGCAAACGCCAGTGGGCCGACCAGTTGGCACAGCGCCAGTTCTCGGTCGAAGTTCTCCAACTCGGCTTGCGCCGTCGGGCTAGAGAGTATGGCGTCGAACGGTTGCCGGTACTGGTCGACGACTCGGGCCCGCAACGCGCCGGATGTGTGTCGATCATCGGCTTCGTTCGTCGGGCCGGTGGGACCAAGGGACAGCCATGCCAGCGTCGTGACATGCAGTGGCGCGTCGTTGAAAAGAGCGGCTTGGCGGCTTAGCAATTCGATCAACTGGTCACGCAGAGGGCCGCTGGTCGGTACCGGAGTCGCCACCTGGGGAAGCAAGCGTTCGAACGTGGCTGCGAGCAGGTGCGACGAACTTTGGAAATGGCGGTAAAGCGTGGTTCTGGCCACTTTGGACGCTTTGGTGACGGCATCGATCGTGACGGCTTCCACGCCGCCAGTGCTCAGAAGGGTCGCGGCTGCATCCAGCAGTCGATTTCGAGACCGGATTCGCCGCGGGTCCACGTCATCGTCAGGGACCGGCGCTGGCTGACTGTCGCTCACTCATTCACCTCGGCGGTCGATTTCACGCGATGCTGTCCTGGCAGTCTAGCAGTGTGGTACTAACGGTATCGAAGCGAAACCGATAGTATTGGAGCGTGATTGTGCCGGAAAGCGCGTCGCTGCCGAAGCGGTTACCTTCGCACACGACAACGTGCATGGGTTGCGGCCCCGACAATCCCCACGGACTGCAGTTGGTGGTGCACCGCCGCGGCGACGCGGTGTACTCCGACGTGATTTTCGACGAGCGCCACATCGGGGCTCCTGGGCTGGCCCATGGCGGAGCAGTTGCGGCGGCGTGCGATGACGTCTTGGGATTCACATTGTGGATCGCCGGCACACCAGCGGTGACTCGCAGCCTGACAGTGGAGTATCTGCGGCCGGTACCTCTGCATCAACCCCACAGGATCACCGCCCACATCCGGTGCCGCGAAGGACGGGCTCTGCACGTCATGGCGACGGGCACTGATTCCGATGGGGCCAACCGCTTCACCGCCACTGCGGTATTTGTCGCGGTCAGCCAGGATCACTTCGCTGCGCACGGCGACGTCAGTGCTTTTGGCGGCCTTCTCGAACAGTTCTCACGTCACGGCGGCCTCGACGACGGGCGACCATGACGCTCCCCCTTTCTCGCAGCCATGGCAAAACCCGACCGCTGGAGGCAAAATCAGCCGGCGGCCGGACGCGGACCGCTGTAGCGCCCGCCTCGCATTCATCCACCCAGCGCCGGGAAGCGATTCTGGACGCGGCCCTGCTCGTGGCCACGTCAGGTGGCTATGAGGCGGTTCAGATGCGGTCGGTCGCCGAGCGGGCCGGTATCGCCGTCGGCACGCTCTACCGCCACTTCCCGGCGAAGACCAACTTGTTGGTGGCGGCGCTATCGCGCGAGTTTCGCCGACTCGACTCGGCTGACGACTGGGCTAGCGGTGACGGCACGCCATTGGAACGGCTCGAACGTCTCACCACACACCTACATGACCGCTGGCAGCGCGATCCCTGGCTGACATCAGCCATGACACGAGCGTTCGCCGTTGCAGACACCCGGGCAGCCGCAGAACTAGACTGCGCCGCCGCCGAAATTCAGACCCTGCTGGCCCGCACGCTCAGGGGCGGCGAACCGACTCCAGCCGATTTACACATCGCCGCGATCATCTCCGACGTGTGGCTGGCCAACCTCGTGGCCTTTTGTGGCCACCGAGCGTCGGCCGCCGATACTCGCGAACGCATCGACCTGGCCACTCGGCGCGTGGTGACCAGCCGCGCACGACCCGCGGAAACCGCATAACGATACTAGTAGTATCGCAGCGCTACCTGAAGTACCCTTAGGGCGAGGCTCGATGACGCGGCGAAGGAGAGTGCCATGTATACCCAATGGATCGAAAATTGTGTCGTGCAACGCGTCTCCGTGCGCGACGGCCTGGTCCTGGACCTGGACGACTACAACGAGATTGTCATCTCGTGCCCCTTGCTGCTGACACTGCCTGCGGTCGACCCGTATCCCGCAGAAGCGGTACGCATCGATCCACTCAAGATCGCGACTGACGAACGCCCGTTGTTGAACCTCGCCGGCGCGGTGTGCACTCAGGCCTGGTCCGGCGACGATGGAGGGCTACACCTGAGGTTCTCGCGTGGACACAGCATCGACGTCGACCCCGATTCCGAGGAAACGGCATGGGAGTTGTACGGCAAGCGCCACGGCTACATGGCATGCCTACCCCGGGGGCGGGTACGCGTGGTCCGCCACGACCTCCCCGACAGCGACGACGCCAACATCCTCAACAACGCCGCACAACCGTCGGCGGGGTCGGCGCGACAGACGCACTAAATGCGACCGCGGACGGGGACGGGTCAACTTCGGCGGCAATGCGTGGATCAGATTGAACGTGGACCGGACTGCCCTGGCGACATCGAGGCGGGCGAGCATTCCCGAATGATGCTGTCGAGGTTTTGCTGCACGCGCTCGGGAGCGATGCCAACCGATGGTGAATACAGCATGATGTGGTCGAGGACGCCGTCGTAGCGTCTCAGCTGTTCACGGACCTCGTGTGCCGTCCCCGCGACGCCCATGGTGTCGATCATCTCCTCGGACACCGCGGCGAACATCGCCGGGAAATCGCGCTGGGCGAATGCTTCCCGGATGGTTCGGCCTTCGCTGGCGAAGCCGTTCACATCAAGTACCGTCTCGTAGGATTTGACCGAGGAGTAGAACGCAATCTGCTGCGCCAGTTCGCGCCTGGCGACCTCGGCGTCGTCGTGGATGGCGCACATCACCATGGAAATGATTTCCACGTCATTGGGGTCGCGGCCGGTGTGCGCGGCACCCCTGGCGATAGCGGGCCGGACGATCTCCTCGACGTAGGTGGTGGTGAACAGGGGATGTCCGGCCAGCCCGTCGGCCACCCGCCCGGCCGCCTCGCACATCCGAGGCCGGACACCGGCGGTGACGATCGGGATCGGCCGGCTGGAGGGTCCCACGTCGCCGGTCGGCGTGAGATTCATTCTGTAAAAACGACCCTCGTGATGGATCGGGCCTTCATGCAGGTTCCATATCCGGCGCAGCAGCATCACGAGTTCTTCCATCCGCAGCGCGGGCGCGGAGGTGTCGGGCACGCCGTGCCAGTCGCTCATCATCCGCTTGGTGCCGTTGCCGATGCCCAGCACCAGCCGTCCGTTGGAGAGTTCGTCGAGATCACGCGCCTCGGTGGCCAGCACCAGGGGGCTTCGGCCGACGCCGTAGAGAATGGAGGAACCGATCCGGCAGTTCTGTGTGCAGTTGGCCATCGCGGCCATGGAGATCGAACCCGACCGGGAGTAGAACTCCGAGGCCCATACGGCGTCGAACCCGGCCGCATCGGCGGCGTGTGCGGTCTGGGCCAGTGACTTCAAATCCGCGCCGAGAACCGACAGGCCGTAGGTGCTCATGACCGGTCTCCTGTGCGCGGGCGCGGGCCGTCGAATACGACGGCGCTGACCCGTGGCCGCCGTCTGGTGGAGGTGATCCTCGGCGACCAGGTACATGAGTGCGTTGATGATGTTTGCGTCGAGCGGGGTAAGAGACGTGGAACGCGCGCGGCCAGCCGTGCGCCACCTCCAAGGCTGGTGCTCAGCATCTTCCCTCCCTGGGTGACCGCACAATGCAGGGTGTCGAAGTCGCCTTCTGTATGGAACTAGTGAAGTGCGCCATCGTGACGACGACGAATAACCCTGAGGCGGACGCGACTAGCTGACCGGTAGTCTCCTCGCGCAATTCTGTCCGGACTTCGAGTTTCCGGCCGGTCTTGGACACCAGCTCCGCGCTGACCTCGTAGGGGACCCCCAGCAACACCGGCGCGTAGAACTCGGTATCGAACCTGCGGGTGACGGCCATCTCACCGACGACGTACAGCAACATGCCCACCATGTCGTCGAGTACGGTCATGACTGCGCCGCCATGTGCGATACCGGGTGCGCCGCGATGTCTGCCGTCGAAGATATGCCTGGCACCCACCCCGTCGCCATGCCGACGCGCTCGCAGGCGATGACCGTGCGGATTGTCTGTGCCGCAACCAAGGCACCACGGGTGGTGCGCATCAAGGTAGTCGCCGTCGGCGGCGACAGCACGATCCTGAAAGCTATGCCACCATGCGATGGCCGAATCTTCTTCCGCTTGCTCTTCGATGACGAAACCCTCCTAAATAGACCCTCGTAGCGCGTGGTTCACCACACGACTGAAGAATTGCGCCGGCGTCGACTGGGCTGATCGCCGGTAGATATGTATGTAGGACTCGTTAGCCCGCCGAGATCATCGCTGCGACACACCTTCCGATTAGGACACTGTCGGCTATCTGGTCCTGCCCGTAATCCCTTGGACTGCAGTGTATTCATAGCCGGCCAGATCGCGTCACAATGAACTGGCACACAGTCCGCAGCGCCTCACAACTCCTGGGAGAAGGCGTCACGCTGGGCTCCAGCGCCAGCCATGAGCGGGCCGTACCGGTGATGCAACTCTGTAACGATGTCGGTGAAGGGGAGATCGTGGTACCAACCGCGGTCGTTGAGGTACTCCATGTGTTGGCTTCCCCCACCGTCGTAGGCATGGAGGAGCGCATCGGTGTGGCCGTCGAAGTCGATCGGAGGTACACCGAATCGCGCGCAGAGCTCGGCATTGAACGCCGGAGTGGCCTTCACCCAGCGGTTGTTGAGTTGTAATTCGCTATATCCGTGGTAGACGAACACGTCGGTACCTCCCATCCGGGCACGCAATGTGGTGGTCTGCAGATGGTTGCGCACGTCCGCGAATCCGAGCCGGGCCGGAATGCCCGCCGCACGAGCTGCCGCGGTCAGCAGCACCGCCTTCGGTATGCAATACGCCCTCGACGCTGTCGCTACATAGCTCGCCCGATAATGCTCGGGATCGTCGTCGGTGCTATAGGGATCGTACCAAATCCTGTCCCGCACAGCGGTGAAGATCAACCTCGCCTTCTGCACAGGGTCACGAACGTCACCGACCGCGTCCTCGGTGAAGCGCTGTACATCGTCGTGCTGCCAATCGAGGAACCCAGTTGTCTCCAGGAAACTCGATTCGTTTGAAGTGTCGCTCACAGATAGCCTTTCAGATAAGCCTCGAGGCCGGTATCGACAGTGCCAACGGATCGACTGGCCGTTTCGAGGGCTTCGACGAGGCGTGTTTCGGAGTCCGGGATCGTCGCGGCGATTTTGGCCGCAGCGAGACTACGACTCCGTAGCGATGTGCCGGCATCGGTGGCTGCGGCCGCAAGCTCAGACCACGCTTGGGAAGCGTGTCGGGCCGCGGCCGCCGCTTCGGCTGCGGCGGCGTCCCCGAGGAGATCGGCGATATTCTGGCAACCTTGTGCTTGCAGCATACGAAAGAGCCCGCCACCGGTTCCGGCTTTCTCGATGAACGCCCCGAGCCCGAACAATGCCGCGGTCAGGGCGTCGTCATCAAACACCGTTGGCCAATGCCGTACGTCATCGGCGAACTCCTGCACACCCTTCAAACCGGAGGCCTCGACTTCAGCTGCCTCGATGCGCAGTAGCGGCGCACCTACGGCACCGCCGCGCATGAAAGCTGCGCTCGCGGCTAATGCAGTGGCGGCAATCGGCCCAAGGTCGGGCACTCGCTCCGGCCAGTCGACGTGATATGTGGTGTGCCGGGTCGGTGTAGGGAACCCTACCGAGGACCGCGCCCGGCGCAGGTCGTCATAAGCCACCGTTTGGGTGGTCTCGCGGTCATTATCGACCACATAGGCAACCCCTTGTTCGTCATCATATCCGGTGATGACGATGTCGTGACGGCTCATGTGCAATCGGACGCGCAGGTAAGGAAGTTCGCCGATGTCAGCCCAGACCATGACGGGTCGGCCCTTGTCGACTTCGTCGGTAACAAATGACCATCCCACGTCTGCGTCATCGGTCGATCGCACTACGCAGTTTGCACCAACTCGGGAGAGGTAGTCTTTTTCCAGGTCGCTTCCTCGTCCTACCAGGTAGATCTGGGGAAACAATTGCGTAGAGCGGACGTACGAGAAGTCCAAGGCTCCGCCGAGGGTGAAGACCAATCCTTCACTGAGTGTTTCTGTCCCCCATCCTAGTTGTGCCCATTCAGTAAGGTCACGCAGCGCACCGGAACCACAGTGCCCTCCTCTCCTGTGGGGATAGGGAATTTCAATCCTCGCCATCGCCGCTTCCTCTCTTGTCCAATAGCACTGTTAAGACTCATCGAAAGCTACGTTCCATCAAGGCGTCGCGGCTGGCGGTAGGTGCCAGAACTGGTCGACCGCAGCCAATCTCACCCGCGCAGCTCGACCGCCTATGACTATGGGAAACATTGCTTTCGATCGCTATCCGCATCAAAGCGTCAACGGTGAGAGCCCCTGACCCGCAGCATCGCCATCGTTGTACTGAGCTCGCTTGGTGCCGTTTTGCGCTTCCCTGCTTTCGGTGCTCTGTCAGAATCGGATGAGTCCTCGGATGTTGCGGCCTGACCGCATGTCGTCGTAGCCCTCATTGATCTCATCGAGGGTGTACTCACGGGTGATCAGCTCGTCGAGTTTGAGTTGTCCGGAGTTGTAGAGTTCGACGAGCCGCGGGATGTCGTGGGCGGCGTTGGACGAGCCGTAGAGGGCACCGCGGATCTGCTTTTCATACAGCGTTAATTCCAGCAGCGAGCCCGACATCGACGTGTCTTCGGGGTGTCCGATCGCGGTAATGACCACACGGCCGCGTTTACCGACCAGTGATAGCGCCTCAGCGGTGTAGGCCCCTTCGGCGACGTCGGTGGTCAAGACGCAGACGTCGGCGAGTTTGCCACGGGTGATGTCGCTGATCAGTGACCAGGCCTCATCGATGGTGGCAACGGCATGCGTCGCGCCGAAACCGCCAGCTTGTTCGCGCTTGAACTCCACTGGGTCGACAGCCACGATGGTCAACGCGCCAGCGATGCGGGCGCCTTGGATCGCATTCATGCCGATGCCGCCGGCGCCGATCACGACCACGGTATCCCCGGCGCGCACGTCACCGGTGCGTACCGCCGAGCCGTAACCGGTCGTGACACCGCAACCGATCAAGGCCGCCTTGTCCAACGGTGTCCCGTGGTCAACCTTGACCAAGGAGGCCTTCGGCACCACGGTGTATTCCGAGAACGTGCCCAGCAAGCACATCTGGCCGACATCCTCGCCGCGGGCATGGAAGCGGTAGGTGCCGTCGATCTGGGGTCCCATCATGATCGCCGCACCCATGTCGCACAGGTTTCCCATCCCGCGCGCGCAGTAAGAGCAGTGCCCGCAAGACGGCAGGAACGTCAGGATGACCGAATCGCCCTCGGCCAGGTCCTCGACACCTGCACCCACCTCGACCACGGTGCCGGCGCCTTCATGACCACCGACGACGGGCAGCGGAAACGGCAGATCACCGGTCACCAGGTGTTCGTCTGAATGGCACAACCCGCTGGCGGTCAACCGGACCAGCACTTCATCCGCACCGGGCGGATCCAGCTCGATCTCATCAACCTCCCACTTCTCTCCCAAGCCCCAGAGCACGGCAGCGCGTGTTTTCATGTGTGTCCTCTCCTCAACGTCGGTGCTTCCGTAGCAGTGGATGGTTCACGCCAGCGTCTCGACGGCGAGCTCACCGTCGGCATGCTGGCGGCGCAGCTTCTTCTTGTCGAACTTGCCAGTAGACGTCAACGGAACGTCGGCGACGAACGCCCACCGTTCCGGTAGCCACCACTTGGCCACCCGTGCACGCAGGAACTCAGTCAACTCCGCAGCGGTGGCGGTGCAGTCAGCGGCCAGGACCACCACTGCCAGCGGCCGTTCCTGCCACTTGTCGTCGGGCACTCCAATCACCGTGGCGGTGCGTACTGCAGGGTGAGCGGCCAACTCGTTCTCCAATTCCACCGAGGAGATCCACTCCCCTCCAGACTTGATCACGTCTTTGGCGCGGTCGGTGAGAGTGATGAACGCATCGGCGCTGATGGTCCCGACATCCCCGGTGCATAACCAACCGTCCGGCGACACCGCCGGACTGTCATGCTCGTAATAGGACTGAGTGATCCACGGGCCGCGGATCTGAATCTCCCCCACCGACAGTCCGTCCCAAGGTTGTTCTGCACCGCTGTCATCAACGATGCGCGCCTGCACACCGGCCACTACCCTGCCTTGGGTTCCCCGCAGGTAAAGGGACCTCTCCGGGGTGTCGGTGTTCCGCGGCAGAGCGACCGCAGCCAGCGGGGAGGTCTCAGTCATCCCCCAGGCCTGCACGATTCGGATGCCCAGTTCGTCATAGGCAGTCATCAACGACCTCGGAACCGCCGAACCACCGCACGCCACCATCTCCAGCGAACTCACGTCGTGGCCGGGATTGTCGCGCAGGTAGTGCAAGACATCGGTCCAGATCGTCGGCACAGCGCCCGCCATCGTGGGCCGGGCCGCCTCGATCATCTCCACCAATGGCCCCGCCTGCAGGAAACGGTCAGGCAGCAGAAGCTGCGCCCCCGCCATCATCGCCGCATACGGCAACCCCCAGGCATTAGCGTGGAACATCGGAACGATCGCCAACACCGTGTCGTCATGACCGATGCCCAAGGCGTTCGAGGTGCACGCCGATTGAGAGTGCAACCACGTCGAACGGTGGCTGTAGACAACGCCTTTCGGGTGCCCGGTAGTACCGCTCGTGTAGCACATCGCTGCGGCCGACTGCTCGTCGACGTCGGGCCAGTCGAACGTGCTCGGCTGGGCTGCCACCACATCGTCGTAGCGAAGGACGTCCTTTCCGCAGCCCTGCACTGCGGTAAGATCACCCGTGCCGGTCACCAGCACCGTGCGCACCGAGGTCATCGACGGCAACGCCGCCGCCAACAGGTTCAGCACCGTACCGTCGACGATGATCACCTGATCTTCGGCATGATTGGCGATCCACGTCAGCTGTTCAGGTGGCAGCCGCAGATTCAACGTATGTAGCACCGCACCCATCGACGGCACCGCCGCGTAACAGTCCAGGTGCTCCTGGTTGCTCCACTGCAGCGTCGCGACACGCTCGTCTCCACAAATGCCTATCTCGCGCAACGCATTCGCCAACCGCGCCGCACGCTGCCCCAACTCATGATACGACACCCCAGAGATCTGTTGGGGTCCGCGTGCGGTCAACACCTCGCGATCGCCATGGACTGCCGCAGCATGGGCCACGATCGCGGGCACCGTCAACGCAACGTCCTGCATCGTGCTCCTCATCGAGAGCCCGCCCGACAACCCTTGATGAGGCGACGGTCACGCATCGATGAGGTCCTGCCGATCCTGACTCTGCAGCATCAACCGGTACTCGGGGAACAGATTCTTGGCCTGCGGAATCAACTTGATCAACTTCGGCACCGGGCCCTTTGCGCGCACCGTCCCCTTGGCCATCGCCATCGTCAGGTTCACCTTGCCCAGCCAGAACTTGTTTCCAGTGTCCGCCGACATGAACAACTCCACGTTGGGCACCGCGGTACTGGCCGCTCCGGTCTCCACCACCTTCTTCGGCATGTCCACCGTTACCACCGCGTCCGGATCGGTGTAGTGCACCCGTAACACCACACCCGAATTTGCGAGCTTGTCCGCCAGTCCCTCCTTCTCCAAGCCCCGTTGAAAGATCCCACCCAAGAAGGCATAGACCTCGTCCTCGTCCTTGAATACCGCCACCGTCAATCTCCACCAATCTCGTTGTCAGAACAGAACAGTCGCGAGCATCGACTCAAGACGATGCTCCCCCCGCAAAAATCGTCACGCCTGTTGGCGACCTCCACTAGCTTCTGATGCGCTGCGGTAACACCGCCGAGGTGCCCGGCGGCATCCGCTAGCCAGTCCCCGCGGCCAGCGGAGTTGGATGGCGGTTCTCGCTGACGTTCGTCTCCGACACACGCGTCGCAATCGCAGTCGCCGTCCCATCGCCCATGCAGCCATGACCTCAGACCGAGCCGGCGAGCATGAGTTCGGCCCGTTCGACGGGGACCTGCTGCGTAATGACCCGCTTGCTGAACATGAAGTCGCGGGGGCGATTGATGCAGTCGGCGGCGATGAGCTCGCCGGCACGCAGGTAGAAGCAGGTGAAGTCGCGGTCGCGGGTCGGGTCGCCGCTGAGGACCACCTCGTCGTACCCGGTGTTGAGACCCGCGATCTGGAGCTTGAGGTCGTATTGATCTGACCAAAACCAAGGCAGCGCTGATATCTTCTTGGACTTCCCGCACAAAGTCGCCGCCGCGACTTTGGCCTGCTCGGCCGCACTGGGCACGGACTCCAGACGTATACGGCGGCCGTAACGAGCCATGTCGTGGCTGACGCAGTCCCCGGCGGCCATGATGGCGGAGTCGCTGGTCTGGGCTTGGTCGTCGATCACGACGCCGTTGTCGACGACCAAGCCCGCGGCAGCGGCGAGCTCGGTGTTCGGCTCAACGCCGATGCCGACAATGACGAGGTCGGCGGAAATCGATTCGCCACCGGCCAGGACTACTTCGCCGACTTTGCCGTCGCCAGACAGAGCCTCGACCCGCGCGCCCGTCTGGATGTTGACGCCCGCCTCCCGGTGGATCCGGTCGAAGAACGCCGATACCTCCGGGGCGGTCACCCGTTCGAGGACGCGCTCCGTCGCCTCGAGCACGGTGACCTCTAGACCCAACGCACGCAAGGAGGCAGCCGTCTCCAATCCGATGTAACCGCCGCCGATGATCACGGCTCGACGCCCCGGTCTGGTGGCGTCTCGGATCATCTCGACGTCCGCCGCGGTGCGTAGGTAGAAGACTCCGGCCAGGTCGGCGCCTGGGGTGGAGAGCCGACGGGGGCGCGCGCCCGTGCACAGCGCGAGCCTGTCGTAGGGCAGCACCTCGCCGGTGCTCAGCGAGAGGTGACCCGCTGCGCGATCGATTGCCTCCACCGTCGCATCCAGAACTTCGATTCGCAGCTTTGTGTAAAACTCGGCGCTGCGGATCGCGAGCTTGTCGACTGTGCAGTTCCCGGCCAGATATGCCTTCGACAGCGGAGGGCGTTGGTAGGGCGCTGCCGATTCATTGCCGACGAGGACGATCTCGCCGTCCCATCCTTCTTGACGAAGGCTGGCCGCCAGTTGGGCGCCCGCGTGGCTGGCGCCCACGATGACCGCTCGATGCAAAGTCATGCGCCGGCTTTCGGGGTGAGGCGGACCATCAGCTTGCTGATTCCCCTGACGAAGTTGGATTGCACGTATTCGGGCTCACCAATGACCTCGATCTTCTCGAAACGAGGAAGCAGCTCCTCCCACAGGATCCGCAACTGCATCTCGGCCAACCGGTTGCCCATACAGCGGTGGACGCCGAACCCGAAAGAGATGTGGTTGCGGGCGTTGTCCCGGTCGATGATGAAGTCGTCGGGCCGATCGAATACGCGCTCATCGCGGTTTCCCGATGCGTACCACATCACGACCTTGTCACCCTTGCGAATGAACTGACCATTCAGCATGGTGTCGGCCTTGGCGATCCGGCGCATGTAGGCGAGTGGCGTCTGCCATCGGATAATCTCGGAGTTCATGTTGGGGATCAGGTCGGGATTTGCTTTCAGCTTCTCGAACTGGTCCGGGTAGCGGTTCAACGCGAGAACGCCGCCGCTCATCGAGTTCCGGGTCGTGTCGTTGCCTCCGACGATCAGCAGCAGAAGGTTGCCCAAGAACTCCATCGGCCGGTCGATCAGGTCTTTGGTGCTTTCATTGCTCTGCAGCATGGTGATCAGATCGAACCCAGGCTCTTCTCCGGCACCGGTCCGGGCCGCCTTGTCGTGCCAGTGCCGGCTGAGATCTCGGGCCATGGCGCGCATGCCGACGAACGTCTCGTCAAGGTCCGAGGGACCGCCGTTGGTTTGCTCCATCGAGGTTGCCAGATCCGACCACTCGACAAGCTTGCGACGCTGCTCGTACGGAAAGTCCAGCAGGGTCGCAAGCATTCGAGCGGTCAGCTCGATCGAGACGTCGTGAACCCAGTCGAACGGCTGATCCACGGGGAGGTTATCCAGCACCTCCCTTACGCGCGAGCGAATCAGACCCTCCATTTCCCGTAGGTTCTTGGGTGCGACCACCCCTTGGACAGCCGCCCGCTGCAGGTCGTGGCGTGGTGGATCCATCGCGATGAACATCTTGATATCCAGGAAGCGGGGCGGCACCCCGATGACGATCAATGGCTCAGCGGAGAAGACCTCATGATTCTTGTCGACGGCCACGATGTCGGCATGCCGGGTGACGGACCAAAACGGGCCGAAGGCACTGTGCCGCTGATAATGGACCGGAGCTTCGTTACGCAGGCGCTCGTAGTATGACTGCCAGCGCCCCTGGCGATAGAGAAAAGGATTGCTGAGATCGATGTCGGCGAGTTCGACCTCCTCGGCCGGCGGAATAGGACGCTCTACAAAGAGTTTCTTCCCGTTCGTACCGGTCACCCAACGCCGAGTTTTGTCGTAGGCGTGTGCACCTTGAATCTGCAGGTCGATCGGGATGGTCGCCTGAACTTTCTCGGCGACCTTTTCAGAGATTTTTACCATGTTTGACCACTTCCCTTCGTCGTCACATCTGGAACTCCGGCAGATGGACGATCAAGCCGTCCCATGCCTCGGAGGCCGTCATCTGGCAGGACAGCCGAGAGGTCGGCTGACGCTCGGGGTTCATCGCGAGCATCTCCTCTTCGCCGACGCCGGAGGAGCCGACCTGATCGGACCACTGCGGATCGACGACGACGTGGCAGGTACCGCACGCCGCTTCGCCTCCGCAGTCGCCGTCGATGCCAGGCACTGCATTGTTGGTCGCGACCTGCATGAGTGACTGGCCTTCATCGAGAGGCACCTGGTGCTTGTCGCCGTCGTGGGAGACAAAAGTGACAACGGCCATTACCGACTCCTCTTAAGTTGCCCTGAATGTGAATACTTGTTAACAGGATTGTCCAATCCGAGCGCTTCCGCTATGTTTGCGCGGATCAGGAACTTGTGGATTGGGCTCAGGGGGCACGATCGGTGAAGTTCAGCAACGCCGGTGTGCCTCCGGTCGCGTTCGTGCAAATGCTGGAGAGCCAGGCACTCGACCCGGACGCCGTCGCGCGGCTTCGCACCATCATGGCGCGCGAGGGAACCGACGAGGCGACGCTGATGCAGCACGATGTCCAGGCGCCACTGCGGTGGTTTCGCGATCTGTACCCCGATCTAGACGTCGACCGGGCAACCCTGCTCGGCTTCTCGTTTGCAGGACAGGCACAGTTGACATCTTTCGGCCCGTTGAGCGTCCCGCTGGTCAGCGCAGGCTCGGTAGCCGAGATCGTCGAGCTGCTCACCTATCTACCGTTGATCACCACGGCGATCAATGCACAATTCCGTCCAAACGACCAAGGTCTCACCGTCGGGCTCTGGGGGCACACAGGCGATCGGGCCCTGGACTGCTTAGCAGTCACATATACCGGCTCGGCGTTGTTACGACTGCTGGACATGCTCGTCAGTGACGCGCTGACCGTCACGCTCCACTTGAGTTGGTCAGCGCCGGTCTCCCTGAACAAACTCGCGGCAGAGATGGTACTAGCCGGGCGCCTGTTCTTTGACGCACCGATGTCCTACCTTCATGTTCCCGTCAACGCGCTCAATGAAGTGTGCCGGTTCTCCGATCCCCTTGCGTATCGACTCGCCGTCGCCGAGCTGAGGCGGACCCTCGACGAGCAGAGCGGAGCCACGTCCTTCTCCAAGAAGGTGAGACGGTTGTTGGACGAGGATCCCGGACAGCGAAGTTGCCAGCGGGTCGCAGACGAACTCTCGGTATCCACCAGCACACTCAAACGCCGGCTCGCCGAAGAGGGCACCACGTTTCGCGAGTTGCGCCAGTCGTGTCTGCGGGAGAGCGCGATGATGCTGTTAATCACCCGATCAATGTCGGCAAGCCAGATCGCGACCGAGCTCGGATACGGCGATCTTGCTAACTTCTCACACGCCTTCAAGCGATGGACCGGCCGCTCTCCGAGCGAGTACCGACGCTCACAACGCTGAGGATGTCCCCGCACGCCCGGAGATAGCCGGTCATGGGTAGCTTCTTCTTCTGAAAAGAAGTAACCGGTGCTTAAGAATCAGCCACGACGTCACCGAACGGCCGTGGAGGCCGCTGACCGAAGTCGAGTGAGTCATCAGTAGCAGGCCAAACCGTGCCCGACACGGCGACTGAACGGCAGAGCCGGGCGCTGGTGTGAATAGTCATTCGCTATTGTCGATACATGCCAGCGAAGACAGTCCGCACCGAACTCACCTCGGGCGCCATCGAAGGATTCACGCGGGACGGCGTCAATCGCTGGCGTTCCATTCCCTACGCCAAGCCACCAGTCGGCGCGCTGCGGTTCAAGGCTCCCCAGCCGGTCGAAGCGTGGGACGGCGTCCGACCCTGCCACCGATTCCGCTACTGCGCTCCACAGCCCCGCCGATACACCATCGTCGGTCCGGGCAAGTTCCAGCCCATGAGCGAGGACTGCCTCACCCTCAATGTCGTTGCACCCGACGGCGGCTCGGACCGACCTCTGCCCGTGATGTTCTTCATTCACGGCGGGGCGTACTTCCTGGGCAGTTCCGCGACACCGATCTATGATGGCGCGTCGCTTGCCCGCAGCGGTTGCGTGTACGTATCGGCAAACTACCGCCTCGGCGCGCTAGGGGCTGTCGACCTGTCGTCGCTGTCCACCGCAGACATCCATATTGACGACAACCTCTACTTGCGTGACCTCGTGTCGGCGCTCAGGTGGGTACGCGAGAACATCGCGGCATTCGGCGGCGATCCCGATAACGTGACGATCTTCGGAGAGAGCGCGGGCGCGCACGCCGTTACCACTTTGCTGGCCGTGCCAGCGGCGAAAGGGCTTTTCGCACAGGCTATCTCACAAAGTCCGGCCGGCGCGCTATCCCGCTCCCAGGAGCTGGCCGCGGAGTTCGCCGCCAAGTTCGCATCCATTCTCTGCGCCGACGAGCGGGAGCCCGCCCGCCTCCTGTTGGCGGCGCGTCCGGCTCAACTGGTGAATGCATTCGATCGCTTGCTCACCACGAGTGCATCGGACCTTGCTGGCGGTTACCCGGTGGGATGCACATTCGGAACCGACTATCTACCGTCCGAGCCCATTCAAGCGATGCGCGACGGCAAGGCGTACCGTGTGCCGCTGATCGTCGGTACGAACGCCGACGAGGGCCGGTTGTTCACTCGCTTCCTCAAACTCCTCCCGACGAACGAAGCCAAGATCGAAGCGTTACTAGCGGGAGCGGAACCCACCTGTCGCGAGCGAATTACTGCTGCCTATCCCGAATATCCGGCCCCCGATGCCTGTATCCGACTGGGGGCCGACTTCACATTCGGATCGACACTGTGGCAGCTCGCGGATTCCCACAGTCGGCACGCCCCCACATATCTGTACCGCTATGACTTCGCCCCGCGAACTCTGCAATGGGCCGGGCTGGGTGCCACCCATGCGACGGAGCTTCTTGCGGTGTTCGACGCCTACCGCACGCCGCTCGGTCGGCTACTCAGCGCCGGAGCCGATCGCCGCTCGGCCCTACGCGTGAGCGACGACATGCAAGGGCGCTGGGATGCTTTCGCACGCACCGGAGTTCCAGGAGACGGCTGGCCGCGCTACACCAGCGACGCCCGTCCGGTCCTCGTCTTCGATCGCGCTTCGCGAGTGGACAACGACCCCCACGCCGACCGCCGGAAAGCATGGGAAGGTTTTCAAGTCCTCGGACGCTGACGAGCGGTTCCCCGCGGCGACGCATGCGTTCACAGCATTTGGCACCGATTGTTTCTGGGAGCCAAGGGTGAAACGGTGGCAAGGAGCACCTCCGGCGTGCCAATCCCAAAAGGCCGAAGAGGGCCACATTCTTGCCGAGGACTTGACGTACGAATGCAACCCCGTGTTGCGGCCTTGGGATCCGATCTCGTCAATCGCTCGAACCGAATGCGGCCGACGAGGTGGCGAACCCAACATTTACGGAGCTGGCCACGCCGGTCGGGTTGCGCCGCCGGACGCAACGCGTTCGCTCACCAACTGGTCCTCGCGACATTCTGCCGGGTAACGTACTGCGAGTGAACGAGCCCTCACATCGGGAGGGCGGGTGCCGATCAGGACGGGGATTGATGAGCGAGGAAGCGATCACCTACGAGGTCGTCGACGGGGTGGCCTGGTTGACGATCAATCGCCCCGAGGCACGGAACGCGCTCAACGGGGCGGTCCGGCAGGGACTGTTCCACAGCGTTCACCGCTTCAACGCCGACGACTCCGCCAAGGTTCTGGTGCTGACCGGGGCAGGCGATAAGGCGTTCTGCGCCGGAGGGGACCTTAAAGAGATGGCGGAGACGGCGCTCACGGTTCCGCCGCCAGACTTCGCGCCGCAATTCGGGCGCAACATCCAGGTCGCCAAGCCGACCATCGCCGCGGTGAACGGCGTCGCCTTCGCCGGCGGATTCCTACTGGCCCAGCAGTGCGACCTCGTCATCGCAGCCGAGCACGCCAGGTTCGCGGTCAGCGAGGTCAAGGTAGGCCGCGGCTCGCCATGGGCTGTCCCGCTGTCGTGGCTGCTGCCGCCGCGGATTGCGCTGCAGATTTTGATGACCGGCGACCCGATCACTGCCGAGCGCGCCCGCGAGGTAGGCATGGTGAACGAGGTCGTGCCCGCAGCGGAGCTGCGGGTACGAGTTCAGGAGATCGCCCTGCGGATCGCTTCCAACGCACCGCTGTCCGTACTCGCGGCAAAAAAGACCGTATACCTCTCCGCAGCGCACCACCTGACGGAGGCCTACGCCCACGCCGACCAGATATGGGAGCCGGTGTACCTCAGCGCCGACGCGCTAGAGGGTCCCGCCGCGTTCCGCGAGAAGCGCACACCGGTTTGGAAGGGACGTTAGACGTGGCCGTGCCGATGGAGTCCTTGATCACCGACATCGGGGCGGAAACGGCCGAGCTGTGGTCACTGATCGCCGAGCTGCCCGAGGGGCAAGCCGGGTGGGACGCGCCCACCCCCGCGGCAGGCTGGGCGGTCCGCGATCAGATCAGCCATCTTGCGTTCTTCGACGACGCCGCGGTGCGCTCAGCCACCGACCCCGAAGGGTTCACGGCCGAGGTGCTGCCCATGCTCGCCGACGGCCGGATCTCCCCGGACACCATCGCCGAGCGCTACCGGCCGATGCCGACAGCGGAGCTGCTGTCCTGGTTCGACGGCGCGCGCCGCGCCCTCGTCGCTGCCTTCGCAGCGATCGACCCCTCGATGCGGGTGCCGTGGTTCGGCCTCCCCATGAGCGCGGCTTCCTCGCTGACCGCGCGGATCATGGAGACCTGGGCGCACGGTCAGGACATCGCCGACGCGCTGGGAGTGACCCGTGTGCCCTCGGCCCGGTTGCGCCACGTCGCCCACATCGGCGTGGGAGCGCGGGCGTTCAGCTACATGGCCAACGGCCTGGAGGTGCCCGAGGAACCCGTCCGTGTCGAGCTCACCGCACCGGGGGGCACGCTGTGGACCTGGGGCCCCGACGGCGTGCCCAACCGGGTCACCGGCACTGCGCACGACTTCTGCCTGCTCGTCACCCAGCGCAGGCATCGCGACGACACCGCACTGCACGTCACCGGTCCGCTCGCCGACCAGTGGCTCTCCATCGCGCAGGCCTTCGCCGGACCTCCCGGTGGCGGGCGCACCGCAGGACAGTTCGACGGAGGTGTGTCGTGAGGGACCCGGTACGCATCGGAAATTGCTCGGGCTTCTACGGCGACCGGATCGCCGCGGCGCGGGAGATGGTCGAGGGCGGGACGGGCGAGCAGAGCATCGACGTGCTGTGCGGGGACTACCTCGCTGAACTGACGATGCTCATCCTGGCGAAGGCCCAGGCGAAGGATCCGGCGGGCGGTTACGCGCGCACGTTCCTGACCCAGATGGAGCAGGTGTTGGGCACCTGTTCCGACCGCGGTATCAAGATCGTGGCCAACGCCGGTGGGCTCAACCCGGCCGGGCTGGCCGTCAGATTGCGCGAGCTTGCGGACCGGCTCGGTATCACCGTCCGGATCGCCCACATCGAAGGTGACGACTTGCGCGGGAACCTCTCCGCGATCACCCCTGCGGTCGGTGAGGTCAAGCCGGTCTCGGCCAACGCCTACCTCGGGGGTTGGGGTATCGCCGAAGCGCTGGGTGCGGGCGCCGACGTCGTCGTCACCGGACGGGTGACAGACGCCTCGCTGGTCGTCGGCCCGGCCGCCTGGTGGCACGGGTGGGAGCGCACCGACTGGGACCGGCTCGCCGGTGCCGTCGTGGCCGGCCACGTCATCGAATGCGGACCACAGGCCACGGGCGGCAACTACGCCTTCCTCGACGAGATCACCGACCGTCGCTACCCGGGCTTCCCGATCGCGGAGGTGGCGGCCGACGGCTCGTCGGTGATCACCAAGCACGCCGACACCGGGGGGCTGGTGTCGGTCGGTACGGTCACCTCCCAGCTGCTCTACGAGATCGCCGAGCCGGCCTATCTGGGGCCCGACGTGGTGACTCACTTCGACACGATCTCGCTGGCCCAGCAGGCCGAGCACCGGGTGGCGATCACGGGTGTCACCGGCAGCCCGCCACCGGAGACGCTCAAGGTGGCGCTGAACGAGGTCGGGGGCTACCGGAACACCATGACGATGGTGCTCACCGGCTTGGACCTGGAGGCGAAAGCCGCGTTCGCGCAGCAGCAGCTGTTCGACATCCTCGGCGGCCGGGGATCCTTCGCCGAGGTCGACGTCCGGTTTCTGCGTTTCGACACACCGGACGCCCCCACCAACGACCAGGCGTGCGCGCACTTGCGGATCACGGTCAAGGACACCGACCCGCGCAAGGTCGGCCGGGCGTTCTCGAGCGCAATCATGGAGATCGCTCTGGCCGGGTATGCCGGCTTCCACACCACCACGCCACCCACGTCGGAGTCAGTGTTCGGCGTGTATCGCCCAGCGACCGTGCCCCGGTGTTGGCCGTCGCTCAGGATGCAGACGATGGCGTCACTGTGGATGCAGACGTGATTTCGGGGGTCGGTCTGCATTGTGACGGGGTAATCGTCGCGGCGACGCGGTGGTCGTCATGGTGACGACTGTCGGCAGGCATGGTGATGACGCCCCCGGCGGCAGCGCGGGGACGTCGGAGGGTCAGCCGGGTGGCGCCAGAAGGCGGCCGCGGGTGTACATCCCGATCAGGGTCCACGGCGGCTCACCGAGGGCGTAGCGGCGGCGGTCCCAGTAGGCCGCTGCCGACAACAGCGACAGCGCGTGGTGCAACATGTTCCCTCGGTAGCGCAGCGCGGTGAACGTGTCGGGGTCCAGGGCGAGCAGCTGCTCGGTCCCGTCGCGTGCGAGACGGTCCAGGTGCTCTGGCGGTAGTCGGCGAAGCCAGCGGCGCACGGTGGACACCGGCCGCCCCATGGTCGCCGCGATACGCCGGTGTCCGAGTCCATTTGCTTTGTGCAGCAATGCTGTTCCAATCACTGCGGTGGTGTCGGCATGGCGTGGCTGCAGAGCGGCGGGCATCACGATATGCGTTGACGAGCAGGACCGGCATCGCGTGCGGCGGGGGCGCACCGTGATCGTGGTCCCGTCGTGATCGCGCACAGAGCGCCGCCTGCCGTAGCCCCAAGAAGTCAGCTGGCCGTCGCGGCACCGCGGGCAGCGGAGTTCGCCGGCGGCGAGCAGTTTCTCGGCCAGTTCGCCGGTGCGCGCGACGATCACCGCAGAGCCAGTCCATGATCCACCAGCCTTACCTATCACCCGGGAACCGGGATAGGGGTCAGTTCGTGTTGGGCGACCGCAGAATCGACGCGTCCGCCGTCACCGATTGTGACGATCTCGGGATTCGGCATCGCGCCGGAGCCGAAATGGACTCTGCGCGAGCAGACCAGCGCGGGGTCCGTTCGTGGGCACGCTGATGATGCAGACGACCGCCGTCCCCGACCCGGGATTTCGACAACTTCAATGACGATCACCCCCGCCGTGGTCGTCACACAGAGGGACGGTCAACACCCGGTCGAGCGTGACGCAGGTCGTGGTGCTGCCCAACGGTGAGCGCCGGAGGATCGCCGATCCGCCGACCGGTAGCGTGCCGGCCGCGAAGGTCCGGGGCAGCGCGGCAGCCGCGCCGCCGACCGAGCCGACATGCCGCGCGCCGCTGGGCGCGGTTCTGGGCGCGCGGTCCGGCGACAAGGGCGGCAACGCCAATATTGGTCTCTGGGCCCGCGACGACGCCGGCTATGCCTGGGTGCGCGAGCACTTAACCGTCGAGCGACTGCGCGGGCTGCTCGGCCCGGAGGCTGCGCAGCTGCGCATAGAGCGATTCGAGCTGCCCAACCTGCGTGCGCTCAACGTTGTGGTGCACGGGCTGCTGGGGGAAGGCGTGGCATCCTCGACCCGGCCGGATGCCCAGGCGAAGGGCTTGTGCGAGTACCTGCGCTCCCGCATCGTGGACATACCGCAATCCCTTGTCGGCGCGACCTGACAAATCCCGAATTTGGAGTAGCCGGGCCACTCTGTCGACGTATCGCCAATCAAGTCGCCGTCCTCTGCCTGCTGCTTGACGTAGCCCCTTTGCCAAAGCCGTGTTGCCGAACGATGTGATGACGATCGGATGACGCCAACAGCGTCCGGCAGACGGAGAGATGGCTTTGTCCAGTTCCTTGCCGAACTGGACATCCAAAGAGGGCGCAGCGATCTGCCCACGCGGTTGCCGATCTTGGCCAATGAGCGGGCACATCCACGAATGGGGATCACACGCGCAGGCGCCAGCCACCTGCCACTGGGCGTCTACATTTCAACTCAACCTGGGATTGTGAGCAGGTGTTAACGTTCGTAGTGTAGCTCCCGGCGCTGCAGTGCTGCGCGAGCCCTGGTTGCGAGCGAAGGAAGGTAGTAGTGAACAAGGTGGTCGTTGCCGGACGTACCCGGGTCGGCGGCGAACGTCGGGAACGGATTCTCGCCTCTGCCACCGAGTTGATTGCCGAGCGGGGCTACCACGCTGTCTCCATGGCCGACATCGGCGTTGCATCAGGGGTTGTCGGGCCGGCCATCTATCGCCATTTCAACAGTAAGAGCGATCTACTGGCGGCCCTCTTCGAGCGAGTGGTGGACAAACTCCTTAAGCGTGCGACGGCGATCGTCGAGCAGTCCCGCGACGAGGCGGAGGCGCTGACCCTGCTGGTGTCAGACCAAGTCGCCTTGGTAATGGATCAACGCGAGCTGGCAATGGTGTATTACCGCGAAGTGCACAATCTGTCGGATCAGCACCAGAGCCGGTTGCGCCGAAAGCAGCGACTCTATCTAGAAGAGTGGGTACACCTCGTCGGAGAATTGCGGCCCGCGGTCGATGAGATTGAACTTCGGGCGATGGTTCATGGAGCGATCGGAGCCATTCAATCGATCTTGCACTACCGCGGCACTGGCCTGGCTCCCGAACAGACCTCTGCGCTGCTCGTTGCGATGGGTCACGCCGTGCTCGGCGTCCCCGCGTCGAGTCACCAGGTGCGCGGCGTGAACACTGAACCATCCTGTCCGCGTCCCGGTACGCCGCAGCACTAAGCAGGTCCAGGGTGTCAGCAACACACGAAGACGACCTCGCTCAGTATGTCTGCACGACGGTCTTGAGGGCGACAGCCGCCAGGAAAGGACTCATCTAATTGCCTGGCTGCATGCCCAGGGCTTCACGATTGATCAAAGCCGACTGGTGGCCCCAACCCCTCTCCTTCTTCCTACAAGCCGCGTACTGGGTGATGAGGGACGGTACGTCTCTCTGCGCGAGCTGAGCACGGAAACCGGAATCCAGACGAAACAGTCGCCATATTGCGGGCCCTCACGGAAGGCATCGGGCAGGCCACGGAGATGATGCGTGGCTTCGCGCGCTGAACATGTTGAAAGCTTCAGCCCGACGATTTGGAGAGGCTCGCGAATCGACTCGCGACTGCTGCGCGCGAGGCTGCCAACCCACCGGTTGAGATTCGTGAAACCCTCGGGGCGCGGTCATGCTGGTCTCATCACGACCGACGCCGCTGGTTGGCAATGTCAACTTGTAGTGGCCCCACTGTGACGGCCAGTTTCGGCCCCACTTCGCGGTGCGTTGGGGGTTGGCGTTTAGCCCCAGAAGATGCCTGAGGGGTTGTGGTCGATTTCGGTGAGCACATCGTGGATGTGCGGTGTGGGGTCGATCATGTCGTAGCGGTGAAATTTGAGGTGTCGGTCTCGCCAGTACAGGGTCCAGGTGTTGGTGGTGGCGGTGTAGCGCAGTCGTGCGATCGGGAAACTGGTCCAGTCCGGACCGTAGTCTGCGCGCCACGGCGCTCGTCGTTCGACGATGGTCAGGTGCCGGGCAGCGACGTCGCATTCGACGCGGACTTGGTGACGCGCATGTTCGGGCACTCTGGCCGCGCACCACTGTTGCACGCGTGCGACATCGAGTTCGGGTAGGGCCATCGGGTCACCACCGGGGCGAGTTGGTGGCGGCGGTCAAGGTGTCGTAAGCGGTGTCGAGTTGGCGTTGACGGCGGCGGTTGGGTTCATGATTGGACTCGGCAGCCACCGCATCGATCAGATCATCGAGTTCGTCGCCGGTCATCGTGAGGTGAAGCTCGCCACCGTGGGCGAACACCGCGAAAACCGCTCTCTGACAGTCGCTGTCGAGGAAGGGCAGGGTGCGCAGGATCGCTGCGGTGTCAGCGTCGATGGGAATGTCGCGCAGCGGTTGGGCTGCGGTCAGTTGCTGGCGACGCAGATCGTAGATTGATGCTGCCCAGTTGCTGATGGTGCCGTCGTCGCCACAGTGGCTGCATTGCCAGCCGATGGGTTGCTCAGCATCGCCGCGGACGACCGTGATGCGGCCCGGGCAGCGGCGGTTGGCGGGTCGGCGCCGACACGGCAGCGCGGTTTCCCACCGGGTGTGAGCGTCGCCGGCCGATGCTGCGGAAACGATGCTGCCCAGGTGCTCGGCGAGCGCACGGGCCGGCCCGGGGTCTCGGGGCCCACGTCGAGGAAGTGCTGCAGATCGGCGACCAACATGACCTGGTCACTGTATCGGCTGCAGGCAGCATCAGCGGCGTGTGAGTTACTGCGCGGTGCTGGTGCGGCGGGTGCGGGCATGGGCGAGTCGGTAGGAGGTGGTGCCGGTTTCGATGATCTGCCCGGCGAAGGTCAACCGGTCGACGATGGCCGCACACAGTCGCGGGTCGGTGAAGGTCTTGGTCCACGCGGAGAACGGCTCGTTGGACGCGATCGCCACCGAGGCGCGTTCCTCGCGCTCGGTGAGCACCTGGAACAGCAACTCCGCACCGCGGCGGTCCAATTGCAGATAGCCCAGCTCATCGATGAGCAGCAGATCCACCCGACCGTAGCGGGTGATCAACTTACTCAGGTGGGCCTCGTCGGCGGCCTCGACGAGTTCATTGACCAGCTTGCTGGCCAGGGTGTAGCGGACGCGGTAGCCGGCTTCGGCGGCGGTGGTTCCCAATCCGATCAGCAGGTGAGTTTTGCCGGTCCCGGAGTCGCCGATCAAGCACAAGGGTTCCCGGCTTTGACCCAGGCGCAGGTGGCCAGGGTGCCGATGACTGCGGGGTTGATCGCGGGGTTGGCCTCAAAGCTGAACTCGTCGAGCCGCTTTGGCCGAGGGAACCCGGCGTCATGAATGCGGCGCTGCGCCCGGCGGCGATCCCGGTCCTCGCATTCGGCGATCATCAGCTCCGATAAGAACCCCAGATAGGACTGCTGTTCACGTTCGGCCGCGGCGGCGATCTCGGCGAAGCGGTCACGGATGGTGGGCAGCCGCAACATCCGGGCACCTTGTTCGATGGCCGCGACCGCGGCCTGATCGGTGACGGTGTGACGTGTCGTGTTGGTCATGAGCTCTGCTGACCCAGCAGAGTGTCATAGTGGGCCACCGACGGCAACGGCCGCTCGTCGGCGATCAGGCGGTGCCCAGCCAGCCGGAGCACCTGGGTGCCGTCACAGCCGGGTGCTGAACCGAGGCCGGCGCGCTGTTCGGCGGCCCGGCGGGCTTCCAGCGCCACCACATCGGCATTGACCGAGCCCACCGACAGCGCAGCGCTGATACCGGCCAGCACATCAGCGCGGTCGAGGTGACGGTGCAGCAACAGGACTTCAACCAGCACACGCGTTCCGCCAGCATCCCCATGAACCCGCCGGGCTGCAGTCCACCACGCGTCGTGTTCGGCGGTGAACAGTTTGGCCGCCCGCGCTTGAGCCAGTGCGGTGGCCCCCGGCAACGCGCCGGGTTTGCGGGCCAGGATCTCCAGATAGTGGTCCAAGTCCAGCACCTTGGTGCCTTTGCCGACTGCCCGGGGATGACGTGCCACCACCGTGGTGCGGTCATACACGGTGACATGCGACGCCGACAGTTTCACCCGCACCCGATGCCCGATGAACCGGGCCGGCACCGAATACTGATTGCAGCGCACCATGATCTGGGCGTACCGATCCACCCGCGGAGTCAGCGTCAACGCCGTCTCAAACGGCTGATCAGCAACAGGCTGCAGGAACTGCCGCTCGGTTTCCCAGTCCTGGCCAACACTGTTGGCGCGGTCGGCGATCCGACGACGATCGTCGGCGTCGTCAGCAGCGGCCAACAACGCGTTGAGCTCGTCGAGGGAGTCCACCACCGGCATCGGCACGCAGTGATTGCGGCGGAACCGGCCACCTTCGCCTTCGACGCCGCCCTTTTCGTGGCTGCCGTCGTGACCGGGCTGGCAATACCACGCTTCAAAGCCGTAGTGCGAGCGGAACGCGATCCAGCGTTCATTCTCCTGACGGGACCGTCCGAACAACACCTGCTTGACCGCACTATTGAGATTGTCGTAACGGATCTTGTCAACCGGCACCCCGCCCAGGCGGTTGAACCCATGAACGTGGCCCTCCAGGAACGCTTCCTGGCCCTGGGTGGCGAACGCCCGATGCGCTGCTCGACCCGAGAACGACAACCGCATCGTAAACAGTGCGGTCTTGGTTTTCACCCCGGCCAGCACCACCCACAGATCGTGGAAGTCGACCTCGGCTTCAGCGCCCGGGCGGTAGGTCTGCGGCACAAATCCCGCCTCCAGCGCCCGGCCCGCCTCCGCAGCGATCTGCGGGCGACGTTTGCGGATGTGGTCGCGCACCGTCGAATACGACAACCCGGCAGCGTCATGCTCATCGACCAGCCGCGCCAACACCCGTCGCGCGGTATGGCGTTGCTTTGTCGGGGCATCCAGATCCGAACGCAGCATCTCATCGATGGCCGCCTTGAACGGCTCCAACCGCGGCGCCGCTCGCGGCCCGGTCTTGCGCGGCGGCGGCACCGCCGAATCCAACGCTTGGCGCACCGTGCGTCGATGCACCCGGTACTTATCTGCCAGCGCCCGGATCGACAAACCCTCAACCCGACGATCCCGGCGGATCGCTGCGAACTGCTCCACCCGTGTCCTCACCTTTCCAGCCACCAACCCTTCACCAGCGATCCGGGCCATCCGGAACCGCCTGTGATCACTGTCAGGTGGGGCCAATTCACGTCGTCCTAACCGACGCGGAGTGTCGTCAAGGTGGGGCTAACTCAGACCGTCACAACAGCACACCCGCGACCACACAGGTGGGGCCACTTTCAGCCGCCCACCCGGGGCCAAATCAGGCTGTCACAGCCAGCTGGTGACGACGATGCTGGACCTGATCGACAGCGCGTCAGCAAATGACCTGCCTTCCTTGAGGATTGGCGTGGCGTCCGGGTCAGCGGTCTCGCGCGCGGGCGACTGGTTCGGCAACCCCGTGAACCTGGCCAGCCGAGTGAGCGCGGCGGCGCGGCCAGGCGCAGTGTTGGTGGGACTCCACGCGGGTGATCGTCGACGACGCAGGCCTCCGGTGGTCGTCCGCCGGCGCATATCGTCTGAAGGGCGTCAGCAGCAAGGTCAACCTGTCTCGGGCGCGGCGCGCCCAGGCCGGCCGAGTAAGGCCCCCGTTTGAAGCGAGCTCGCCGGGTATCCGCCTAGTGAACAGTGACCGCCTAATGAACAGTCACCACCGACTTGATAAGCGAACGCCACCTCGCTATCGCGGCCCCTCGTAACCAATCTAGCGGTCGAATTCGATCTAAAGCGACCGAGCAATGATCTCCTTCATAATCTCGTTTGTCCCACCGTAGATCTTCTGAACGCGAGCATCGGCCCACATCCTGCCGATGGGATACTCGGTCATATAGCCGTAGCCGCCGTGGAGCTGCAAGCAGTCATCAAGGGCGACCATCGCACGCTCAGTAGTCCACCATTTCGCCATCGCGACGGTGGGGATGTCGAGTTCACCGCGCAGATGGCGGGCGACGCAGTCGTCGATGAAAACGCGGCTGATGTGGGCGTCGGTGGCGACCTCGGCGAGCTTGAACTTGGTGTTTTGGAAGGCGAAGACGGGCTTGCCGAAGGCATGCCGATCTTTGGTGTATTCCACAGTGAACTCGAGCGCTGTTTCTAGTACTGTCACTGCACCAAGCGCAAGGATCAATCGCTCTTGGGGAAGTTGCTGCATCAACTGAATGAACCCCTGGCCTTCAGTCGTACCCAGGAGGTTCTCAACCGGAATGTGCACATCTTCGAAATAGAGCTCGGAGGTGTCCTGTCCGCGCTGACCGACCTTGTCCAACACCCGACCCCGCCGAAAGCCCGGTCGATCGCCTTCGACCAAAACCAACGAGATTCCGTTCGCTCCGGCACTGGGGTCGGTCTTCGCAACGACGATGATGAGGTCGGCCTGAGCGCCGTTGGTGATGAACGTTTTGGAACCGTTGACAACGTATTCGTCTCCAACGCGCGATGCCTTGGTCGTGACAGATTGGAGATCGGAGCCAGTGCCCGGCTCCGTCATCGCAATCGCGCCAACCATCTCACCAGTTGCCAGTCTGGGAAGAAAGCGTTCCTTCTGCTCATCGGTGCCGTACTCGAGCAGGTAGTGGGCGACGATTCCACTATGAAGCGGCGCGCCCCATGCCGAATCGCCGATGCGGGCCTGTTCCTCAATCAAGACTGCTTCGTGAGCGAACGTTCCCCCACCTCCGCCGTACTGCTCGGGGATTGACATGCACAGCAACCCAAGATCACCCGCCCGGGTCCACAGGTCCCGATCCACGTGGTGCTGCTCGATGAAGCGGGCACTGTGCGGCGCGACCTCCTTCTCACAGAACGTACGTGCCAAATCCCGCAGTGCGTCGAGGTCGTCGTCCATCCAGCTAGAGCGGTTGGCTGCCATTACAAAGTCCTCACTGTGTTTGCTTGCGCACCGATCCCGCAATGGTCTCGCTTCGCCTGTGGGTACATGGTGTACCACGAATCGCACGCCGGGTACAACACGTACCCAGAACTTTCCAGAGCGCGGGGCGTTACGGTGACATCGTGGAGCGACAGCACTGGGTGGACACCACAGCGGTACGCCGCGCGGCCAGTAGGTTGCCGGGCCGTGAACTACGTCGTGAACAGATCATCGAAGCGGCGCTCAGCGCAATCGAAGAGAACGGGCCCCACGCACTCACGGGCCAAATCGCAGACAAGGCCGGTTTGGGACGCACACACTTCTACCGCCACTTCGCAAGTAAAGAAGAACTCGATCTTGCCGTGGCTCGTCACGTCCACCGCGAACTCACTGCGAAGATTCGCCTAACTCTGGATGTCCAGGGATCGCCGCTAGACGTGATACGCGCGCCGGTCACTCAGCACGTCATGTGGGCTGACGAACACCCCAACCTCTATCGGTTCCTGGTGAACCGACACTATCGGCGCAGCACCGAGAAGACCGCGCCCGGCAGCAGCGCATTCGCCTCTGAACTCGCCGTCGCGGGTGCCCGTTACTTTCCTCGCTACGGCGAGGACTCAGAGGCGGCAGACCGCAATGTCGCCGCCATCATGGGCTTGATGGACGCTTCGGTCCTATGGTGGCTGGACCATCGCGACTCCACTCGTGACGAACTCGTCATTCGGTTGACACGGCAAACCTGGTTGATAATCAATGACAGGCTGCAGGAACTGGGATTCCAGCTTGATCCCCACTTACCACTCTGCGAACCGAAAACCTGACCAGGTACAATTCGAGCCTCCCCACGCTAAACCCTCCGTCTTCGACACCGCCATCAACGATGATTGCGTTGGCGCCGCTCACCGACGCCGCGCATCAACGCGAAAGCTTTCAATCCAAGCGACGGCGCAGCATCGCTAGTGCGCGCAACTACGCCACGCCACCGAGGAACTACCCGGAATATCTGGCGACTCTCCAGCAACTCGAGTCCCGCGCGGGCCACGGCCGCAGCATCCATTGGACGCGGTCCGGCGAACAGAAGCGCCGCCCCAGGGTCGGCAACCCGGTCGGTGACCATTTTCGTACTTACCACGTCAGGGCATAGCGCCCGTGCGTGGATTGGCAATCCCGCATGGTCAAGGTCGCCCTGCAGCGATGTGGTGAACGACAATACGGCCGCTTTGGTTGCTGCGTACATCGCTAATCCAGGGATGGGCGCCAGAGCCGAGAGGGACGCGATGTTGAGGATCGCGCCCCCACCCGCGCCCATAGCGACAACTGCCGCGTGTGAGCCGGCAACGACACCTCGTACATTGACATCGAGGATCGACGCAATCTCGGCATCGCTGTGACTCCAGCTGTTACCCGCGAGTAGGATCCCAGCGTTGTTTACCCACACCGCCAGAGGGCCAGCGGCTAAAGCCTGAGCAGCGACTTCCCGATGACCCGACGGATCTCGTACGTCGTGCGTGGCGCTCCAAGCGCCACCGCCGACCTCGGTGGCAGCGCGCTCCGCTGCGTCGCCATCCACATCCGTGAGCAAAACCTTGTGACCGGCAGCGGCGAGTTGTCTCGCGATCTCCAGACCAATCCCTCGACCTGCTCCTGTGACGACGGCTGTTGATGGTTCTAGCATGACCATCCTTTCCGGCAGTTTGCGTAGGTTTGCCGACTACGGTTCGCCGGGGTTTGTTGAGGATCTCCGAGGCCACTTGGAGGACTGCGTCGATTCCGCCGGCGCCCTGTAAGGGCGATGTGCTCGGCTAAGCACTCAAAAGTCTCGTGGAATGACCTAGATATCATCGGCGACACAACGTAATAGGTAGGCCGTCGACAGGGAACAGGCAGGGACGTATTGTCCCACCGAACGCGGTAGCCGTCATCCAGACTCCAGGTGAATTCCCGCAGCATCTCGTGCAGTATTGCCTTCACCTCCAAGGTGCCGAAGTGCATCCCGATGCGCTTGTGCGCGCCTCCTCCGAACGGAAGCCAGGCGAAGCGGTGGGCCTGATCCTCGCGCCGTGGCGGCTCGAGTCGCGTTGGGTCAAACCGGTCCGGCTCGGTCGACACTGTGGGCGCAAAGTGGTTGACCGCAGGCGTGATGACGACGAGCACTCCGGAGGGGACGTAGTAGCCATCAATTAGGGTGTCGGTCACCGTCTTACGCATAACCAACGGTACCGGTGCAACTAGTCTGAGCGACTCCTTGATGACCAAGTCCATCGCCGTAAGCCCCTCCAGGTCCTCAATGTCCGACAGATCGTCGCCTAGACGGTCAGACTCAGCACGAAGTCGATCCTGCCATTCAGGATTCTTCGCCAAGAAGTACGCCACAGCGGCAGTGGTGATCGTTGACGTGTCATGAGCGGCCATCATCAGAAAGATCATTTGATTTATGCTGTCCGCATCAGTGAAGCGTTCGCCGTCCTGGCGCGCGCCTCACATAGCGCGGCGAGTAAATCACCATTCTGCCCCGAGCGTGCCGCCGGTAAGTTCCGGGCGAAGGCCAACGAGAGGCAATCCCTGATCGCCGATAACTGGCTTCAATCCGCTACCGGTCGGCGGCGCGGCAAGTTCGCGAACCGGCCATCGTCGACTCACTCCTGGATAGCGCGCTCGACGCGCTGCGGGAGGGGATTCAGTAGTACCGACAACAGCCGGTCACGGGACTTGCTTGCCGAACCGGACGGCGATTTGGTCATCGAGTGCCCCCTTGATGTTGTTTCTCGCATTATCGGAAGGATTTCACCCATCGTTTACACCGGTGACCACCCTGTCAACGGCGGTCACAGTTGCCGCTCGAATGTCAGCGACTCCCCGCCGTCCTCGGATACCCGTCACTGAACAGAGCCGCCACTAGTCGACGCTATCGGCCCCGCTTGGGGCATAGGGCATGTCGGCCAGATGGGTGTTGGCCGGCTCGGGTGTCCCCCTGCGCGACGAGTTCGCGGGCGCGGGACGCGACAGGACGTAAGCGCGCCGCTTCGGCCTGCGCGCACGAAGGCGATACAAGAAGGTCGGGCTGGGCCAGTTGGTAGAGATCGACCCCCGCGCCGAGCGATACCAGCTCGTGCACATAGTCCACACGGATCTGTCCAGGCGGCGACTCAACCGGTCGTTGAAGCGCTTCTCCACATCGGCACGGACCTCGATAACACTTCCTGGATGGGCACGGAGAACCTTCATCAACCTGACGATGTGTCGGGCCTGCGATTCGAGCATGTAGACGATGGACCCGGATCCCACGTTGGTGTTGGGCCCGTACATCATGAGGAAATTCGGAAACTCTGGCACCGATAGGCCGTAGTAGGCGTGCGCGCCATCCGCCCACACGTCCGACAATTTCCGGTCCGAGCGGCCGTAGACCTCCATCGGGGAAAGAAACTCGGTGGCACTGAAGCCAGTGCCGTAGATGATCACGTCGGCGGCGTGGAAGTCGCCGTTCACCGTGCGGATTCCGCCAGGTTCTACTGCCCGGATATCGTCGGTGACCAATGAAACGTTGGGACGTGCGAGCGCGGGGTAATAGTCGCTGGAGAACAGAATCCTCTTGCACCCGGGCGCATAGTCCGGCGTCAGGTGGGAACGCAGCCGGGCATCCGACACCTGGCGACCTAGGTGCCGGAGGGCGATGACTCCCAAGACTCGCGCTACTGGCTTCGCGTCGACGAGTGCCAACGCCAAGAACTCGAATATCGTCCAAATCATCAGACGTTCGCTGAGCCGCAGAATGGGCAACTTGCGCAGCAGTTGGTGATGCCGCCCACCGTACTGACGGTCGAATTTGGGCAGCACCCATGGGGCTGACCGTTGGAAAACGTCCAAGTGCTCAGCGCCTGCGGCGACCACCGGGACGAACTGCACCGAACTAGCGCCGGTGCCGACGACCGCAAGCCGCTTGCCGCTGAGATTCAGATCGTGGTCCCAATTCGCGGAATGAAACGACGGGCCCGCGAAGCCCGAGATTCCAGGAATATCAGGAACTGAGGGTCGGGACAGCTGGCCCACGGCCGAAATGACGACATCGCACTCCAATTCCTGACTGGTAGTCGTGGTCAGACGCCATGTGTTCGTGCGCTCATCGAAGGCCGCCTTAGCGATTTCGGTTTTGGTCCGAAGGAGGGACAGCAAACCACTTTCGTCGGCGACGCGGCGAAGGTAGGCGAGGATATCGCCTTGTTCTGCGTAACGCCGACCCCACCTGGGATTCGGCGCCGAGGAGATCGAGTACAACTGCGACGGGACGTCACAGGCCGCCCCTGGGTAGGTGTTCTCCCGCCAGACTCCCCCGACACCATCGCCCTTTTCGACAATGAGGACCCTGTCGAACCCTGCGCGTTTGAGGCGAAGTGCAAGGGTAATTCCGGCGAAGCCAGCGCCGATGATGACGATCGAGGGGTTACCAGGGGGATTGTCCTGGGTTGGTTCACGTTTCACGGGTTTCATCGTTAGCTCATACAACCTTCGTGCTGGGGCGCCTCGTGGTCAAGGCGTGCGCAGGGACGCTGTCAACGGACGGTGGCCGAAGTAGCCAAGAACTCGCCACCGAGCCTGAGGGCCTCACGTGCTTCTGGCAGTAGGCGAAACATCGCCTGGAAGACATGGATCTGGCCGCGGAAAACTTGCAACTGCGAGGAGACCCCTGCAGTTTGCAGACGTTTGGCAAAGACTCTGGAGTCGTCGAGCAACATCTCTCGTCCGCCGACCTGAATCAAAGTTGGTGGCATGTCCGTGAGATCAGCATCGAGCACGCTTATCCTCGGGTCGGCTGGATCGGCGCCCGCCACGTACAGACCAATTGTTCTCGACGCAGAGATGGCGGACGCAAAGGGGTCCCGTCTGCGCAGATCACGGTCCATCGCGAGTTGGCATGTCAAATCCAGCACCGGCGACATCAGCAGCATGGCATCCGGCGTCGGCAGTCGATGTTCCCGAGCGCCAAGCGCCGTCGCCGCAGCAAGCTGGCCGCCTGCGGAATCGCCGGCGAGCGCCACCGTGCCAGAAGACGCGGTGATCGCGCTTCCCTCTGTCAACCATCGATAGGCGATCAGTGCATCATCTGCGGCCGCCGGGAAGGGATATTTCGGGACCAATCGATAGCGCACGGCAAATACCGGCCTGCGGGCGGCCGCGGACAGTTCGCTGATGAGGCCACGGTGGGTCTCGGGAGAGCACATAGAAAATGCGCCGCCGTGTATATAAAGAATCGGCGGAGCATCCGAGGCCACGTTGGCCGCCTTGACCCAGTCGCCTCGCACACGTTCACCGGCGAAGGGCGTGTCTACCTTCTCGACACTGATTGCGCGCCTTGGCCGCGACACCACGAGTGTTCCCCGTAGCACGCGGTCCATGACCGCGAAGCCATGGTCGTTGGCCGGAATCACTTGCGTGAGAGGTCGAAGAACGCCTCGCGCCGTTGCCGCGACCAGGTGGCTCGCCATGCTCGGATTCGGCCTGGCAGGTGAACTCATCCGGCGGTGTCCACCTTCTGTGGGGCAGTGTCCGCCTTTTTCGCCGGTCGCCGTTCGAAACGGTAGTCGGCCAAGTCGAATCGTCGACTGCGCCAGATCGACTCGACCGTCGTCGTGGGACGCAGAGGCACGTCCCCATGCTTGTCGAAGTAATAGCTGT
This sequence comes from Mycobacterium sp. SMC-8, assembly GCF_025263565.1. Lineage (NCBI taxonomy): Bacteria > Bacillati > Actinomycetota > Actinomycetes > Mycobacteriales > Mycobacteriaceae > Mycobacterium > Mycobacterium sp. SMC-8. The sequence continues at coordinate 948,859 of NZ_CP079865.1, forward strand.
TCGCGCCCGCGCAGCTGTCCTGCCAGAAGACCTGCGTATGCCGCCGTGCCAGCATCTCCGCGAAGAAGCGTTGATTCGCCTCCTCGCGTACCTCGACGTAGTTCGAGTCGGCCGTCCTGGCATGCCGGAGGCAACGGAGAATGTGACCCGCCTGTGCCTCGATGAGTGCGAAGTAGGACGACCCGTTGTATCCGTACGGGCCAAACACTGAGAAATGGTTCGGGAATCCTGGCACGCTGACTCCCTCATATGCCTGGAGTCGGTTCTCGTCCCACCACTGTGCCTGGTCTCGGCCGGCGACACCTCTGAGCGAGTAGGTGGGCATGCTGTCCGATTCCATGACCTTGAATCCCGTTGCCAGGACGAGCACGTCGATCTCGTGTCTGACGCCATCGGCCGTAATTACCGCGGTCTCATCCACCCGGGTGATGGGGTTGGTTTCAAGAAGGACGTTCTCGCGGTTGAACGTCTTCAAATATTCGTTGTGAAAGCTTGGTCGCTTGCAGCCCAGCGCGTAACGCGGCGTCAGCTTCTCCCGAACGACCGGGTCGGTGACCTGCCGACGCATATAGCTGATCGCTGCACGCTCGATCGCCGACGCCAGCGGTATGGCGGTATGGAAGTGCGCTGCGACGGGAAAGGTGAGTTCGACAAAGGCCTGGCTGGCTCCCCGCGCGGCGATCTGCGCTCCGGGTGCGAGCCGGAGAAGAGCACTCAGCGGGCGGGGCACCGCGAAGTCGAATTTCGGCAGACACCATATCGGGGTGCGCTGAAAGACGGTGAGTGTGTCCACGTCCTTGGCTATCGAGGGGATCAGTTGCACCGCCGAGGCGCCCGTCCCGATGACGGCGACCCTCTTTCCGGTGAGGGTCTGCTGGTGGTCCCAGCGCGACGTGTGCATCGTGACCCCGCCGAAGTCCCCGACCCCCGGTATGTCCGGCGATTTTGGTCGCGTGAGAACCCCGGAGGCATTGATGACGAACCTCGCTGTCAGTTCCTCGTCCGTCGAGGTAAACAAACGCCACAATGTCGATTCTTCGTCGAACTCAGCCCTCACAACCGTGACTCCGAAGCGGATGCGCGACGCGAGGCCATATTTTTTCACGCAATGCTTCGCGTAGTTCTTCAGTTCGATCCCCGGCGCATAGGTACGGGACCACGACGGGCGTTTCTCAAAGGAGAATTGGTAACTATATGACGGAATGTCTACTGCAATCCCCGGGTAGGTATTCCAGTACCAGGTTCCACCCACCCCTTGGGCCTCATCAACGATGAGGAAGTCCGAGAAACCTTCCTTCAGCAGCTTGATGCCCACTCCGATCCCGGAGAATCCAGCTCCGATGACCAATATCTCGTGGGTGGGGACCTCGTACGTAGGGGCTCCGGAGGTGGGGGCATTCTCGTCGCCCGCAACATGGACACTCAAGCGTCTTTCCTCACTCTCGAGGCTGCGCGCTTAGGCGGTACCTTCCCGACGCCCACGTCCAGGATGTCGGCTTTGACGTCAGACCGCGTTGGCAGGGCGCCTGCGCTTTTTCGGCCCTGGGCTACCTTGGCCTTGCGGCCCTGGGCAACCTTGGCCACATTCGAGCCGTTTTGGGCGTGTTCGGTTGGGTGGTGCTCAGTTCGTGCGGTTGTCGGGGTCGTTACATAATCACCCATGTCGACCTTGGACAGTGCGCGCTTGAACTGGGTGGCGAAACCGGGGTACATGGTGCCGTTGTATCCGTCATTCGTGAGGTACCAGCTCTTGCAACCCGAATTCCAAGTCGTACTTCCCAACCGCTGCTGTACCTCGCCGTGGTAATTATTTTGCCGATCTTCGCGGACCTCGAGCGTACTGAGATCATTCGCGATGATCGCGCCGATGGCTTTGACGATGTAGTTGATCTCGGCCTCCATGTACACGAGGGCCGAGTTATGGCCGGGCCCTGAATTTGGTCCGAAGGTGAAGAAAAGATTGGGATAGCCTGCGACGGTGACGCTCCGGTACGCATAGGCGCCCTGGGACCACTCGTCGGAGAGCTCACGACCATGCGCGCCTCGGATGGGAAAAGGTGTGCCAGCCTTGCATACATCGAAGCCGGTGGCGAAGACGATGCAGTCCAGTTCGTGTTCGATGCCATCTGCGGTCCGTATGCCATTCGGCGACAGGGTCGCGATCGGCCATGAGACGAGCTTGCAGTTGTCGCGCTGAAGAGCGGGGTAGTAATCGCTGCTCATCAGCATCCGTTTGCAGCCGGCACGGAAGTTCGGCGTCAGCTGGCGCCTGAGCCAAGTATCCGATACCTGCCTCCGCAAATTCGCCTTCGCCAGTAGCTGGATGCCAGTGGTGACCGGGGTATCCCAGACCATGCCGACGGCCATGAGCTCGTGGCCCCAAAACCACGCCTGCCGTCCGACGTTCTGCACGCGAGGCAAGCGACGAAACGCCGTCCGCACCCACTGCGGATGGGAGAAGTCGGGCCGAGGGAGGACCCAGCCGGGGGTGCGTTGGAAGACCTTGACCGACCGCGCAGTCTTCACCAGTTCGGGAATGATCTGAACAGCGCTGGCTCCGGTGCCGATCACGGCGACACGTTTGTCGCTCATGTCGTAGTCGTGATCCCAACGCGCACTGTGGATCTTGTGACCATCGAAGGTGTCCAGTCCGCGGATGTCCGGCAGGCTCGCATTCGCCAGCGGCCCACTGGCCATCACTGCGGTGCGCGCCGTGAACTGCGAGCCGTCAGCTGTCTGCGCCGTCCACAGTGCGCTTTCCTCGTCGAACTCCAGACCGGTGACGTTCACTCCGAACCGGATGAAACGCGACAGCGAGTACTTGTCGACCATCGTCTTGATGTAGCCGAGGATCTCGGCGCTGCCCGAATACGCGCGGGACCAGTCCGGATTTTGCTCGAACCCGTAGGAATAGAGCAGCGACGGGATGTCGCACGCCGCGCCGGGATAGGTGTTGTCCCGCCAGGTACCACCCACCTCGTCGGCACGTTCAAGGACAACGAAATCGTCGATACCCTGTTGTAGCAACCGGATTGCGGTTCCCAGGCCGGCGAAACCCGCACCGACGATCAAGACGGTCGTGGTGTCGCTCATCTGGCCACCGGTTCGTAGGTCAGCTCTTCTGTCCACGTCGGTGACTTACCGAGCACCTCGGTGGGGAAGTGGTCGATCGCGGTACCCAGCCGCTGCGAAATGAAATGCAATGGCTGAGAACGCTTGATGCTGGCGGACATGTGAGCCTTCAAGATGTGGTAGCCCGGAACGCGGCGCGTGAACTCACTACGATCTCCGACGTTCTCGTACCGCATCACCGCGTTGTAGAGCTTCTCCTCCGACAATCCCATGGCGTTGAGATTGGTCAACATCCTGGTGAGCAACGGCACGTAGAGGACGCCGCCGAGAAGGATTCTCGGGTCGATGAGCGCCCCCATCGTCTGAGTCGCATGAATGCGCATGGGGCTGGCGCCGAGGTCGTTCAGAACCTGGAATCCCACTGCCAAGTGCCGCGATTCGTCGTTGTTGACCTTGTTGAAGACCTCGGCGCAGAGCGGATCCTGCACCTCGTCGAGAAGGAACTTGAGCAATGCTCCGTCGAGCGCAGTCTCCAAGGCTGGGATCGCCGCTCCGATCACCGTCAGCGGGAGGGCCTCGGCGTATCGGTCGATCCACTCGATGACCAGTCGAATATTCTTGTTCGGCACCGGGATTTCCCCTTCCTCGAGCATCCCCCACCGCTGCATGAGCGCCAGCTCCGCGTTGGCGTGCCGCTGCTCCTCGGCATGGAAATACCGGTAGATGTCACCTAGAGCCTCGAACGGCGCTTTCGGCGCCATGGCGGCGAACGCGCGTGCACCGACGTGTTCTATCCACACCACGTCAGCCATGAACTGCTTCAGTTCGGGCCGCTGCTCATCAGTGATTTTATCGGCGCCCGGCGCATCCCAATCGATGTCGGCCAGCGCCCACTGCCGATTCTTGATCGTCTCGAGCATATCGCTGTATTTGAATGCCATTGGAGTCTCCTTTGTCTTTGTCTGGAATGACTTAGCGCGCGATTCGCTCAACCAAACCGAGCGCACGGGTATACGTGGCAGGCACTGCCCGCTTAAATAACCAGAGAATCTTCGCGTCGACTTGGGGTAGGACGTGCAACTGACCGCGATCGTTCGCGTCCAACGTTTTGCGCGCCACCGATTCCGCCGACACGCCGGTCCACTTCATCAAATTCGTTGCCAGCTTGGCGGCCGACTCCTCAATACCAGGGTTATCGACGATGTTGGTCTTGACAAATGTCGGGCACAGTACAGTCACCGCCACACCAGTACCACTCAGCTCGGCCGCCAAAGTCTCGGATAGCGAGAGCACGCCGGCCTTGCTGACGTTATAGGCACCCATCCGGGGCGCTGCTCCAAAACTTGCAGCCGATGCGACGTTGATAATTCCCCCGCTGCCCTTCGCACGAAGTCGCGGTACGAAGATCTCGCAGCCGTAAATCACTCCCCACAAGTTGACTGAAAGTGTCGCTTCCCAGTCCCGCTTGGGCGTCGCGCCGATGACATTGCCACCGATTCCGATGCCCGCGTTGTTGATCACCAGGCTGGCTGCCGCGCCGAACCACTTCTCGGCGCTGTCGGCGAGTTCGCGGACCTGCTCTTCGTCCGTGACATCGCATGCGATGTCGAGCCCCTCGCCGCCGGCTTGGACGACGAGCCCGACCGTCTCCTTGGCACGCACCGGGTCGATGTCGGCACACACCACTCGTCCACCTCTACGGGCGAGCTCCACCGCGAAGGCACGGCCAATTCCGCTGCCCGCTCCCGTTACGACCGCGTTGGCGCGGCGGCTCAGGCGAGGCGGTCTGTCCCACCTCAAGATATCCATCACTACTGAATCCTTTGCAGATTACGGCGACGCCTGACCTGTGAGACAAGCCGGCCTGCAGCCATCTGGTGGCGGCGAACACAATTGTGGTCGCCTGCCACCAGTTTGATGCGGCGCTCCTGCCTTTGTCAAGATGTATTCGTGCGGACAAAGGCAGCAAGGTGGGGCGGGCGTACTGGCGCCGAACGACGGGCTGACCGGCGGCGGCGCCTAGTGAACGCGGCGACGGAGATCTGGACGGAAAGCGGATGGGCTGCCGTGACAATGCGTGGGGTCTGCTCCAGAGCCGCGCTGAACGACCGATATTTCTACGAGGAGTTCAAGACGCGCGATGAGTTGCTCGTAGCAGCGTGGGACAACGTGCGGGACGAGATGCTCGGCGAGGTTTCGGCAACATTTGCCGAACGCGTCGGTCAACCACCGATCGAAACCATTCGCGCCGCAATCTCGATCGTTGTTCTCCGCATCGCGCAGGATGCCGGGCGAGCACAGATCCTGCTGACACAGCACGTCGGCAGTTCAACATTGCAAGATCGCCGAGCGGTGGCCTTGCAGGAAGCAACCCAGCTCGTCATGGCCGCCAGCAAGCCGCATCTGAAGCCTGACGCAGACGAAATGGCTCTGCGTATGGACACGTTTGTAGCGGTCGGCGGCTTCGTCGAACTGATCAGCGCTTGGCACGCAGGACTACTGGTCGATGTAAGTCAGGTCGACATCGTCGAACATACGAGTAGACTTGCTGAGACGCTGGCTCGCCGCTACGTGGTTGATAAGTTTGGCTAGCTGGTACTCCGGAGGCAATTTCCCGGTGGCGGAGGCTGCATTGGCCGCAGGGGTCGTGACACACCGTTGACTTACCTTAGAAACGGTGGAAGGTCCGTCTCGTCGACCTGCCAAGCCGACGCTCCTGCTGTCGAATGGCGGCTTCACTCAGAGGCCAATCTGCTTGGCGATGATCTCCTTCATGATTTCGGTGGTGCCGCCCCCGATACCCAGGATGCGCGAATCGCGATAGTGCCTTTCGACCTCGGTCTCGCGTAGGTAGCCCATGCCACCGTATAGTTGGACGGCCGTGTCAACGGCGAGCGCGCAGGCCTCTACGGCTTGGTTCTTGGCCATCGAGACCATCCGCACGTCGGTGTCTCCGGCGACGATGCGGTCCACAGCGGCACGGGTGTACGTACGGGCGACGTCGACGGCCGTCGCGATATCGACGATCTTGTGCCGCACCACCTGTCGGGTGGATAGCGGTCGACCGAAGGTTTCGCGCTTCTTCACCCAATCCAGCGTCAGGTCGAGGCAGCGCTGGGCCGTGGCGTAGCACTGGACGGCGATGAAAGCACGTTCGACCTGGAACTGTTGCATGATCTGCAGGAATCCGCTGCCTTCGGGGCCAACCAGATTGACCACCGGCACGCGCACGTCGGTGAATCCGAGTTCGGCGGTATCGGAGCACAGCCAGCCCATCTTCTTCAGTGCCCGCGAGACCAAGAAACCCGTGGCGCCACGCTCCACCACGAGCAGAGAAATCCCCGACGGGCCCGGGCCGCCGGTACGCACGGCGGTGGTCACGAAATCGGCGCGGACACCCGAGGTGATGAACAGCTTCGCACCGTTGACCACGTAGTGGTCGCCGTCGCGCCGTGCGGTAGTGCGGATGCCGGCGACGTCAGAACCGGTGTCGGGTTCGGTGATGCCAAGGCTGCCGATCTTCTCCCCGGCCAGGGTCGGCGCCACGAAGCTGCGGATCTGCTCGGGATCGCCCTGCGCGGCCATATGGGGCACTGCGATGTGATGCGTAAGTAGGCTGGCCAGTAAGCCCGACGAGCCGCCGGCCTCCATCACGGCCTCGGTGAGCAGCACCAGGTCGCGCAGGTCACCGCCGGAGCCACCGATCTCTTCGGCGAACCCGATGCCCAGCAACCCCGCTGCGGCTGCGCGGCGGTGGAGTTCTCTAGGGAGCTCTCCGGCGTCCTCCCAGTCTTGCAGGTGAGGAACGATCTCCTTCTGGGTGAACGACATCGCGAGGTTGCGCAACGAGATGCGCTCGGGCGTCATCCACGGGTCGGCTGCGGCCGCCTCCGCTTCCCGCTGATCCGGCTGTTTCATGTGAGTTGCTCCTGCTGTGATCACTCGGGGACGGCACGATTGCCACGTCGACCCCATTGTCGTCGAATGTTAATGACCGATAACGTAGCGTGTCAGGAGATCGACGTTGATGTCACCTGGAGGAAAGTTGATTGACGTCCTGCCCGACCGGGTCGACACCCGCGCGCCGGTATACCTCGAGAATCGCGAGGGACTCATCGCGCAGCTCCATGCGCTCGCCGAACAGCTGGCGCTGGCCAACGGTGGCGGCGGCGAGAAGTACGTCGCCCGGCACCGTAGCCGCGGCAAGATGCTGGCTCGGGAGCGCGTCGAGCTGCTCATCGACCCCGACACGGCCTTCCTGGAACTCTGTCCGTTCGCGGCGTGGGGCACGAAGTTTCCGGTGGGCGGCAGCGTTGTGGTCGGCATCGGCATCGTCGAAGGCGTCGAGTCGATGATCATCGCGCACGACCCGACCGTGCGCGGCGGAGCCTCGAACCCCTACACCTTCCGAAAAGTGTTCCGGGGCATGGCAGTCGCCCGCGAGAACCGGCTGCCCATCATCAACGTCGTCGAGTCGGGCGGGGCGGACCTGCCCACGCAGGCCGAGATCTTCGTGCCCGGGGGCCAGCTATTCAACGACCTCACCCAGCACAGCGCGCAGGGCCTGCCGACACTGGCGCTGGTATTCGGTAACTCGACGGCAGGCGGCGCGTACATCCCCGGCATGTGTGATTACGTGGTGATGGTCCGCAACCGGTCCAAGGTCTTCCTCGGTGGTCCGCCGCTGGTGAAGATGGCGACCGGCGAAGTGTCCGACGACGAGTCGCTCGGCGGCGCCGACATGCACGCCCGCACCTCCGGGCTGGCCGACTACATGGCCGAGGACGAGCAGGACGCCATCCGGATCGGGCGGCGCATCATGGCCAGACTGAACTGGCGCAAGCTCGGGCCCGGCCCGACACAGCCACCGACCCCCCCGCTGCGAGACCCCGACCAACTCCTCGGGATCGCTTCGGTGGACCCGAAGGTTCCCTTCGACCCACGTGATGTCATCGCCCGAATCGTGGACGGGTCCGCCTTCGACGAGTTCAAGCCGCTATACGGCACCTCGCTGGTCACCGGTTGGGCCTCGATCCACGGATACCCGGTAGGGATCCTTGCCAACGCGCGCGGAATCCTGTTCAGCGAGGAGGCGGAGAAGGCCGCCCAGTTTATTCAGCTGGCGAACCAGATCGACACGCCACTGGTGTTTCTGCAGAACACCACCGGCTACATGGTCGGCGCGGAGTACGAGCAGGGTGGCATCATCAAGGACGGCGCGAAGATGATCAACGCCGTCTCCAACAGCGCTGTCCCACACCTGACGATCGTGATGGGCGCGTCCTACGGTGCGGGCAATTACGGGATGTGCGGGCGGTCCTACTTTCCCCGCTTCCTGTTCACCTGGCCCAACTCGCGTTCGGCCGTCATGGGCCCGGCCCAGCTCGCGGGCGTGCTGTCGATCGTGGCCCGCGAGTCGGCCGCCGACCGGGGGCTCCCGTTCGACGAGGAGGCCGACGCCCAGATGCGCGCTGCCGTCGAGGGCCAGATCGAGCGTGAGTCGTTGGCGCTGGCCAACAGCGGCAGGCTCTACGACGACGGGATCATCGACCCGCGCGACACCCGTACCGTTCTCGGGTTCTGCCTTTCCGTGGTCCACAACAGCGAGATCCGTGGCCAGCGTGGCTACGGCGTGTTCCGGATGTGATGGCGATGCCCGTGATCAAGAAGCTGCTGGTGGCCAACCGGGGAGAGATCGCCCGACGCGTGTTTCGCACCTGTCGCGAACTCGGCATCGCGACCGTCGCCGTGTACTCCGACGCCGACGCCGACGCCTGGCACGTGGACGATGCCGACGAGGCCGTCCGGCTACCGGGTTCCTCGCCGGCGGAGACCTACCTCGACGGTGACCGGGTGATCGCCGCCGCCCTCCTCACCGGCGCCGACGCCGTGCATCCCGGCTACGGCTTCATGTCGGAGAACGCCGGCTTCGCGCGGGCCTGCGCCGACGCCGGGCTCGTGTTCGTCGGCCCGCCGCCGGATGCCATCGACGCGATGGGTTCCAAGCTGACGGCCAAGGCGATGATGGCCGATGCGGGCGTGCCGGTTCTCCCGGGCGGCGACGCGACCGGCCTGGACCCCGACAAGCTGCGCAAGCTCGGCGCCGAGATCGGCTACCCGCTGCTGGTCAAGGCGAGCGCGGGTGGCGGCGGGCGCGGCATGCGGGTTGTCGAGTCGGCCGACGACCTCGACGGAGCCGTGGCCTCGGCCTCGCGCGAGGCGATGTCGGCGTTCTCGGACGGCACGGTGTTCCTCGAGCGGTACGTGCAGCGTCCCCGCCACGTTGAGATCCAGCTGTTGGCCGACATGCACGGCACGGTTGTCTCGCTGTTCGAGCGGGAGTGCTCGGTGCAGCGCCGCCACCAAAAGGTCATCGAGGAGGCGCCCTCGCCCGTCGTCGACGACGACCTGCGCGCCCGGATGGGCGCGGCGGCGGTCGCGGCGGCACAGGCCGTGGGTTACGTCGGGGCCGGAACGGTCGAGTTCGTCCTCGACGCGAACGGCGGCGATGACGACGGGACGTTCGCCTTCCTGGAGATGAACACCCGGCTGCAGGTCGAGCACCCGGTCACCGAACTCGTCACCGGGCTCGACCTCGTGCGCCTGCAGTTGCTGGTGGCGATGGGTCGGCCACTGCCTGCCGAGGTGAGCAAGCCGCGGATCACCGGCCACGCGGTCGAGGCCCGGCTCTACGCCGAGGACCCCACGAAGGGCTACCTGCCGCAGACCGGAACGCTGCGCACGATGCAGATCCCCGACCACGTCGGGGTCCGGGTGGACTCCGGCGTGCGCGACGGCTCGGTGGTCAGCCACCACTATGACGCCATGCTGGCCAAGGTGATCGCCTGGGCGCCCACCCGCGCCGAGGCGCTCGGCGCGCTGTCCGCCGCGCTCGCCGGCGCCCGGATCCACGGACTCACCACCAACCGGGATCTGCTGGTTCGCGTTCTGCGCCACGACGAGTTCGCCGGACGCGGCACCGACACCGGGTTCCTCGACCGCCACGACGTGGCCGACCTCGGCGCAGCCCTCATCGACCGCGACGGGGAGGGCTTGCACGCCATCGCGGCCACACTCGCCCAGGTCGCGGGACGCCGCGCGGCGGCCCCCGTCCAGCCGACGCTGCCTGCCGGGTGGCGCAACAACCCGTCCCAACTGCAGTCCACCGGATGGCTGACCGCCGACGGCCGCGAGCGTCGGGTGGGCTATGCGCTGCTCCGCGACGGCGTCGAGGTCGAAGTCGACGGCAAACCGGTCGAGGACGTCAGGGTGCTCGTGCAGCGGCCGGACCGGGTGGTCCTGGAGACCGGCGGGGTACGGCGCGGCTACGACGTCGTCCTCGACGGCGACATCGCCTACGTTGACAGCCCTGCCGGGTCCACTGCGTTCACCCAGGTACCGCGGTTCCTGGACCCCAGCACGCTCAAGCCGGCGGGCTCGCTGACGGCGCCTATGCCGGGTTCGGTGATCCGGCTGCCCGTCGCCGCGGGCGACGTCGTGACGGCCGGGCAGGCCTTGGTCGTGGTGGAGGCGATGAAGATGGAACACACCATCGCCAGCCCGATCGACGGGATCGTCGCCGAACTCTCGGTCGAGGTGGGTCAGCAGGTGTCCACCGGCGATGCCCTCGCGGTGGTCGGAGCGGCCGACAGTGCAGACGAGGATTGAGCACCATCAGACCCGTCACCGGCCCCGGTGGCGGGTGACTTCGAAGTAGGAGAGCGGTATGGAACTGCACGAGACCGAGGAACGGCGAGCGCTGCGCAAGGCCGTGTCCGAGATCGCCAAGGACTTCGGGCACGACTACTACGTGGCCAAGTCGCTCGGCGGGGAGAAGAGTTCGGAACTCTGGCAGGCCGTGGGCAAGCAGGGGTTCCTCGGGGTCAACATCGCCGAGCAGTACGGCGGCGGTGGCGGCGGCATCTACGACATGCAGATCGTCGGTGAGGAACTGGCCGCGGCCGGCTGCCCGCTGCTGATGACGGTGGTCTCCCCCACCATCTGCGGCACGATCATCGAGGCTTTCGGCAGCGACGAGCTAAAGGCGCGCTGGCTGCCGGGCATCGCCAGCGGCGAGATCATCATGGCGTTCGCGATCACCGAGCCGGATGCGGGCTCGAACTCTCACAACATCTCCACCCACGCCAAGCGCGTCGGTGGGGATTGGGTGCTCAACGGCACCAAGTACTACATTTCCGGCGTCGACGAGGCGGAGGCCATCCTGGTCGTCACCCGCACCGCGACCGACGACCGCGGCCGCGGACGGCTGAGCCTGCTGGTGGTCCCGACCGACGCGCCCGGGTTGACCAAGACCCTCATCCCGGTGCAGGCGGTGACACCGGAGAAGCAGTTCACGCTGTTCTTCGACGACGTGCGGGTGCCGGCCGAGAACCTGATCGGCGCGGAAAACGACGGTCTGCGTCAGGTGTTCATGGGCCTCAACCCCGAACGCATCATGGGCGCCGCCCTGGGCAACGGCATCGGCCGCTACGCGCTGGACAAGGCGTCGGCCTACGCGCGCGAGCGCAAGGTCTGGGACGTGCCGATCGGAGCCCACCAGGGCCTGTCCCACCCGCTTGCGCACGCCAAGATCCAGCTGGAGCTGGCCCGGCTGATGACCCAGCGGGCGGCCTCACTGCACGACGCCGGCGACCCCGGTTCCGCGGAGGCGTCGAACATGGCCAAATACGCTGCGGCGGAGGCCGGCATCCTGGCCCTCGACCAGGCGATCCAGACCCACGGCGGCAACGGGTTGGCCACCGAGTACGGGCTGGCCACTCTCTGGGGCCCGGTGCGGCTGATGCGCACCGCGCCGATCAGCCGAGAGATGATCCTCAACTATGTGGCTCAGCACAGCCTGAACCTGCCCCGCTCATACTGAGCATCCTTCATCCGTTCGTGTCCGCTTCGGTCTACAAGACGGACGGTGGTGATCGGTCGCCCGCCGGGGCCGGGTCCTGCCTTACCGAGCATTTGTCAACCAAAACTGCCGAGGAGGCAAATCAACATGGATCGCGGTATCGGTCAGTGGGTCACCAAACGGGCCTTCCTCAACGGGCAGCGCACGGCGTTCGTCTGCGGTGACACCAGCTTCACGTACTCCGACTTCGATCGGCGCACCAACCAGGTCGCTTCGAACCTGTTGCGTCTCGGCGTCCGCAAGGGGGACCGGGTGGCCATACTGCTGGTGAACTCGGTCGAGTTCATGGAGGTCCTCCTCGGCTGCGCGAAGATCGGCGCCATCACCATCCCGATCAACGTCCGACTCGCAGGCCCGGAGATCGGCTACATCCTCGCCGACTCCGGCGCCGACGTGTTCGTGTTCCACGAGCCGCTCGCGGCGGCGGCGGTCAGCGCGCTGGCCGAGCCGGGGGTCCGGGTCCGCCACACGGTCCGGGCCGGGGGCGCCCCGGCCGACGGCGAGATCGCCTACCCAGACCTGCTCTCCGGCGGCGCCCCCGAGCCTCTCGACAGCGACGTCGAGGGCCGCGACGCCGCGTTCATCATGTACACCTCGGGCACCACCGGCCGCCCGAAGGGCGCCATCCTCACCCACGACAACCTACTGTGGAACGCCATCAACGTGCTGGGCGCCGAACAAGGCCTGACCGGCAGCGACGTGACTGTTGCAGTCGCCCCCATGTTCCACATCGGCGGGCTCGGGGTACATACGCTGCCATTGCTCTACGTCGGCGGGACCAGCGTGATCCTCCCGTCGTTCAACCCGGTGAGCACGCTCAAGGCGATGGCCGAAAGCCGCGCCACCGTCCAGTTCATGGTGCCGGCGATGTGGTCGGCGCTGACCCAGGTGCCCGACTTCGACTCCTACGATCTCTCCGCGTTGCGTCTGGCCATGGGCGGCGGCGCACCGATGCCGCTGACTGTCATCGACTTCATGCAGCAACGTGGCGTCCCCTTCACCGAGGGATTTGGGATGACCGAGACTGCACCCATGGTCTCGGTCTTGGACGCCGCCAACATCACGACGCGGGCCGGATCAATCGGCCGGGTCGCCATGCACGTCGATGCCCGCATCGTGGACGCCGACGACCGGGACGTCCCGGCCGACACCGTCGGCGAACTCCTGGTGCGCGGACCCAACGTGTTCGTCGGGTACTGGATGAAGCCGGCGACCACCGCCGAGGCCTTCCGGGGCGGCTGGTTCCACACCGGCGACCTCGGCCGGATCGACGCCGACGGCTACATCACGCTCGTCGACCGCAAGAAGGACATGATCATCTCGGGCGGGGAAAATGTCTACCCCATCGAGGTCGAGCAGGTGCTGTTCCGTCACCCCGGTGTGCTCGACGCCGCGGTGGTCGGCGGTCCGGACGACAAGTGGGGTGAGCGCGTCGTCGCGGTGGTGGTGGCCGACCCAGCCGCCGAGCAGGAACCCAGCGCCGACGAACTGATCGCCTGGTGCCGCGAACGGCTGGCGCATTTCAAGTGCCCCCGCGAAGTGCACCTCCTTCCCGAGCTGCCCCGCAACGCCACCGGCAAGCTCCTCAAGACCGAGCTGCGCAAGCGATTCACCGGCGTCGAGGGCGGCGTCGTCCAGCGCTGAGGCACGACACCGGAGGCGGAGCGCGGGTTTGGGAAGTGTTGTCACGACGAGTAGCCACGGTCGCCGCTGCAAATAGCTGAAGATGTTAATCGTCGCTAACGTCTAGCGCGTGGCAAGACCACGCGCGCCACTTGTCGGATGTTCTTATCCTCGATCCACCGATGAATTGGCTGGTCGTGGGGTGTCGGAATGAGGAAAGTGCCCTCTGAGCTGCGATGATGAGTGTTCTCTACGCACTTATCGGCACAACTCGGAAAGGCACTTCCGGTGCAAGTGTCCCATAGGTTCGCCGCATCGTCGGCGGTCTTCGATGATGAGCGTCTGGTGTCGTGCGCAGGCCTGGTACCGGTGATGGCCCTTGCCGAGCAGACCGGACTGTCATCGTCATTGGCCGACAAAGTTCGGTTCAGCTGCGAGCGGGTCAAGTCCGGTGCGGCCAATCCGTCGCCGAAGCTGACCACGCTGATCGCCGGGATGTGCACCGGCGCGGACAGCATCGACGACCTCGACGTAGTTCGTAGCGGCGGGATGAAGACCCTGTTCGGCGAGGTGTACGCCCCGTCGACCATCGGAACCTTGTTGCGGGAGTTCACCTTCGGCCATGCCCGGCAACTGGAGTCGGTGCTCAGTGAGCACGTGGGCGCTCTGTGCGAGCGTGTCGATCTGTTGCCCGGCGCCGACGGGCGGGTGTTCATCGACATCGACTCACTGCTGCGCCCGGTCTACGGCCAGGCCAAACAAGGTGCGAGCTACGGCCACACCAAAATCGCCGGCAAGCAGATCCTGCGCAAGGGTCTTTCCCCGTTGGTGACCACCATCAGCACCGAACACTGCGCTCCGGTGATCACCGGAGCACGACTGCGGGCGGGCAAGACCAACTCGGGCAAAGGCGCGGCCCGCATGATCGCCCAAGCCGTCGCCACCGCCCGCGGCGCCGGTGTCACCGGGCGCATCCTGGTGCGCGGCGACTCGGCCTACGGCAACAGCAGCGTGGTCACCGCCTGCCGCCGCGCCGGTGCCCGGTTCTCGCTGGTGCTGACCAAGACCGCCGCAGTCGTCGCGGCCATCGCCGACATCAATGACACCGCGTGGATCCCGGTGTGCTATCCCGCCGCGATCCCGACACCGGTGCCTGGATCTCCGATGCCGAAGTCGCCGAAACCACCTGCACCGCTTTCAGTTCCACGAAGACTCCGATCACGGCACGGTTGATCGTGCGCCGGGTCAAAGACGCCCGATACCCCGACGCCCTGTTCCCGGTCTGGCGATATCACCCGTTCTTCACCGACACCGACGAACCCGTCGACGTCGCTGACATCACTCACCGCCGCCACGCGATCATCGAAACCGTGTTCGCCGACCTCATCGACGGACCCCTGGCCCACATGCCCTCGGGACGTTTCGGGGCGAACTCTGCCTGGATACTGTGCGCGGCCATCGCCCACAACCTGCAGCGCGCCGCCGGCATCCTGGCCGGCGGTGCACACGCGGTGGCTCGCGGCGCCACCCTGCGCCGACGCCTCATCACCATCCCGGCCCGACTGGCCCGCCCCCAACGCCGACCCATCCTGCACCTACCAGCCCACTGGCCGTGGGCGACGCACTGGCTCCGATTGTGGCGCAACACCATCGGCCACAGCCCGCCAGCAACCGCCCCCACCTGACCAATCCGCCGAAAGGCCACGACCGGAGCACACAGGAAAAAGCTGGACAGACCAGCCGATACCCCCTGCTCACAGCCAGCAAGCGACCACCAAACCATTCCAGCCTCAGCCACGACAGCTCATCGGTGGATCAAGGCTTATGCCTCCTGGTTGTCTGGGCCGACAAGTCGCAACCTGCGCCACGACTCGCCTGTCGCCTTGCGCGATGGGTGCTTGAGCGTGTCTGACGTCGATGAGCTTCGGTGAATGGGTTGCTTCAGCTCCGTACGGCGGCGATCGACGACTCCACTCGATCAGCCTGCCCGCAGCAGAGCCCCGCGGCAGCGTCGAAACATGAATCGAACTCGGATTATCAGGCCGGGCGGCGCCGGATCGTCGCGCTGACCATCCTCAGATTCGGCGTGTTCGTCAGTAGACGGCACAGTTACGCAGCAAGGGCGTTCGCGGGACACGAACGACTAGGACCGCCCCAAGGCTTGTGTTGGGTTCAGTGCTACTTCGCCGAGCCAATAGCACATCAGTAGGGCGACCTCGACGTCTAATCGTTCCGCGGCGATCGGGCGACCGCGGCGCTCGAGTGCTCGATTTACGCGATACTTGACGGTATTGGCGTGTATCTGCAATTCGTTGGCGGCGGCTTTGAAGCTGGAACCGGCACGCAAGAACACCCTCAACGTGTCTCGTAGACGCTGGTCCGATGCAGTGTTCTGAGCCAACGGGCCCAGCACATCGTAAATCCATTCCTTCAGAGTCGCGTCATCGGTCATCAGCATCGAGGCCAGGGCCACACCGGGATCTCGTGCAGCGACGATCCGGTGCCGTGAGGAGCCGTCGGCTGCCACCGCGACCACACGGGCCTGCTCAGCCTGTCGGTAGGTGCGGCGGAAGCCTTCAATCCCCGGAAGTGGTTCACCGACGGAAAGTCTTGGGCCGTCAGGTTGAGCCCGGACGAAGTCGCGCAGCTGCGATAAATAGTCCGACGGGCGGTGAACCGTCATCCATGCGCATCCGACGAGGCGGTCGATGGAGAAGTAGACCGATTGCTTCGCTCCAGTGGCGGAGACCGCGTGTTGCATGAAGCGCTCCATGGCGATGAACTCGTCGGTGTCGGCGCCCGCATCTCGGTCGAGCCATACCATGAGAGCCACATGCGTTGCGCCCAAGAAGTACCTCATAGCCGACGACGCTTCGGTCAGGTCTACGTCGCGTCCGTTGAGGATGTCTCGAATGGCTTGTGCACGCAAACTTCGTCGGCGCTCGTCCCACTCCGCGCGTTCAGTCTGATATGTCTCCAAGACCTGCTCAGACATCCAGTCGATGTAGCGGAAAGACACACGGGTGATGTGTTCAATGAGCGCCAATTTCTCCTCGGGCGGTAGGTCCGCGCTCCGAAGGCCAGCGATGATGAGGTTCAATCCATACTGGTGCCCGAGCCTGTATGCCCGCAGCAGCGCGTTGACGGGTACCTCGCGTTGCGCCATCCTCCGGGCGTGTTCAAGGGCGGCCGTCGGTGACTCCATGCGGTCGAACGGGATCGAGTGACGGACGACGGAGAACCAAGTGTCTACGTTCGCGGCGACGGTGTCACTCAGTAGCTCTTTGAGCTGTTGATCGGCAGCGAGTTCGGCAACTTGCTCAATCAGAAGGCCATGTATGGACTCGGGCAATTCTCTGACGAGGTCGCCGAGGTCTCGGAATAGGTGATGAACCGCGTGACCGGGGGTGTCTTGAACTTCGGATGAATCAAGCACAGCTGCGACCGTACTCGATTACTTGTCTTTGCGAGACAACAGACGCCCGCAGGTTCGACCCTTCGAGACATACCGATCGCGGATCCGGGTATCTACGCTGTTAAGGAGCGGTGAGCCACGTTTTACCATTTCAGCAGCCGAACGAGGCATTGCTGTGGGCCACGGCGAACGGATGCGCGTGAAGAGGAAGGCGGAGGCATGAGTTGTCTGCTCGCAATAACCTTGTTTGCGGCCTTCGCGGCCGGAGCAGCCCCATTGCGAGGAACGATCAGCACCGCCCTGGCCGCAATAGACGACTTTCTCGATCGTTTCGGCCACGAAGTTTCCGGAACTGCTCATGCGAAGGAACGCCCGCCGCTCTGACGAGGTGGTCGAATCGGGCGCCGGATATGCCCGCCCGCCTCCCGCATACCGAAGCTGAAGCCTGGATAGCAGTAGGCTGTCCTCTGGACTCGCCCCCGGCCGTCGACTGACTCCAAGATCCCAACAGCAGCGCCGATCTGATCCGGGTCGCCCCGGCGGCGGGTGTGTTCGTCAAGGTGTGCGGGCACTGGTTCGGAGAACTCCGACCGCTCGATCCGACCTGGACAGCGCCCACCAGCAAAATGCTTCGGTTCGAATGATAATTCGGCCCAGGCGATGGTCGAACCATACGGTTTGGCATCGCTGCCTTCGGATGCGCCGATACTGCGCCGCCGGGGTTCCGTTCATGGAGGTAGTTCTGACACCTCGACAACGAACCAGAGTGGCCGGGCCGCGGCCATCGCAGGGCCCTGAAAGACGCTCAGTCCGACGAGTCGTTCAGCGTGCGGTCGAGAAAATCTGCGACTGCCGAAGTGAAGGCGTCGTTGTCGTCGCCCGCAACCATGTGGCCCGTGCCCGAAACGTCGACAGCCTCGGCGTGCGGTACGACTTCGAGGAACTCCTCGACCGACTGCTGCGACGTCACGTCGGAGTGAACGCCGCGAATGAGAAGCGTTGGTGCTCGCACGCGGCGGGCCCCTTCGATGAGAAGGTCGCTTATGGCGCCGAATTCTTTGGCACCAGTTGCTGGGTCGCCCTGCAGGAACTCGAAGTTGGAAGCTATGAACGCCGGATCCCATCGCCAGATCCACCGACCGTCGTCGCGCTGCTGCAAGACCTTTCGGAGACCGTCCAAGTTCTTGGGCCGAGCGCGATGCCGGTTGTACTGGGCAATGACGTCCGCGGCCGCGTCGAGCGTATCGAATCCGTCGGGATGGGCGCCCATGAAAGACACGACGCGGCGTGCTCCGTGAAACTCCATTCGCGGAGTTATGTCGACCAGTACGACGGCTCCCCACAGATCGGCAGGCGCCACCAAATGCGTTCCCAACACCGTCATGCCGCCCAAGGATGCGCCAACGACAGCTGGCGGGCGGCCATCGCTGGCATATCGGCGAATCGACAGCAGGTCGGATGCAAGTCGGTCGAGATCGTATCGACCATCGGGGTCCCACTCGCTGTCGCCGTGACCGCGGGCGTCGTAAGCGACGACGGTATACCCGCGCGCGTGTAAGCGGCGCGCGGTAGTCGCCCAGGCATGGCGGTTCTGTCCACCGCCGTGCAGCAGTATGACGACCGCGCGGGCGGATTCGTGTCGGTAGACATCGGCTGCAAGGGCGGTTCCGTCTTCGTTGCGGACGCGCTCGAACGTTGAGGTCATTTGCTGTGTCCTCGATGGTCGCCTTGGGCAGCGTTCTCGTTCCGCGACCGGATCACGAGGCGCTCTGGGCGACGACGGTCACTGTTCCCTGTGCGGCGCATACCGGGCGTCCCGTATTGGTGATGTCGATCCTGGCGACGCCGCTACGCTTCCCCAGCGCGATGATGTCGGCGACCGCAACGCAGACTCCACTGGACACCGGACGTAGGAGGTTCAGTTTGAATTCGGTTGTGGCCACCCATGACCCAGGTGGGATCACCGGATAGAACACCACGCCCAAGCAGTGGTCGACCATCGCTGACAGGCATCCGCCATGCAGAGTGCCGAAAGGAGTCAACAAATCGGCTCGGGCGTCCATTTCCACTACCAGTCTCCCGGCGGAGAACTCGATGTGGCGGAAGTCCAAGTACTTGGCGAGCCCTCCCGAGGTTCCCCCCGCGTGCTGGAGCTCCTCGGCTATTTGCTTGTTGAACTGGGGGAAGTCCATGGTCAGCGCCTCGTTTCGTTCAGCGATACCGATGCCATCGCTGAGACACTACTCCGCAGTTGTCGCAGCAATGCAACTGTGAGTGTCGGCCAGTAGCGCGGGAAGCAGGAATCGGCGCAAGAAAGCATCGATTCCTTCGGGGCTGCGGTGCCGGGGGCCGCGAACCGCGAGCAAGCTGAGGATGATGCGCAAAATCCATTCGGCGGCGTCATCGACCGAAACGCCGGCTTCGAGTTGATGCCAGTGTGCGGCGAACACGGGTCGCAGAAACTCGGCGACGAGTTCGAACAGCGCCACCGACGTTCCCTCGGCCAGTCCCACGCCGGCGAGTTCATCGTCGCTGGCGAAGAGCATGCCGATTATCGGTTCGCGGCGTGCCGCGCGCACCGTGACTGCAACGAAGTCCAATATGGCAGAGCCCAAGTCGGTGTGCGCCAAGATCCGTCCGCTGGTGCGGTGCAGGTAGCGTTCCGCTGCGCGGACGATGACACCGGATACGACGGATTCGCGACTAGCGAAGTAGCGATAGACCGTGGCGCGCGATACGCCCGCATGCCTGGCGATATCCTCCATCGTGGTGCCCGACAGCCCCTTGCCTTGCAGGCACGTTTCGGCGGCGTCGAGTAGGCGATCGCGCGCCATATCGCGGTTTCGCCCAGGAGTCGCGTCGCCCCGCCGCAACGATCTCTTCGTCACGGGTACGAGTATGCCCTGTCAAGGGACCCGCTCTGTCGAACACCCGCGGTTGTCGCATGGAAACGGATGTGACAATATCGCAGTCGTGTCGCATAGAAGACCTCGACGATGAGCGTGATCTGACCGTTGGCCATCCCACCACGCACTCCGGTTGTCGTCGGCGTCGGTGAACTGACACATCGCGGTGAAGGCACCGTCGATCCCATCGATTTGGCCGCCGAGGCCGCGCGTCGAGCGCTGCATGATGCTTCGGCCGCGATCGGGCATCGCATCGATACCGTGGCGACGCCCGGAATCTTGATGATCCCACGCGACAACCCCGCGTCGAGGATTGCCGAAGCGACTGGGCTGACGCCGGATCATCGCATCAGTTGTCCGGTCGGCGGCAACACCCCCCAGTATCTGGTCGAGGTCCTCGGCCGCCGCATTTGGCGCGGCGTCAGCGACGGGGCTCTGATCGTCGGAGCGGAAAGCGGCGCGTCAGCACGCAAAGTCGCATCCGGTAGCGCACTTTTGGAGCCCAAACCCATCGCAGCACAGGACGAGTCACTCGGTGACACCCGCCCGGGACTGAGCGAAGCCGAGGTGGGCGCCGGGTTACATTGGCCGCACGAGGTGTACCCGATCTTCGAATCCGCGATCGCGGCCCGATCAGGCCGCACATTCGACGAACAGCGCCGCTGGCTGGGTGACTTGATGGCTCCGTTCACGGTTGAGGCGTCCCGACATCTCGAGCAGGCCTGGTTTCCGCGTGCCCGTAGCGCAGACGAGCTCAGCACGGTCTCCCCGGCTAACCGGATGGTGTGCGAGCCGTATCCGAAGCTGCTCAACAGCATCATCGCCGTGGATATGGCTGCCGCTTTCGTGATCATGGCCGCCGAAGTCGCCGAGGAACTCGGAGTGCCCAGTGATCGTTGGGTCTTCCCGTGGTCGTCGGCCACATGCAACGACGTGTATTTCCCGGTTCAGCGGCCTGATCTGGGTCGTTCCGCCGGAATAAGGGCCGCCGGCAAGGCGGTATTGGCGGCCAGTGGACTTCACATCGACGACATTAGATGGTTTGATTTCTACTCTTGCTTTCCTTCCGCGGTCGAGGCGGCGATCGACGCCTTGGATCTCGACCCGGCGGATGACCGCGGGTTCACGGTGACCGGCGGACTGCCCTACCACGGAGGGCCGGGTAACAACTATGTCAGCCATTCGATCGTCGAGATGGTGCGACGCTGCAGGAGCGACCCGGACGCCGTCGGGCTCGTGTCCGGACTGGGCTGGTACATCACAAAGCACTCGCTGGGTCTGTGGTCGGCGACTCCACCGCCAACGGGATGGCAGACTCCGGACATGGCCGATGCGCAGTCTGCGATCGACGGCACCTCCCTCCCGGTCGCTTCTCCCGCCGACGCATCCGGAGAGGCGACCATAGATGGATACACGGTCGTGCACGACCGTGACCAAGGCCCCTCCTGGGTGCCGATTTTCGCGCGCATGACCGACGGCCGCCGCGTCGCGGCGCGCAGTGACGATGCCGAGGTGGCGGTGGCAATGTCACGAGACATGTGCGTCGGACACCAAGTCGCCGTGCGGCAGGCGGACGGACACGTCGAATTCGAACTGTCGTGAACGCCGACGCGCTCGTGCTGACCAAGCCGCGCACCCTTGAACGGCGGCATCTTCCGGTGCCGCGCATCGACGACGAGTCCGGTCTCCTGCGGATCGAGGCGTGCGGGCTCTGCGGAACCGACCACGAGCAGTTCAGCGGACACCTGCCGACGGGGTTCGCCTTCATCCCCGGACACGAGATCATCGGCGTCATCGAGGGAATCGGTGACGCCGCGCGCGAGCGTTGGGGCGTCTCGGTGGGTCAGCGAGTCGCCGTCGAGGTGTTCCGATCGTGTCGGGAGTGCGACTCGTGCGGCCGCGGCGAGTATCGCAGGTGCTCGAGCAACGGCCTCGCCACCATGTTCGGCTTCGTCGACGTGAACATCCCGCCCGGCCTGTGGGGAGGCTATGCAACCCACCTGCATCTGCCGTTCGATTCCATGCCGTTGCCGGTCCCGGACGGACTCGACCCGATCGTCGCGACGTTGTTCAATCCGCTTGGGGCAGGGATCAAATGGGCTGCCATGTTGCCCGAGACAAGCCCGGGCGACGTCGTCGCGGTCCTCGGACCAGGGATCCGCGGGATTTGTGCTGCCGTAGCCGCCAAGGAGGCCGGAGCGGCATTCGTCGCGATGACCGGGGTCGGCCCTCGCGACCGAACTCGGCTAGCCGCAGCCCACCAGTTCGGCGTGGACCTGACCATCGACGTCACCGAAGACGACCCGGCGCAGGCCCTGCAAATGGCGACCGGCCGGCTCGCAGATGTCGTCGTCGACGTCACCGCGAAGGCGCCAGCCGCATTCGCGGACGCCGTCGGACTCGCGCAGCCCGGCGGACGCGTGGTGGTCGCGGGCACACGCGGCGGCGGCGGAGCGCCGGGCTTCGAGCCAGACCTGCTCGTATTCAAGGAACTACGCATCTTCGGTTCGTTGGGGGTCGACTACCCCGCCTACCAGAGCGCCATCGAGCTGCTGGTCTCTAGGCGTTGGCCCTTCGAAGAATTGCACCGCGAGATCACCGGTTTCGCCGGCCTGCCCGGGCTGCTCGACCTTCTGGCCGGCAACGAGCCGGACCGGGTCCCCGCTCTGCACAACGTCTTTGTGCCGATCGCCTGACAGCGCCAACTAGCGCCCAACCGGAAGGATCCACCGTGAGCAGCCAAAGCCGGGTTGACATGCTTGCCCTGACAGATGCCCGCGAGCGCGCCGCTCAATGCGGGATTCCGGACGCCATGGCTGAACTGTCTGTTTTCAGGATCGCGCTTCATCAGCCCCCTGTAGCCGTCGCATTGCATGGAATGCTGGAGGCGTTGCTGTGGAAAGGCGCGCTGGATGCGCGGCTACGGGAGCTGATCATCATGCGAATCGGCTGGGTCACTGATTCGGTCTATGAGTGGACGCAACACTGGAGGGTTGCCCGCTTGCTCGATGTGCCCGAACGCGACCTGCTCGGGGTGCGCGACTGGCAGAACGCCGGCCACTTCGGCGAAGCCGAGCGGGCGGTACTGGCGGCGACAGACGAGACGTTGCGTGACGGCACCATCTCGGATGAAACCTGGGCTGAGTGTCAGCGCGCGTTGCACGGGGACCCGGCCGTCCTCGTCGAACTCGTCGCCGCGATCGGGAATTGGAGATTGTTCTCAGCGCTGCTGCGGTCCTTGCACGTGCCGCTAGAAGACGGCCTCGAAGGATGGCCCCCTGACGGAGTTCGACCCTCCGTTGACTGAAGGGTGATCGGCTCGCCATGTCGACTCCGTGCTATGACTCTGCCCCTAGCACCTGTTGGTCGGGATCTGACGATGTCGAACGGTCGGGCGGTTGCATCTGCAGACGGCGATTCCACCACCGAGGATTGCGCCGGGCCTGAAGACTGAGCCGACGGAATTCCATCCGCTGCAGTCGAAGGAGAACTGGAACACCCAGCAGCGGGACGATCGCACCACGGACCGCACCTCGGCGACCATTCTCCAGCAATCCGGCTACAGCACTGAGCCCCGAAATGTAAAGAATACCGTTGTAAGGCACCAGGATTGGGCCGCATAGTCCTTCGCACTCGGACAGGCTTGGCACACCAAATCTCCAGCGCTTCGGCCAGTGTATGAAGTGAGCCAACACGGTCGTCAGGAACAGGCCGTTCACAACACCGAGGACAGCCTCGTGACGCTTATCGGCACGTTCCGCCATGCGAAGTACTACTGCGGTGCTCATGCCCCAACCCGTCGCTGCCGGCACCGGACCAATCACCGACGCGAACGGCATCGCAACTCCGGACAGCAATTCGTAGAAGACATGCGCGCTCGCTGACACGGCGCCAACTTGTGTGCAGATTTGCCGGGACGTCTTCGGACGCTGACGGGACGGCGGTAATGGCCCTTCCGCCCGCATCAGCGGAATGCCTGAACGCGCGATGCGGCCACGGCGCAACGCACTTCTTCGTGAAGAGGTCGTTCCATATGGCGGCTTTCACCACAAAAGTACTTGTCGACCTACACGTTACTCCGTAGCTGTTGGCCGCCATCGGCGTCGAAGAGTTCCTTGGTCCAACGTTCGAGGATTTCTGCGCTATCCCAGTCGTCGGGATGGAACCCGGCGTGGGTGTAGGAACGGAAGCGCTCAATCGCTGCTCGGCTGAACAGCGGGTTATGACGGAAGGCTCGAAGGCTGCGCAGCAACCGCACCGGGTTGTAGGCGGCACGATCGCCGGCCAGAGAGCGGGTGGTCTGGATGACCAACTCGGTGAACAATAGGAGACTGGCGATCCGCATTCCCCAGACCCTGGTGCGTTCGCTTCCACCGACCGTCTCGTAGACATCGAAAGCGACGGCCTTGTGCTCGCATTCCTCCAGTGCGTGCCAAAGCAGAATCGGCCGCACCTCGGTGTAGCCGATCAGTTCTTGAGCTTCGTCGCTGGTGAGAATGATCTCGGCGAATGTCGCCGTGTAGTGCTCGAGGGCTGCCGTCACAGCCAGGCGCATCTTGGGAGAAAAACGCTTCTCGAGTCGGCCAACCAACTTCTTGATATGCCGATCGATCCCCTCGGTGGGATAGCCCATCGCTTGAAGGCGATCGTTGAGCAGCCGATGCTGGTGCCGGTGGGTGGCCTCTTGAGCGATGAATCCCTTGACCGCCTCCTTCAGGTCAGCGTCGCTGATGTGGTCCCGGTACTCGCGGACT
Source organism: Mycobacterium sp. SMC-8 (assembly GCF_025263565.1). Lineage (NCBI taxonomy): Bacteria > Bacillati > Actinomycetota > Actinomycetes > Mycobacteriales > Mycobacteriaceae > Mycobacterium > Mycobacterium sp. SMC-8. The sequence continues at coordinate 973,549 of NZ_CP079865.1, forward strand.
GACCGGATGAAGAAGTCTTCGCCTTCGGGGAACGTGGCCGACAAGGTGGACACAAAGTGGCTCATCACCAAGTCGCCATCGACGAAGTGCTGCCGACTGGTCTCAGCAGGCATGTCGAATCGGACACGGCGGGGCTTCGGGACGACCCGCGTGGTGGGCCGTGTGGACGAATCGTCGCTCATGTTGTTCTCCTGTTGTCATGGGCACTGATGATCTGACTTTACGCCTAGTCAGAATTAGATGGCAAGCTATGCGTTGTGCGATCGGTGCGGGTGTACAGCGGGATGTCCGCCGAGGAGCGTCACCGGAACAGGCGCACGCGTCTCATCGAGGCCGCGATGGAGTTGATCGGCACGCACGGCGTTGCCGCCGCCACGGTGACTGCCGTATGCGCTGAGTCCGGCGTGACGTCACGCTACTTCTATCAGCATTTCCCTGACAGAGACGCCCTCTTGCGAGCTGTCTACCAGCAGCTCTACGCAACCTTCCAGGAGGTGATAGTTGACGCGATCCCCGATGCCGGCGCCCCACCCGAGGTGCTCGCGTACGCGCCGATCCGCGGGCTGGTCAGCATGATCAACAATGATCCTCGACTGGGTCGGATCTTGTTCGTGGAATCTGCAACGGAGCCGCTGCTTCGGGAGTTACGCAGCGACATGATGACCGGTTTCACCGACCTCGTATTGCGTGAGGCCAGACTTCACCTTGACATCGCCGACTCCGCAGTGGGCGTTGCCCATTTGGCCTCGACATTGGGTGTGGGTGGGTTATTCGAAGTCTTGCGCCGCTGGCTCGACGGAGAACTCGAGTTCACCACCGATGAACTCGTTCAGCACTGCGCAGGTTTCCTGGGCAGCCTCGGCAGCTATGTGCTGCTGCAGAACGCAGTCGAGTCGGCCACGACCAAAGCCAAACCTCAGAGTTAGCTTCTGGCGCCTCCCGGCCGCGCTTCGCGAATGTCGAGGTGCCTCCGCTTGCTTCATTCCGGACTGAACACATGAACGCCGCTGTACAACATTAGAGGCCAGCGTCGTCGACCAAATAACGTTCGGCGAGCGTCTCGGCAAGCCGACTCGTGTGCTCCACGATCTCCCCCTGGATGACGTCAAGCAAACCTGCATGCCATGCGGTGATCAATTCGACGAAGCCACCAACGGCCACCAGTGTGTCCATCCGAAGGGCGGTTTCATCGGCTTCCGGCCTCAGGTGTGGCTCACTGGCTGCGATCACCAGGTGTGTCGCCTCCTGCAGTGCGACAGCGCGCCGATCCTGAAGCGGGGAACTGCCCACGTGTTGAGCCAGTAGAATCTTCGCCCTGCCCGGATCCTCTGCAATCCGGTCGACCACCGCGGCGATGGTCACGCGGATGGTCTCCATCGGCGGCTGCCCGATGCGTTCTGCGAGCGTCGCAGAAACCTCACCGAGCATCTCGTTGCGCACGCCGTCCCATGCAGCGACAAGTAACTCGTCGCGGGTCTTGAAGTCTTCGTAGAAGTAACGGTCGTTCAGGCCGGTTTTGGCGCACACTCCTCTCATCGTGACTGCTGCCCAACCGCTTTCACTCCAGATTTCCGTCGCGGCATCAATGAGGCGCTGACGGCGCTCCGCCCGGCGTTCAGCACCGGTACGCCCGCCCCATCTCTTCGACCGCGTCCGCACATGTCCATCTTGGCAAGCCACAGTAGGTCGCAACACTTTGGTAGCATCCGCCCCCAATGGGGGCGCGTGCCACCATAGGACTCCGCGGAGGGCAGCGATTGACGATCAGAACGCTCAAACTTCGAGTTCTCAGAGACGTGGCAGCGGCTGTCGTCATTCCCGCCCCCAGCAGTGATCGTGCGGCACTGGCGACGGTGGCGGTAGGAGGCGCCCTGCACGCCGTGCAGGTATTCGCGGCCGACTGGCCCGCCGCAATCCCGTAGGGAGTCGACTCATGACGCTCTTGAGCGAGGCCCCCACCGGTCGCCGTCACCACTTGCACTACGTGCGGTAGCGTACCGATACCGGCAGTATCGCTACCAGTGGAGGCCAAGTGACCGACGGCAGTGCAGATGCCCCAAGCCAGGCCAAGCGGCCTGGTCGGCGCGCCAACGGATCCACCGACCCGGCCGACACTCGCGAGTACAGCGAACGGTTGGCGACCCTGGCCCGGTTCACCCTCCGACACAAAGCGCTCGTCATCGGGGTATGGCTAGGCGCCGCGGTGGTTCTCGCGCTGCTGTTCCCACAGCTGGAAACCGTGGTGCGCCAACAGTCGGTGGACCTCATTCCTCGCGACGCCCCGTCCTTGCAGACGGTTGACCGCATGAGCGCCGCGTTCGGCGAAGAAGGCTCGAAAACCATGGTGTTCGTCGCCATGGAAGACCCCACTGGCTTGACTCCAACTGCACGGCAGCGCTACGGCGAACTCGTGCGCCGGTTGCAGGCCGAGGGCGACCACGTCCTGCTGGTGCAGGACCTGCTGGCCGATCCGATTACCGAAGCTCAGGCAGTCAGCGCCGACCGCAAAGCCTGGTATCTGCCCGTCGGTGTCACCGGCACCCTCGGAGACCCCACGGCAGCCGAATCCTTGAACGCGGTGCGCGACATCGCCGCGGAGGTGTTCACCGGATCGACCACGACCGTCCAAGTGACGGGACCACCGGCGACCTTCAGCGACATGATCGCCTCCGCCGAGCACGACCTGCTGTTGATCTCGATCGCTACCGCCGGCGTGATCGCCCTGATCTTGCTGATCGTCTACCGGTCAGTGTTCACCGCGCTGTTGCCACTGCTGGTAATCGGGTTGAGCCTGGCGGTTGGGCGCGGCGTGCTATCCGCCCTCGGCGAGATGGGCATGCCGGTCTCCCAGTTCACCGTCGCATTCATGACGGCGATCCTGCTCGGCGCCGGAACTGATTACACAGTTTTTCTGATCAGCCGGTACCACGAGCAGCGCCGCGCCCAAGTACCCGCCGATCAGGCGATCATCCACGCCACCGCCAGCATCGGGCGCGTCATCCTGGCGTCCGCCGCCACCGTGGCACTCGCGTTCTTGGCCATGGTCTTCGCGCGGCTCAGCGTCTTCGCCGCCCTGGGCCCCGCGTGTGCCATCGCCGTGCTGTTCGGATTTCTGGCGACCGTCACCCTGCTGCCACCCGTGCTGTCGCTAGCCGCCAAACGCGGCATCGGTGAACCCAAATCCGATCGCACCCGCCGCTACTGGAACAGCGTCGCCGTCGCCGTGGTCCGCCGTCCGGTGCCACTGCTGATCGTCAGCCTGGCCATCCTGCTCGCCCTGTCGGCAGCCGCTGCGACCATCAAAATCAGCTACGACGACCGCAAGGGACAACCAGACACCACGGCCAGCAACCAGGGCTACCAACTTCTGGACCGCCACTTCCGCAAGGACGTCGTCATCAGCGAGTTCCTCGTCGTAGAGAACCCGACCGACATGCGGACCGGGAGGGGGCTGGCCGATCTCGACGAGATGGCCTCTCGCGTCTCCCAGATCCCCGGCGTCACCAGGGTGTCCGGAGTCACCCGCCCCACCGGGGAGCGCCTCGACCAAGCAGAACTGGCCTGGCAGAACGGCCAGATCGGCGAGAAAATGGCCGGCGCGGTCGCCGAGGGCAACTCACGCAAGGACGACCTCGCCAAACTCACCGGCGGCGCCGACCAGCTCGCCGACGGCCTCGCCCAACTCGATGGCACGGTGCGCACCGCCCTCGCGCCACTGGCCGGAATCCTCACCCAAGCTCAATCCGCGGGAACTCAGGTCAACCAGTTCCGCCCACTGCTGCAACAACTTTCCGCCACCGCCCCCGCCGTCGACCAAGCCATCCAATCCGGCCCAGGACTGCGACCGCTGGCCAACCAGGCGCAGAACGCGATCACCCAGCTCGATCCACTCGTGGGCGCGCTCAACACCTCACCGTGGTGTGCCGCCACCCCGCAGTGCGCCCAAATTCGTGACCAGGTGAAGATTTTGGTCAGCCTGCGCGACAGCGGATTCTTCGACCAGATCGCCGACCTCGGGGACCGCTACGATCCCGCGACCAATGCCACCGTTGGTGGCACCCTCTCCAACGTCCAGAACGCAGTCGCCTCGCTGGACAAGGCATTCGGAGCCCTCGGTGACCCCGCCGACCTAGCCACCAATCTCCGCCGATTGCAGGAGGGAATCGGACAGCTCGCCTCCGGCGCTCAAGCACTCGCGACCGGTGTCCGCACCCTCGCCGACAGCAACATCGAAATGCTGTCCGGTATGAGCCAGATCGCCACCCAACTACAGAATTCCTCACGCGCAGCGGCGGACTCCGACTCCTCGAGCGGTTTCTACTTGCCCGCTAATGCATTCGAGAACCGGCAATTCACCGATGTTGCCAAGCAATTCCTCTCACCGGACGGCAAGACCGCGCGGTTCATGATCGAAAGCAGCCACGACCCTTACAGCGTCGAAGCCATGGAGCTCGCCAGCCGCATCACCGACACCGCCAACACCGCACGACCCAACACGTCGCTCGCCGACGCCACCGTATCCGTCGCCGGCTTCCCCGCCGTCAACTCCGATATCCAACGATTCCTATGGGCCGACTTCGCACAACTGGCCGTCGCCACCATAATCATCGTCGGCGTCATCCTGGTCCTACTGCTGCGCGCACTCCTGGCACCGCTCTACCTCTTAGGCACCGTCGTGCTCAACTACCTCGCCTCGCTCGGCATCGGCGTTGTGGTATTCCAATGGGGACTGGGCTACGAAATCGCTTGGCCCGTACCATTACTGGCATTCATCATCCTCGTCGCCGTCGGCGCCGACTACAACATGCTGCTCGTCTCACGGCTCCGCGAAGAATCCGGGACCAACATCCGCGTCGGCGTCCTGCGCACCGTGGCAAACACCGGAGCCGTCATCACCTCAGCTGGTCTGATATTCGCCGCCAGCATGTTCGGCCTCATGGTCGGCTCAGTCGCAATCATGATCCAAGCCGGCCTCATCATCGGCTTCGGATTGCTGCTCGATACCTTCCTCGTGCGCACCCTCACCGTGCCCGCCATCGCCACACTTCTACGCGAAGCCAGCTGGTGGCCTTCCAAAGCAACGCGGACCCCAGTAGCTGACACCGCCACGCAGAAATAAGGAGCAACGCACTACTAGTGGAAGCGAGGAATGCGAGGAACGCGAGGTCCATTCGCAGACGTGATCTTTGGTTGCGGATCCGTCGTGATCTGGTGTTGCAAGCCCGTCGAGTAAGCGTCCAAACTGACATCCTGATTTCAAGGTTCCCGCTCTCGGTAAATCAAAGGCGGCCTTGACCACCAAGGTGTCTCAGTCCGCAGGCAGTCCGCAGTAGATTTTCGCGACTCCTGCGCGCGCCAACCCACCCAATGCAGCTGAGCTGGGAAAACTTACGCGGGCCAACGTACCCAACGTCATCAAAACCCCAGGTGGCGTGGTTCGGGACGAAGAGGTCGTGGGTTCGAATCCCGCCACCCCGACTCGTGTGTTCGCAGGTGAGAGGCCCTGACTGGTTATCCAGTTCAGGGCCTTCTTGCTGTCGCACCAGGCCGTCCCCGGGCCCGGAAATTGGTGACCTGACCCCCTCTGAGCCGCAACTAATCTCCTAGCTGACCCTGCGTGTCGATCGGTCGGAGGGAGACTGCTGTGGAAGTTGACCCGGACGTGCTGCGTGCCTTCGCCGGGCAGGCGGACATCGCGTCGGGCCGGATTCATGAAGCCGACGTCGGGGGCAAAGTCTCCTCGGCCGCCGACGGCCTGGACAGATCGACCACGCAGTGGGCGGCCGGACTCGTCGGCGCCCACGTCGACCAGCTCGCCGGCCAAATCGCGGCCAACGTCGCCGAGATGGGTACGGCGGTGCGCGGAGCAGGCAACACCTATGAGGTGACGGACCAGGGTCTGGCGGAACGCTTCGTCGGGATCTTCTGATCCGTGTTGCCCTCACGTTCCCGGCTGGAACGCTGGAACCCTGACACGCTGACGTTCGCCGGCCGGTCCATCACCGACACCGGCACGGCGATCGAAGACGCGGTGACGGCGGTCGGCACCAACATCGCCACGATGCCGGACACCAGGGCCTGGTCGGGCGACGCGCACACGGCAGCCGCGTCGATGTTCGAGCGGGCGGCGAAGCAGACGAGTGCGTTCTCGGCGTACACCACCGCCGTCGGTCAAGCCCTGACACACGGCGCCGGCACCATCGGCGCGGCCCGAACCTCGCTGTTGGACAAAGCCGATCACCTCGATATGAGCGGCGAGCTGCACGTCAGTGACCAGTGGGTGGTGCTGATCACCGGCGCTCAGCTTTCCGCCGAACAGACCGCGGCGCTGGAACGGCGGGCCCAGTCCGAGCAGGCCGCGGTCAACCGGCTGCTGCTGGCGGTCGGAGCCGCCGATGACGAGACCGCCGCCGCCGTCACCGACGCCGCACAGCCGCGAGGCGCCCAACCAGGCCGATCTCGGCGGCCTGCTGCTCCCGGGAACAGAGCGGCCCGGTGACGACGTGCCCGATCCGTCGACCGCCCTGGGTCTCCTTCAGCAGGCCACCATCCGGGACGCGGACATGGCGCAGACGATCCGGGATACCAAGGTGGACAAGCAGTTCCACTCTGAGGCCGGAGAAGAGATCGCCACCGTCACGACGATGTTCATGCAGGACGGTAGTAAACACGTCAGGACTGCCGATGCCGAACCGCAGTTCTCCGACCGTGGGCCGCTGACCACCGAAGTGCATTTCGACAAGGACGGCAACACGATCTCGGAGACGACCTCGGTCGTCTTCGAGGACTGGGCGCACCACAGCCTGGCCGGCTCGAAATCGACCACGACACAACTCGCCGACGGCACGGTCATCCTTTTCCTGGAGCGCCCCAACGGCCAGAAGGTCGGCACCATCACGACGCCGGACGGCCGCCAGGCCGATGTGCCGCTCGACCTCTACAACCATCCGATTCTGACCGCCGCCGGCGCTGCTCTGAGTGGACTGGAAAACCAAGCCGGACGAGGTATCCCGATGCTCACCGATGACGCTGCGGAGAAGGTGCGGTTCGGGGCGAAGTACGGCGGACCGGCACTGGGTATCGGCACTGCGTTGTGGGATATCGCAGTGGCGGACACAGGTTTCGAGAAGTGCGTCGCAGCGGCCGAAGGCGCCACCTCGGTGGCTGCGGGCACCCTCGGGGGCATCGCCACTGCTACGTTCAGCCCACCGATCACCGCTGTCGCAGTGTTCGGCGCGTCCGGTGCCGGTCAGGCGTTGGGCAACTGGATCGGCAACACGTTCTGTCCGCGATGAGATCCCCCGGCCGGCTGATCGTGGGCATCGTATGCGTGGCGGTCTTGTCCGTCTTCCTCGTGGGATGGTCTGTCACTTGGCTTCTACGCGGCAGTTACCTCACCGCGGTCATCATGCTCGGTGCCGGCATCATGTGCTCCACTGCGACTTTCCAGGCGGGGTACGCGCTGTCGGGAGCGGCCCGACCACGGACGGAATATGGTTCCGCCGGCACGGTGATCCGGCCGGCGAAGTGGCTCGACCCGGTGAGCATCGTCGGATTCACGTGCGGTGTCCTCGCGGCGGGCTTGTACCTGGTGTTCGCCCCTCAGGGCATGGTCGATTACGTTCCGAGAGGCACTCTCCGAGTGGGGATTTTCTCGCTGTGCATCTTCGTCCTGACGTTCGGGGTCGCGGTCCTCTACCGGATGTTCCAGCACGGCGACAGCCACCTGCGCCTCCACCCCGGCGGCTTTGAGATCTGGAACGGCCACTGGAACGTCTTCAAGCGCGGAGAATGGGACGAGATCGAACAGATCCTGGACCGTCAGCCCCGTGGCCGAAGCATCGGGCGCGAGATGATCGTTGTGAAGCTGCCCCGCCGCAGCGCAATGCTGGTGACCGACACCATGACAAACAACAGTGACGCGCTCCGCGAGTGGGTCCGCTTCTACTGGCAGCACCCCGAATACCGAGACGAGCTTGTCGACCGCCGCGCCCTGCAACGTCTGCACGACGAAAGGTTCATCCCCGAATGATCAGCTGATCCACGCAGGCATTGAGCAACTCGGCGTCCAGCGGTTCGGCGCAGCCGGTGTCGTCCGGTTCGTACAGGTAGTCGCCGTCGTCACGGACCTGCACCCACTGCAGGAGCGGACTGTCGGGATCGACGCCCCACTGCCGCGCCACGTCATGCCGCACCTGCACGGTCCCGGTCGCCACGACATCACGACCTTCGACGACGCACACCTCGGGTTCTTCGGCGGCGGGGGTCATCGTGAGGCCGAGGTCGTCGTACCGGTCCAACGTTTCCGGCGGCTCCGGCAACCGATCCTCCATGCCGGCCACCGCGATCCGTGGATGGGTCCCGGGACCGACCAGCCCGGCCGCGCCGGTGACCACCACAGCCAGGCTCTCCGGGGACACCGCGTAGATGTCGACGACGTCCACTCCGTCGCGATCTCGACGCTGCATCGCGACGAACCCGTCCCCGCCGGCCCGCAACCCGTGCAGCCGGAGGTCGGGGGTGTCCTCGTCGACGTGATGAACCCGGCATTCGACGCACACCTCCGCCCGCACAAGGGTTTCCACCCAGGGCCGGATACCGCGCAGATCCCCGTCGCTCAGCCGCTCCTCCGCCGGTCCCACCTCGCGGCAGGCCAGCCACACCGACCCCACCGGCCGGGTCCGTCCCAACGGGTACGGCAGCAGGTCACGGCCGTACAGTTCGCAGGCCGACTCCAGATCGACCACCGCGACCGTGCCCACCAGTTCCGACCACACCTTCTCCGAGAGACCGCCCGCCATGGCTCCATTCTGCTGCCCGCGCGTCATCACGAGTCACACGAACCCACTCTTTGCAGAGGTCTTCTCGCACTTTCACTGAGAAAAGCGGATACGTGAGGCCACCGGGACGAATGGGACCCGGGACAGAAAACCGTACTCCGCGTTGACGTCCGACGGGTGCACGGCCAGCGGCGTGACGTGGATCTTCATGTACGGAAACAGCGGCAGGCCCGAAAGAATGTGGTGCAGTTCGTCATTGGAGTCGACGTCGAAGATCGAGTAGTTGGCGTACTCGCCGACGATCCGCCAGATGTGCGGCCACTTGCCGTCCCGCTGCAACTGCTGCGAGTACAGCTTTTCGTGGTGCACCAAATCGGCCCGCTGCTGCGGGTCCATGTCCGGCGGGATCGCGTCGTCCATGCGGACGTGGAACATCATCGGCGGATCAGCTCGGGCTTCACCGCGCCGGCGATGTCGTCCTTATTGAGCGGGTCACCGAGGAAGTACAGCTGGGCGGTCAGCAGCTCGTGGCCGGGTGCGGACACCTTGACGTGCATGTGGGCCGGACGCCAGGCGTGCCAGCCCGCCGCGGCGATCAGCTTGCCGCAGGAGCCGTGGGTGGGGACCTGGTACGGCGGGGGAGGATCGTGCTGGTCTCGAACGCGCCGTCGGGACCGGTGCTGAAACTGCCGCGCAGGTTCCACTCGGGCAGGTTGGGCGCGAACTGCGAGTAGAAGCCGTCGGCATCGGCGTGCCACAGCTCGACCTTACCCTCCGGCGGGGTGCCGTCGGTGGAGGTGATGGCGCCCGCCCACACCAGTGGGCTGCCATGCTCTCCGTTGCGCATCGGATCGTGCCTCGTGCACCGCATTCCGGCGAGTCGGGCACGTGATAAGGGCCGGGAGCGGGGCGAGATGCTGGGCGGTCCAGCTGGCCGGCTCAGGACGCGCCGGCGACCTGGGTCATCGGCTGCCCACAGCAGACCTCCCGGTGTTCCATCTCGGGTGGACACGGGCACGGTTTCTCGTAGACGAGGGCCGCCCCGCACTCCGTGCACTCATACCGATCGCCGATGCTGCGTGCCATCGCTGTCCTCCTGCCGTGCCGATGTGGGCATGGTATTTCCGGCGGCGGGCCGCCGGGTACGGCCGAAAGTCCTCTCGTGGTCGGCACCGACCCATCCCTGAGCCCGTCCGCCGAGGTCGGCGGGTCAGCGGGGTTCTGTCGGTGCCCTGCGGCACGATATCGGCATGCTCATCGGTGACAGAGGAGACCACGCCTCGCTGCGCAAGGCGCGTGGGGCGTTCTTCACCCCTGTACCGGTGGCGCGTTTCCTGGTGGAGTGGGCGGTCCGCGATCCCGCGCACGCTGTACTCGAACCCTCCTGCGGCGAGGCCGTTTTCCTGCACGAGATCGGGCGGCGCGGTGGCCACACCGGCCCGCTGGTGGGCGTCGAGATTCACGCCGATTCGGCCGCCGAATCGCAGCGCGGGCTGCGCGCGCACGGCATCGACGCAGTCATTCACACGCAGGACTTCTTCTCCCACAACCAGTTCGGCCACTACGACGTGGTGGTCGGCAACCCGCCGTATGTCCGCTACCAGGACTTCGCCGGGGAGCCCCGGGCCCGAGCACGTCAGGCCGCGCTGCGCGCGGGCGTCACACTGTCCAACCTTGCGTCATCCTGGGCGGCCTTCACGGTGCACTCGGCGCTGCACCTGCGACCCGGCGGCCGGCTGGCGCTCGTGCTGCCCGCCGAGCTGCTGAGCGTGAACTACGCCGCGGGCGTGCGTCAGTACCTGATGGACCACTTCACCTCGGTCGGCCTGGTGCTGTTCGACGAACGCGTGTTCCCCGGCGTGCTCGAAGAGGTCGTGCTACTGCTGGCCGACGGCTACCACCCCGACGGCGGCACGGGCGCCGACCACATGCAGCTGTTCCAGGTCCGCGACGCCGACGGTCTGGCCCGGGTGCCGGTGCCCCGGCGGTGGAGTCCGCCAGGCAACGGCGCCAAGTGGTCGGCCGGGCTGATGTCGGCGGCGGGCCTTTCGGCGTTCGACACGGCGGTGCGCAGCGACGCCTTCACATTCCTGGAGACCTGGGGTGACACCACCCTGGGCATGGTGACCGGCAGCAACCGGTTCTTCACGCTGTCACCGGCCAAGGCCGACGCGCTCGGCTTGACCCCATCAGACCTGCTTGCGCTATCCCCGCCGGGATCGCGCCACCTGCGCGGTTTGGCGCTCACCCCGGGCGCGCTGCGCACCCTCGGCGCGGAAGGTCGCTCGACCTACCTGTTCCGACCCGCCGGACAACCCTCCCCCGCGGCCCGGCACTACATCGCCTCCGGCGAGGACCTCGACGTGCACCGGGCCTACAAGTGCCGGGTGCGCACGCCGTGGTGGCGGGTGCCCTACCTGCGCCCGGCGGACCTGTTCCTGACCTACATGAACGCCGACACCCCGCGCCTGTGCGGCAACCGGGCCCGCGCGCACCACCTCAACTCGGTGCACGGGGTGTATCTGCGCGACGAGCTGCGCCGGCTGGGCACGAGCCTGCTGCCGCTGGCGTCGCTGAACTCGGTGACCCTGCTCGGCGCCGAGACGGTGGGCCGCGCTTACGGTGGGGGGATGCTGAAGATCGAACCGCGGGAGGCCGACGTGCTGCCGGTGCCGTCACCGGAGCTGGTGCGCCGCAACGCCGACGACCTTCGCCGTATCCGTCCGGCGGTGGCCGCCTGCCTGCGCGACGGACGGTTGCTCGACGCGGTGGCCCTGGTCGACGACGTGCTGCTGCTCGGTTCCTCGACACTGTCCGAGCGCGACCTGCGCGCAGTCCGCCGTGACCACGCGGCCCTCACCGCGCGTCGGGTCGCCCGCGGAAAAGGCAACGGTGGCAAGTAAACCCAGCGCCAAATCGCTGGCGTGGCCGTTGTTCGACGCCCTGGTCGAGAATTCCGAGTTCAAGACCGTCAACCCGTGGAAGGCCGACGGCACCTTCGCCCCCGACTACGGCACGCTGCGCAAGTTGCTCGCGGTGCCGATCATGCTGGGCGCCGAGAGCCGATCCGGGGTGCCCGCGCTGGCCCTCGATGTGTGGGTGGCCTACGAGCTGCGCCGCGCCGGCCTGGACCCGGACGCAGTGTGGCCGCGGGCCGAGGCCCCGCGGGTGGTGGACCGGGACGTGCTGAGCTTTCTGAAGTCGATCCCGAAGGCGGCGGGCCGCGACGAGTTGCTGGCGCGGCTGCGCACCGGCGCCGCCACCGGCGGTGCGGCCTCGGCCAACATCGCCGGCAAGAACTACTTCAAACAGGTCGACGTGATCATGTCGTCCTGGCAGACGGGGCCGGAGCTGCTGATCTCGACCAAGCGGATGGATTCGTCGTTCGGCAAGAATGCCGCCAACCGCGTCGAGGAGTCCTACGGCGACGCCAAGAACCTGGCGCTGCGTCATCCGCTGGCGGCGCTGGGGTTCATGTACTCGCTGCGGTCGACCGCCCACACCGAGGAGCGCAGGCAGTTCGACTGGATCGTCGATCTGCTGATCAAACTCGGCAGGGAGGCCGACGCCTACGACGCGTGTGCTCTCGTGGTGCCCGAGTGGGAAGGGGCCGGGCCGGTCGACGAGCCGCCCGGCGCCGACGACGCCGTGATCGAGCCGTACCTCTTCGAGCTCGACGACGACGCCGCGGAGCCGGCGCCGATCGACGTGGCCGCGCAGATCGCCGTGCTGCCCGAGGTGACCCTGCGCACCGACCTGGTGCCCGACGAGCTCAGCCCGGCCCGGTTCTTCGCGGTGATGCTGACGATCGTGCTGGAGAACTCGAACATCACCCAGCACGAGGAGGCGCGGCTGCGGCGCAGTCGAGCACGCGGCTGACCGGCATGAGAGGATCGTGGCCCCGTGCAGACCGATCTTCTCGCCCAGGACGAAACGCGTCGCCGACTCACGCGTGCGCACCGTCGGTGGACCGTGATCCTGCTGTGCGCCTTGCTGTTCCTCGCAGCCGTCTATTGGCTGGCGGTGCGCACCACCACCGGCCAGGAGGTCGAGAACGCCGCACTGTACGGCGCCGACCAGGTCGATCCGCGGGCGTTCCTGGCGGCCAGCAGACTGCTCGACACCATCACGGTGACGTCGCTGGCGTCGGCGACACTGCTGGTCGGCGCCATCGGGCTGCTGCGGCGTCAGGTCAACCTCGCCGTCGCCGCGATGGCGGTGATCCTGGGCAGCCAGGCCGTCACACAGGTCCTGAAGTTCTTTGTGCTGCAACGGCCCAACCTGACCGGCAACGAGGACTACCTGTCCAACACGCTGCCCAGCGGCCACACCACCGCGGCGATGTCGGTGTTGTTCGCCACCCTGATCGTGATGCCGTACCGGTTCCGCGGGGTGGCCATGTTCTTCGCGCTGACCTGGGCCGTGGGCATCGGCGCCTACACGGTGATCGCGCAGTGGCACCGGCTTTCGGACACGCTGGCCGCCGACGCGGTGACGCTCGCGGTGGCCTGCGCGGCTTCGCATTTCCTGGCCAGCACCGGACGGATCCGCGCCGTCGTCACCCCGGGGGCGGCGCGGTACACGCTGAGGACGGTGTTCGTCGCGATCGTCACCGTGGTCGGCGCGGTGAGCGCGGCGCTGGGCGCGGTGGCGCTGCTGGCCGCACTGCATCAGGACATTGACACCGCCGCCGAGTGGCGGCTCTTCCTCAGCGCCCAATGGCTTGCGGCGGCCGGGTCGATCGCCGCCGCGCTGCTGTTCTGGTGGTCGTGGCACCGATTGGAGACCAAGCGCCGCGGGGACACCAGCGCGGTGCGCTGAATGAATCCAGCCCCGCCTAAGCCGTCGGCTCCTCGGTGTCCTTGTCCACGTCCGGGGTGTCCCTGTCCGGGTCCTTCTCGGAGTCGACGGACTTCGACGCCGCCGAGTCGTCTTCGTCGTCGTAGATCCCTTTACCGCGGGTCATCGAGAGCCTCTCACTGGGATGCGGAACGGAGCTTGTCCAGCAGCGGCGCCGCTGCCTCCTTCAAGAACGCTTCCTGACTGTCGCCGCCGATCTGGATCAGCGCGATGTCGGTGAAGCCCGCTTCCCAGTATTCACGCACCGATTCGACGATGGCGTCGAGGTCGGGCCCGCAGGGAATGGACCCGGCGACGTCTTCCTTGCGCACGAACTGTGTGGCGCCTTCGAAGCCGGCGGTCGTCGGCAGATCGGAGTTCACCGCCCACCCACCGGCGAACCAGCGGAACTGGTCATGGGCGCGGTCGATCGCCGCGTCGCGGTCGGGGTCCCAGCAGATCGGGATCTGGCCGATCACCCGCACGTCGCCGGGCAGCCCGGTAGCCCGTCGTGCCTCATGCCACGAGTCGACGAGATGCTTGTCGGGCTGGACCGCGACGAGGTGGTCGGCCAGCGGCGCGAACTGCCGCACCGACCGGTCTCCGGAAACCGCCGTCGCGATCGGCACCGGCACCTCGGGGACGTCCCAGAGTCGCGCCGAGTCGACCTCGAAGTACTCCCCCTTCCAGTCGACCATGTCTCCGGTGAACAGCACACGGATGATCTGGATGGCTTCGGAGAGCATGTCCTGGCGGCGCGCCACCGTGGGCCAGCCCTTGCCTACGACGTGCTCGTTGAGGTTCTCCCCGCTACCCAGGCCCAGTGTGAACCGGCCGTCGGCGAGCAACTGCAGGGTCGCGGCTTTCTGCGCGACGATCGCGGGGTGGTAGCGCAAGGTCGGGCAGGTCACGTACGTCATCAGCTCGACGCGTTCGGTGGCGTGGGCGACGGCGCCCAGCACCGACCAGGCGTATGGCGCGTGGCCCTGGGAGGACAGCCAGGGAAAGTAGTGGTCGCTGGACACCTCGAAGTCGAAACCGACCTGCTCTGCCGACACCGCATAGCTCACAAGGTCTTTGGGTCCACTCTGCTCGGTCATCAGGGTGTAGCCGAAACGAGTCATGCGCCCCGGAGTACCCCGACGTGCGTATGCAAAACGGTACCTGCCTGACGGCGCGCCCGGACAGCCCACATTGTCAATTTCGCCGGTGATCGACAGGATGGTGGGCATGACCTACAACGCCGGCGGATACGGTCCCCCCGGACCACCGGCCCCCGGCGCGGCAGGCCCCGGTTATCCCCCACCTGGATACCAGGGGTATCCGCCGCCACCCCACTGGCAATCCCCTGGCTACCCGTCCGGCTACGCACCGGGTTACCCCGGCCCGCACTACGGCGCCCCCGGGTATCCCCCGCCGTACGGGCCGCCGGTTCTCAAACCCGGCGTGGTCCCGCTGCGCCCGTTGACGCTGTCGGACATCTTCAACGGCGCGGTGGCCTATATCCGGGCCAACCCCAAAGCCACGTTGGGTCTGACGACGATCGTGGTGGTCGCCTCCCAGGTGATCGCGCTGCTGCTGTCGCTGTGGCCGTTCGCGCTGACCGGGCAGTTCGCTGAGTCCCTCGACGGTGACGAGGCCTCCACCGAGGTGCTGGTCAGCTGGATGGCCTCCAGCCTGGCCGCCGCGATCACCACCGCCCTGTCGACGACGCTGCTCAGCGGGCTGCTCACGGTGGTGATCGGCCGTTCGGTGTTCGGCTCCGGTATCACGATCGGCGAGGCGTGGCGTCGACTGCGGCCCAGGCTGTGGACGCTGATCGGGTTCACCGTGCTCAAGACCCTCGCGCTGATCGTGTGGTTCGGTGTGGTGTTGCTGGTGGTCGTGCTGGCGGTGGCCGTGGTGGACGGACCGGCCGCGTTCCTGATCGCCGCTCCGCTGGTGCTCGCAGCCGTTCTCGCCGCGGTCTGGGCGTCGGTGATGCTCACATTCGCGCCGGCGGCCATCGTGCTGGAACGCCGCGACATACTGACCGCCGTCAAACGGTCCTTCGCGTTGATCAAGGGTGACTTCTGGCGCGTGTTCGGCATCTGGCTGCTCGCCGCGATCGTGGCTCAGTTCATCGCCGCAGCGGTGTCGATCCCGTTCAGCATCGGCGGACAGGTGGTGTTGACCGCGTCCGCCACCACCACCGCGGCGATGATCGCGATGGTGCTGTTCTCGGTCGGCGGCGCCGTCGGGCAGATCATCACCGGGCCGTTCAGCGCCGGTGTGACGGTGCTGCAGTACACCGACCGCAGAATCCGCGCCGAGGCGTTCGACCTGGTGCTGCAGACCGGCGCCGCGGCGGGGCCGCAGGCCGCGGCCGACTCCACCGACCATCTCTGGCTGACCGGCGGCCCACGCTGACGTGTCGACCATAGACATCGACCGCGACGCGGCGCGTGAGGCGGCACAGAACGAGCTCGCCAAGAACATCTATCCCAAACCCTCGGCGACGGACATGCTGCTCGACTGGATCGAGGAGTTGTTGTACCGGTTGACCGCGTCGGCGTCGCAGTTCCCCGGCGGCTGGTACACCGTGACCGTGCTGGCGGCGCTGCTCATCGTCGCGGTGGTGGTCGCGGTTCGCATCGCTCGCCGGGCCATGCGCAGCGACCGCAGCGCCGCGCCGCCGCTGTTCGGGGATCGGGTGCTCAGCGCTGCCGAGCACCGCGCCACCGCCGAACGGTATGCGGCCGAGGGTGATTGGGGGCCCGCCATCAGGCATCGGGTCCGCGCGCTGGCCCGCCGGCTGGAGGAGGACGGCGTCCTGGATCCGGTGCCGGGCCGCACCGCCACCGAACTCGCCGGCGCCGCCGGCCGCGCGCTGCCCGCGTTGGCCGGTGAACTCTTCACCGCCGCAGAGATTTTCAACGACGTCACCTACGGTGAGCGACCCAGCAGCGAGCCGCAATACCGGACCATCGCGGCGCTCGACGACCGGCTGGGCAGCCGGATGCCGAGTGCGGTTGCCGCCCAGAGCGAATTGACCCACCAGCCGTGGGCCGAGGTGCGATGAGCACCGCAGTCGGGTCCACCTTCACCCAGCGGTGGTCGGTGCTGCGCTGGGTGCTGCTGGGGCTGGCCGCGATCGTCGGCGTCGCCGCGCTGACGACCTGGCTGACCGCGCCGCGCCCCGGTGGGCACCTCGACCCGGCGTCCACCTCCGCCGACGGTGTGCACGCGCTGATCACCCTGCTGCGTGAGCGCGGCATCACCGTCGTGGAGGCCGCCTCGGTCGCCGACGTCGAACGCGAGGCACGCGCCGACACCCTGGTGGTCGCCGCGCAGACCTACCACCTGTTCGACGACGAACAGCTGCGCCGTCTCTCCGAGGTGCCGGGCGACCGGCTGCTCATCGCGCCTCTCGGCAAGACCCGCGAGGCACTGGCTCCCGAGTTGGGCAAGGCCGAAAGCACGGAGTTCGGCGGTCGCTCTCCGGATTGCGACCTGCGCGAGGCCACCCGCGCCGGCGCCGTGCAATTCGGCATCGCCGAGACGTTCGAGGCCGAGGGCTCGCTGCCGGTGACCCGCTGCTACGACGGCGTGTTGGCCCGCTACAGCAAGGAGGGCCGCACCGTCACGGCGGTCGGCAGCGACCAGTTCGTGATGAACGGCGGACTGGCCGAAGAGGGCAACGCGGCGCTGGCCATGAACTTGACCGGATCCCACCCGCGGATGATCTGGTACGCGCCGCAAAGCAGTGAGGGCGACGACTCCGACGGCGCTGCCTCGCTCACCGATCTCATTCCGCCACAGGTCGATTGGCTGGTGCTTCAGCTGATCGTGGCGGTCGCGCTGCTGGCCTGGTGGAAGGGGCGCCGTGTCGGACCGCTGGTCGCCGAGCAGTTGCCGGTGGTGGTGCGGGCCTCCGAGACCGTCGAGGGCCGCGGCCGGCTGTACCGGTCCCGCCGCACCCGCGACGTCGCCGCCGAGTCGCTGCGCACGGCGGCGCGCCAGCGCATGCTGCCCCGACTCGGCCTCACCGCGGCGGCGGCACCGCACGACCTCAGCCTGGCCGTCGCCGCCCGGTGCGGGCTGGATTCGGCATCGGTCGCCCATATTCTGTACGGGCCGGCGCCGGCCACCGACGCCGAACTGGTCAACCTCGTTCGCGCACTCGACGACATCGAAAGGCAGGTCGCACAGTCGTGACACAGCCCACCCAGCACGAGGGTGCCCGCAATGCGCTGATGGCTCTGCGCAGCGAGATCGGCAAGGTGGTGGTCGGGCAGGACGCCGTCGTCAGTGGCCTGGTGATCGCGCTGCTGTGCCGGGGGCACGTGCTGCTCGAGGGTGTTCCCGGTGTCGCCAAGACACTGCTGGTGCGCACGCTGGCCGCGGCGCTGCAGCTGGACTTCAAGCGGGTGCAGTTCACCCCCGACCTGATGCCGGGCGACGTGACGGGATCGCTGGTGTACGACGCACGCACCGCCGAGTTCGAGTTCCGGGCCGGGCCCGTGTTCACGAATCTGATGCTGGCCGACGAGATCAACCGCACCCCGCCCAAGACGCAGGCCGCGCTGCTGGAGGCGATGGAGGAACGTCAGGTCAGCGTGGACGGGAAGCCACGGGCCCTGCCCGACCCGTTCATCGTCGCCGCCACCCAGAACCCGATCGAGTACGAGGGCACCTACCAGCTGCCGGAGGCGCAGCTGGACCGTTTCCTGCTGAAGCTGAATGTGCCACTGCCGCCGCGGGATCAGGAGATCGCGATCCTGAACCGGCACGCCCACGGATTCGACCCCCGCGATCTGTCGTTCGTGAGGCCGGTCGCCGGACCCGCCGAACTGGCCGCGGGCCGCGACGCGGTCCGTCAGGTGCTCGTCGCCGACGAGGTGCTCGGATACATCGTCGACATCGTCGGCGCCACAAGGAATTCCCCGTCGCTGCAGTTGGGCGTGTCTCCGCGTGGCGCGACGGCGCTGCTGTCCACCGCGAGGTCGTGGGCGTGGCTGTCGGGCCGCGGCTATGTCACCCCCGACGATGTCAAGGCGATGGCCCGGCCCACCCTGCGGCACCGGGTGGCGCTGCGGCCCGAAGCCGAGCTCGAAGGCGCCACCGCCGACGGGGTGATCGAGGGCATCCTGTCCGCGGTGCCTGTGCCGAGATAGCCGGCGTTTCGTGGTTCTCACCGGTCGCGTCGGGCTGATCGCGCTGTTGTGCGCGCTCCCGGTTGTGCTGTCGCCCTACCCCGCAGCGACTTTCGCGGTTCTGGCGGCGCTGCTCGCGGCCGCGGTGGTGCTCGACGCGGTGCTCGCGGGCAGTCCCCGCGCACTCGAACTGAGCCGCGGGGGTCCGACGTCGGCGCGGCTCGGTCAGCCGGTGACCGCGGAGTTGACGGTGCGCAACACCGGCCGCGCGCGGTTCCGCGGCGTGATCCGCGACGCGTGGGCTCCCAGCGCGCGGGCCGAACCGCGAGTGCAGCCGGTGAACATCGCTGCCGGGCAACGGGTCACGCTGCGATCGGAGTTACGGCCGGTCCGTCGCGGGGACCAGGTGTCGGCGCTGGTGACCGCCCGGTCGATCGGCCCGCTCGGGCTGGCCGGCCGCCAAGGTTCGCATCGGGTGCCGTGGCGGATCCGCATCCTGCCTCCGTTCCTGTCCCGCAAGCATCTGCCCTCGCGGCTGGCCCGGCTGCGGGAGCTGGAGGGCATGACGCCGGCGCTGATCCGCGGCCAGGGCACCGAATTCGACTCGCTGCGGGAGTACGTGGTCGGCGACGACGTGCGCTCGATCGACTGGCGGGCCACCGCCCGGCGCGCCGACGTCGTGGTGCGCACCTGGCGGCCCGAACGCGACCGGCGGGTGCTGATCGTGCTCGACACCGGACGCACGTCGGCGGGCCGGGTGGGGGTGGACCCCACCGGATCAGACCCCGCCACGGGCTGGCCCCGCCTGGATTGGTCCATGGACGCCGCGCTGTTGCTGGCCGCGCTGGCCGCGCGTGCGGGCGATCACGTCGACTTCCTGGCGCATGACCGCGAGACCCGCGCGGCCGTGGTCAATGCGTCCCGCACCGACCTGCTGGCCCAGCTGGTGGCCGCGATGGCGCCGCTGGAACCCGCGCTCGTGGAATCCGACGCGCGCGCGATGGTCTCTGCGGTGCAGCGCCGGGTGCGGCGCCAGGCGCTGGTGGTGCTGCTGACCGACCTCAACGCGTCAGCGATCGACGAGGGCCTGCTGAGCGTGCTCCCGCAACTGACCGCCAGGCACCGCGTGATCGTCGCCGCGGTGGCCGACCCGCGGGTGGACAGGCTCGCCGCGGGCCGGGCCGACGCGGTCGAGGTGTACGACGCCGCCGCTGCCGAACGGTCCCGCAACGACCGCCGCGCGGTGGCCTCCCGGCTGCGCGGGATGGGCGTGGAGGTGGTCGACGCGCCGCCGGAGGACCTCGCGCCGGAGCTGGCCGACCACTACCTGGCGATGAAGGCCGCCGGCCGCCTGTAGCCCCCTGCCCGGTTCTCACCGCGAGCAGACACAAACTCGCACGGATTCGACCCTTTCAGTGCGAGTTTGTGTCTGCTCGACGGAATATCCCCGTCCACAATCCGAGTTTCATCCACAGCGACGCAGGTGAGTCGCCTGCCCGGTGGCTGCACGGTATGAGGATTCGGGGGTGCAGGATGCCGTTCGACAACTCTTCCTGACCGGTGGCGGGTATGCGACGACGGCGGCGCTGCTGCAGGTGCTCACCCGGCAGCAGCTCGACGTACAGGTGCGGCGCGGCACCTTGATCCGCGTATGGCACGGGGTCTACGCACCTGCCGAGCCTGATCGCTTCGGCAGGCTGGTGTCCCTGGACAAATACCTCGGCCTGCCCGCGGTCGCCTGTATGGGCACTGCAGCCGCACTGTACGGATTCGACACCGAGGGCACTGCCGCGGTGCACATCCTCGACCCCGGCCGCCGGATTCGTCCCGCCCCGGGTCTAGTGGTGCACCAGCGCCTCGGTGCGCCACTGCAGCGTGTGAATGGCCGGTTGGCGACATCACCCGCATGGACCGCAGTCGAGATCGCGCGCACCTTGCGGCGGCCTCGCGCGCTCGCGACGCTCGACGCGGCCCTGCACGCCGGGTCGTGCACGCCGACCGATCTCGGTGAGGCGATCGCGGAGCAGCGCGGTCGGCGGGGCATCGTGGCCGTACGTGAACTTCTCCCCCTCGCCGACGACCGCGCCGAATCTCCGATGGAGAGCGAGGCAAGACTGGCAATGCACGAGCACGACGTGCCCCGCCCCGAACTTCAGTATCTGATTCACGGCCGGTGGGAAAGCTGGCGCGTGGACTTCGCCTGGCCCGATTACCAGGTTGCGGCCGAGTACGAGAGCGTCGACTGGCACGCCGGCCGTGACGCGATGCTGAGGGACAAGGCGCGATTCGCGGGCATCCAGCACGCGCGTTGGACGGTCATTCCCATCACCGTCACCGACGTTCGCTTCCATCCGGAGCGGATGGCTGAACGGATTCGGGAGCACCTATGGCGAGCTGCCGCGGCCAGCTGAGACCGCGACTGTGGACCGCGAGCAGGCGCAAACTCGCACGGTTGACCCCAGATTCGTGCGAGTTTCTGTCTGCTCGCCGAAACCCGGAACGCTCAGCTGGTCGGCACCACGTCCGGCACATCCTCGATATCGCCGGTCTCGCCGGCCAGCGCGGCCTTGCGGCCGAAGTGGAACACATAGCCGAAGAAGCCCACCACCGCGGCCACCCCGATCGCGACCCGCTCGAACGTCGGCAGCGACGACGGCGTCACGAATCCCTCGATCGCGCCGGCGAGCATCAGCACCACCGCCAGGCCGATCGCGACGGCGACCACGGCGCGGCCTTGTTCGGCCAGCACCTGCCCGCGGGGACGGTCCCCCGGCGAGATCACCGACCAGCCCAGCCGCATACCGACCCCGGCCGCGACGAACACCGCGGTCAGCTCGATGAGTCCGTGCGGGGTGATCAGGCCGAGGAAGACGTCACCCTTGCCTGCCTGAAACATCAGTCCGGCGTTGACCCCGAGGTTCGCCGAGTTCTGGAACAGGATGTACGGAATCGGGATTCCCAGCAGCACCGACATGCCGATGCACTGGGCGGTCACCCACGCGTTGTTCACCCACACCTGCAGCGCGAACGACCCGGCCGGGTGCTCGCTGTAATAGTTCGCGAACTCGTGGTTGACCAGCTGCTCGATCTCGCCGGGCGTGCCGATCGAGGCCTGCACCTCCGGCGAGTGCGCCACCCACACCGCGATCACGGCCGCGACCGCGTAGAACACCACCCCCGAGGCCACCCACCACCGCCACGACCGGTAGACGACGACGGGGAAGGACACCGTCCAGAACCGGACGAACTCGCGCCACAGCGGCGCGTGAGCGCCGGTGACCACCGCCCGCGCCCGGGCGACTAGGCCGGAGAGTTTGCCGATCAGCACCGCATCCGAGGACGCCGAGCGCACGATCGACAGGTGGGTCGACACCCGCTGGTACAGGTCGACCAGCTCGTCGACCTCTGCACCGGTGAGTGTGCGGCGCTTTTTCACCAGATGTTCGAGGCGCTCCCACGTCGGCCGGTTCGCCAGGACAAACGCATCGACATCCACTCCAGGGATTTTAGTAGCGTGGCTGATTATGGTTGGCCAGCAACAGCCCGTGGTGACCGGTGACGCCGTCGTCCTCGACGTGCAGATCGCCCAGCTGCCGGTCCGCGCGCTGTCGGCGCTGATCGACGTCGTCGTCGTCTTCGTCGTGTACGTGCTCGGTGTGATCCTGTGGGCGGTGACGCTGTCGCAGTTCGATTCGGCGTTCTCGGGTGCGGTGCTGATCATCTTCACCGTGCTGGCGCTGGTCGGTTATCCGACGATCTTCGAGACCGCCACCCGCGGCAAGACGCTGGGCAAGATGGCGCTGGGGCTGCGCGTGGTGTCCGAGGACGGCAGTCCGGAGCGCTTCCGTCAGGCGCTGTTCCGTGCGCTGGCCGGGTCGATCGAACTGTGGATGCTCACCGGCGGCCCCGCCGTGCTGTGCAGCATGCTGTCGCCCAAAGGCAAGCGCATCGGCGACATCTTCGCCGGCACCGTGGTCATCAGCGAGCGTGCGCCCCGCCAGGCCCCGCCACCGGCGATGCCGCCGCAGCTGGCCTGGTGGGCCACCACGCTGCAGCTGTCGGGCCTGAACCCGGCACAGACCGAGATGGCACGCCAGTTCCTTTCTCGCGCAGCACAGTTGGATCCACAGGTGCGCGACCAGATGGCCTACCGGATCGCCACTGATGTCGCCGCACAGATCTCGCCGCCGCCACCACCGGGCACCCCGCCGGCGATGGTACTGGCCGCCGTCCTTGCCGAGCGGCACCGCCGCGAACTGGGTCGCATGCAGCAGGCGCCGGCACCGACGCCCCCCTGGACCGCCCCGCCCCCGCCGAGTGCACCGGCACCGCAGCCCCCTGCGGGCAACGGGTTCGCACCGCCGTCGTAGACGGCAATCGAGCAGAAGCCGTCGTAGACGGCAATCGAGCAGAAGCCGTCGTAGACGGCAATCGAGCAGAAGCCGTCGTGAGGGCTACCCGGCGATCCAGTTCCCGTGGAAGCCATACGGAACTCGCTGCGGGAGTTTGATCCTCGCCACCGGTGCGCCGGAGAAGTCCGAGGCGTCGATGATCACCAGATCGCTGCCGTCGCGTGCAGGGTCGTACACGTAACCCAGATACCAGCCGCTGCTCTCGTCTGCAGGCCCGGACGTCGACGGCACGAAGACCGCTTCTCCCGGTCCACCCGGCGAAGTCTCGGTGCCGAACCGGTGCTCGACGGCCGAGCCGGTGACCAGATCGTGGCGGATCAGGCTGGCCTCGCCGACCGAGACCGCATACCGGGCCGGCAGCGTGGCCAGCCGGTCGTCGATCCGCGGGAACTCGACCACCCGGTCGTCGAGCTGGCTTTCGTGCACCGCCCCGGTCGTCAGGTCGATCGTCCAGGTCCACATCACCCCGTCGGCGTCGAATCCACCGTTGCCACGCCATAATTCGGGATAGCGAACGCCCTGCACCACAAGCGTCCGGCCGTCATCGTGTGCGTTGGCGACGTGGAAGACGTAGCAGGGGTCGATGTCGAACCAGCGCACCTCGCCGAACGGGTCGTCGCGGCGCAGCACCCCGAACCGGGCGCCGTAGGTGTCGTCCCAGCGGTAGGGCATGTCCCGGCCGCCACCGACCGCGATGTCGATGTTGAACACGATCGGCAGGTCCATGAACACCACGTAGTTCGCCGTCAGCGCGAAGTCGTGCATCATCGTCAACGCGGGCACGTCGAGCGGACGGTCGATCACCAACTCGCCGTTGGCATCTGCGCGGTGGTAGGTGACGTGGGGGGTGAAGATGTTGCCGTAGCCGAAGAAGTGAAGTTCACCGGTGGTCGGGCAGATCTTCGGATGCGCGGTCATCGAGTCCGCCAGCCTGCCGCCGAAGTCAAAGGCCCCTACAGTCTCCAGGTCGTCGGTGATCTCATACGGCAGAGATGATTCGACCAGTGCCAGGGTCCTGCCGGCGTGATTGACCACGTGGGTGTTGGCGACGCTGGCGCGCAGGTTGCGGGTGCCGTCGGAGTTGTACAGCGGGAACGGGTCGATGAAGCTGTCCGTGCGCACCCAGCGGTTGCGGTACCAGGCGGCGCGGCCGTTCTCGATGCGGACGCCGTGGATCATGCCGTCGCCGGTGAACCAGTGCCCGGTCGCCTGCCGTGGGTTGGGGCCGTTGCGCAGGTACCAGCCTTCCAGCTCGGCGGGAATCGCGCCCTCCACCGGCAGGTCGAACGCGGTCAGCTCGTCGGGAATCGGCGCGTAGTTGCCGACCTTGAAGATCTCGTCGGCGTCGACCGGAGTGGGCTTCGAGGTGGTCTCGGTCATGGGGCGCAACCTCCTGTCACGGTCACTCCACACTGACACCCCACTAATGACCTGTCAATAGTGGAATGTGTTTGTGTCGCGAACCCGCCGTATGCGGAGGAGGATCACAGGATGCCCGATCGCCGACACTCCGCGGCGCTGTTCAAGGCGGTCGTGGGCCGCGCCGGCACGCCGGCGCCGAACATCGTCGACGAACTGCGCCGGGTGATCCTCGACGGCGCGGTGCCGCCCGGCACCCCGATCCCGGTGGGCGAGGTCGCCGACCTGTTCGGAGTCAGCCACATCCCGGTCCGGGAAAGCCTCAAAACCCTGACCGGGGAAGGACTGGTGCAGCACCGGCCGAACGCCGGCTACGCCGTCGCGCAGCTGACGGTCAGCGAACTCGCCGAGATGTACCTCGTGCGCGAGACCCTCGAGTCGGCCGCGATGGCCGCCGCCGTGCACAGGGCCACCGCCGCCGACCGCGCCCACCTGACCGAGACACACGAAAACATGGCACAGGCACTGAAGTTCGACGACGCCCAGGCCTACCACCGCTACAGCAGGCAGTTCCACATGGCGCTCAGTCGTCCGTCCTGCATGCTGCGGCTGGTGCGCATGCTCGAAAACGCCTGGAACATCACCGAACCCGTGCAGCTGATGGTGCACGTCGGCCGCGACCAGCGCACGATGCTGCACGAGGACCACCGCGTGATGCTCGACGCGTTCCTGGACCGGGATCCCGACGCGCTGCTGGCCGCCGCGGCGACGCACAACAAGCGCCTCAACGGGGTGGTGGCCTCGCTGCCCGCCGACACCGGACTGGTGATCGACGGCGCCTGAGCGGCGAGCCGGCGAAATATATTCTCGGCGCAACGGTGGAGAAACACACCGAAACTAGCTTCCGTGCATCGACGTTCTTCGCCTTCGAGCAGGGAGCTGATCCCATGACAGACATCCGAGACCTGCCTCCGGGCGCCCGAGTCGACGCCGACGACATGGTCGAAGCCTCCGGGCATCCCGTCGGCGCAGGCCTCATCAAGGCCGGCTACGACCCGCGGCTGACCAACGAGGATCTGGCGCCGCTGGCCAAGCAGCGCTGGACGTCCTACAACATCTTCGCGTTCTGGATGTCGGACGTGCACAGCGTCGGCGGGTACGTCACCGCGGGCAGCCTGTTCGCGCTCGGCCTGGCCAGCTGGCAGGTGCTGATCGCGCTGCTCGTGGGCATCGTGATCGTCAACATTTTCTGCAATCTGGTGGCCAAACCCAGCCAGCGGGCCGGCGTGCCCTACCCGGTGGTGTGCCGCAGCTCGTTCGGCGTGCTGGGCGCCAACATCCCGGCGATCATCCGCGGCCTGATCGCGGTGGCCTGGTATGGCATTCAGACCTACCTGGCCTCAGCGGCGCTGGATGTGGTGCTGCTCAAGCTGTTTCCCGGACTGATGCCCTACGCCGAGGTTGAGAACTACGGCTTTGCCGGGCTTTCCCTGCTCGGCTGGGGCAGCTTCCTGCTGCTGTGGGTCCTGCAGGCATGCGTGTTCTGGCGCGGCATGGAGTCGATCCGCAAGTTCATCGACTTCTGCGGACCGGCCGTCTACGTCGTGATGTTCATCCTCTGCGGTTACCTGCTGTACCGCTCCGGCTGGCATGTCAGCCTCACCCTCGGCGGCGAGAAGAACGGCAGCACGCTGGCGGTCATGCTGGGTGCGATCGCATTGGTCGTCTCGTACTTCTCGGGCCCGATGCTGAACTTCGGCGACTTCTCCCGGTACGGCAAGTCGTTCGAGGCGGTCAAGAAGGGGAACTTCCTCGGCCTGCCGGTCAACTTCCTGGTCTTCTCGCTGCTGGTGGTGATGACCGCCGCCGCGACGGTCCCGGTGTTCGGCGAGCTGCTTACCGATCCCGTCGAAACGGTGGCCCGCATCGACAACACGATGGCGATCATCCTGGGCGCGTTGACATTCAGCATCGCCACCATCGGCATCAACATCGTCGCGAACTTCATCTCGCCGGCGTTCGACTTCTCCAACGTCAGCCCGCAGCGGATCAGCTGGCGGATGGGCGGCATGATCGCCGCGGTCGGCTCGGTGCTGATCACGCCGTGGAACCTGTACAGCAACCCGGAGGTCATCCACTACACGCTGGAGACCCTCGGCGCGTTCATCGGGCCGCTGTTCGGTGTGCTGATCGCCGACTACTACCTGGTGCGCAAGCAGAAGATCGTGGTCGATGACATGTTCACGATGAGCCCGAAGGCCAACTACTGGTACGCCAAGGGCTACAACCCGGTCGCGGTCGCGGCGACGCTCGTCGGTGCGACGCTCGCGGTGATTCCGGTGCTGCTCGGGGGATCGGTCACCGGCATGTCCGCGGCGGCGCAGTACAGCTGGTTCATCGGGTGTGGCGTCG
Organism: Mycobacterium sp. SMC-8; assembly: GCF_025263565.1. Lineage (NCBI taxonomy): Bacteria > Bacillati > Actinomycetota > Actinomycetes > Mycobacteriales > Mycobacteriaceae > Mycobacterium > Mycobacterium sp. SMC-8. The sequence continues at coordinate 1,000,486 of NZ_CP079865.1, forward strand.
GGTTCGCCCTGTACTACCTGCTGGCCACCCGTGGGCCGTGGCGGATGTCGCCGCTGCGGGATGCTGTCGCCGACACCGCGGCCGAAGCCGTGGCCTGACTGCCCGCCCGGCACGGCCCCGATAGTCCACTTCTGGAATATCGGGGCCGTACTATGCCGCCATGAGCCTTCGGATAGCCGCCCTCGGCCTGTTGGCCGAGGGCCCGGCCAGCGGTTACGACCTGCTCAAGCAGTTCGAGAACTCGATGGCCAACGTGTGGCCCGCCACCCAGAGCCAGCTGTACTCCGAGCTCAACAAGCTTGCGGCCGCAGGGTTGATCGAGGTGTGCGCCGTGGGCCCGCGCGGCCGCAAGGAGTACCAGATCACCGATGCCGGACGCGCCGAGCTGCAGCGCTGGGTCACCAGCCCCCAGGACGATCCGCCGTTCCGCAGCGCGGCTCTGTTGCGGGTCTTCCTGCTCGGCCTGATTCCGCCGGAGCAGGCGCGCGCCCATCTGCACGCCATGGCCGAGCACGCCGAGGCCGAGATCCGGCGGCTGACGGCGCTGCGCGACTCGCTGACGGCAGGACAGACCGACGGGGCGTTCTTCGGGTTGGCGGCGCTGGACTACGGCCTGCGGCTGCATGCGATGCAGGCCGCATGGGCCAAGTCGGTGGAGGACCGGCTGCCAGACTGATCACATCGTCGTTGCATCGCGATAGTTTCCGATATATCGTCAACGTATCGGAAGCGCAGTCAGTGCTTCGTTCGACAGAAATGAGCACCCCATGAACACCCCTTTCACCCCGCCTGGCAGCCCGTTCGAGGGCCGCGGATTCGGATTCGGCCCGGTCGATCCCCGCGTCCTGCACGGACGTCGTCGCGCTTCCCGGCGCGAATTCCGCGAGCACGTCCGTGAGCATCGCGGCGACGCGGGCTTCGGCCCCGGCGGTTTCGGCCCCGGCGGTTTCGGTCCCGGTTTCGGCCCCGGCTTCGGTTTCGGGCCGGGCGGCCCCGGTGCACGGCGCGGCGGACCCCGCGGCGGCCGAGGGCGGCGCGGTGACGTGCGCGCGGCGATCCTCAAACTATTGATCGACCGCCCGATGCACGGCTACGAGATGATCCAGGAGATCCACGAGCGCAGCCAGCAACTGTGGAAGCCCAGTCCCGGCTCGATCTACCCGACCCTGCAGCTGCTCGTCGACGAAGGTCTGCTCACTGCCACCGAGACCGAGGGCAGCAAGAAGCTCTTCGAGCTGACCGACGACGGTCGCGCCGCGGCCGAGAAGATCGAGACCGCGCCGTGGGACGAGATCGCAGGTGAGGCCGACCCCGGAGCGGTGAGCCTCCGCAACGCCGTTGGGCAGCTGATGGGCGCGGTCGCCCAGTCCGCGCACGCGGCCACCCCCGAGCAGCAGCAGCGCATCGTCGACATCGTGAACAACGCGCGCCGCGAGATCTACCACATTCTCGGCGAGGACTGATCCGGGCGGATCGGGCGCGATTACGGTTTCTCGGCCGCGGTCCATAAAATCGGCGGCATAATGACGAACTCCACCGAGGCGGCGACGGCGGCCGGCCCTCGATCCGACCGCGTCTCAACCGAGGCCCGACGCCGCCGAACCTTCGCAGTCATCAGCCACCCGGACGCCGGCAAGTCCACGTTGACCGAAGCCCTGGTGCTGCACGCCAAGGCCATCACCGAGGCCGGCGCCATTCACGGCAAGGCCGGCCGCCGCGCCACCGTGTCCGACTGGATGGAGATGGAGAAGGCGCGCGGCATCTCGATCACTTCGACGGCGCTGCAGTTCCCCTACATCACGCACGCCGGCGACACCTGCGTCATCAACCTGCTCGACACCCCCGGCCACGCGGATTTCTCCGAGGACACCTACCGGGTGCTGACCGCTGTCGACTCGGCGGTAATGCTGATCGACGCGGCCAAGGGCCTGGAACCGCAGACGCTCAAGCTCTTCCAGGTGTGCCGGCACCGCCGGATCCCGATCATCACCGTGGTCAACAAGTGGGACCGTCCGGGCCGCCATGCGCTGGAGCTGATGGACGAGATCCAGTCGGAGATCGGGTTGCGGCCGACACCACTGACGTGGCCGGTCGGCATCGCCGGCGATTTCAAGGGCGTACTCGACCGCCGCACTGGGAAGTTCATCCGCTTCACCCGCACCGCCGGTGGCGCGACCGCCGCCCCCGAGGAGCACATCGACCCGTCGAAGGCGCATGACGCGGCCGGGGTGGACTGGGACACCGCGGTCGAGGAGTCGGAGCTGTTGAGCGCCGACGGCGCCGACTTCGATCCGGAGACGTTCCTCGACTGCACCTCGACGCCGGTGCTGTTCACTTCCGCGGCACTGAATTTCGGAGTGAACCAGCTTCTCGACGTGCTCGCCCAGCTGGCGCCGCCGCCGAGCGGGCAGCTCGACGTCGACGGCAACCGGCGCGACGCGGCGGCGCCGTTCAGCGCGTTCGTGTTCAAGGTGCAGGCGGGCATGGATTCCGCGCACCGCGACCGCATCGCCTATGCCCGGGTGTGCTCGGGCACGTTCGAACGCGGCGACGTCCTGACCCACGCGTCCACCGGCAAGCCGTTCGTGACCAAGTACGCCCAGTCGGTCTTCGGCCGGGAGCGGTCGACTCTCGACACCGCGTGGCCGGGTGACGTGATCGGGCTGGCCAACGCCGCCGCGCTGCGGCCGGGTGACACGCTCTACCAGGACGTCGCGGTGCAATACCCTCCGATCCCGAGCTTTTCGCCTGAACACTTCTCCGTCGCGCGGGGCACCGACCCGAGCAAGCACAAGCAGTTCCGCAAAGGCATCGAGCAGCTCGACCAGGAAGGCGTCGTCCAGGTGCTGCGCTCGGACCGGCGCGGCGACCAGGCACCCGTTCTGGCGGCCGTCGGGCCGATGCAGTTCGAGGTGGCCGCCCACCGGATGGCGTCGGAGTTCAGCGCCCCGATCGCACTCGAAGCCCTGCCCTATACGGTGGCCCGCATCTGCGAACCCGAGGACGCCGAAGCGCTGGGCAAGATGGCCGCGGTGGAGGTCTTCACCCGCACCGACGGCGTCATGCTCGTGGTGTTCTCCACGAGGTGGCGGTTGGAGACGGTGCAGCGGGAGAACCCCACCATGCAGTTGCGGGAACTGGTCGCGGCGGGCCAGTAGGAACAAGCTCGCCAAGGTTGGCACGGTCGCAGCCAAAGCCGCCACGTATGTGGGCCTTATGCACGCCAGATCGCTGAAATTCGTACATAACACCCACATTCGCGGCCACGCCGACGTTGACCGACGTCACCGGTGATCAGTCGACGTCGACCCAGTCCAGGGTGCGCTGCACGGCTTTGCGCCAACCCGCGTAGCCGTCTTCGCGCTGTTCGCCCGACCAGTCGGGTGACCAGCGTTTGCCCTCCTGCCAGTTGGCGCGCAGATCGTCCGGGCCGTCCCAGAATCCGGCGGCCAGTCCCGCAGCGTACGCGGCGCCGAGCGCAGTGGTCTCGGCGACGACGGGCTTGACGACGTCGACGCCGAGCACGTCGGCCTGGATCTGCATACACAGGTCGTTGGCGGTGATGCCGCCGTCGACCTTCAGCACCTCAAGGCGCACACCGGAATCGGCGGCCATCGCATCGACGACGTCGCGGCTCTGGTAACAGATCGCCTCCAACGTCGCCCGCGCCACGTGGGCGTTGGTGTTGAACCGGGACAGTCCGACGATCGCCCCGCGCGCATCCGAGCGCCAGTACGGGGCGAACAGGCCGGAGAACGCCGGCACGAAGTACACCCCGCCGTTGTCCTCGACCTGACGGGCCAGCGCCTCGCTCTGTGACGCGCCGCTGATGATGCCCAGCTGGTCGCGCAGCCACTGCACCGCCGAGCCCGTCACCGCAATCGAACCCTCAAGGGCGTAAACGGGTTTCGCGTCACCGAACTGGTAACACACCGTGGTCAGCAGTCCGTTCTTCGACCGCACGATGTCCTCGCCGGTGTTCAGCAGCAGGAAATTGCCTGTGCCGTAAGTGTTTTTCGCCTCTCCGACGGACAGGCAGACCTGCCCCACCATGGCGGCCTGCTGATCGCCGAGGATCCCGGTGACCGGGATTTCGCCGTCGGCGGGCCCGGTCTCGACGGTGACCCCGTATGGCTGCGGAGACGACGACGGCCGGATCTCGGGCAGCATCTGGCGCGGGATCCCGAAGAACCCGAGCAGTTCGTCGTCCCAGTCCAGGGTCTCCAGATTCATCAGCATGGTGCGGCTGGCGTTCGTGACGTCGGTGACGTGCACCCCGCCGCGATGCCCGCCGGTCAGATTCCACAGCACCCAGGTGTCGGTGGTGCCGAAGAGCGCGTCACCCTTCTCGGCGTCGGCGCGCAGACCGTCGACGTTCTCCAGCAGCCACTGCAGCTTGCCGCCGGAGAAATAGGTGGCCGGTGGCAACCCGGCCTTCTGCCGGATCACGTCACCGCGACCGTCACGGTCGAGTGCGGACGCGATCCGGTCGGTGCGGGTGTCCTGCCAGACGATCGCGTTGTAGTACGGCCGGCCGGTGTGCCGGTTCCACACCAGCGACGTCTCGCGCTGGTTGGTGATGCCCAGCGCCACCAGGTCGGTGGTGGCGAGCTTGGTCTTGTTCAGCGCCGTCGCCAGCACTGAGCCGGTGCGCTCCCAGATCTCGACGGGATTGTGCTCGACCCAGCCCGCCCTGGGCAGGATCTGTTCGTGTTCGAGCTGGTGACGGCCCACCTCGGCGCCGTCATGGTCGAAGATCATGCAGCGGGTGCTGGTGGTGCCCTGGTCGATTGCAGCGACGAAGTCGGCCATTCGTCCATGATGGACTACGTGAACACACGGGCCGTGCAATCGGCGGCAGACATCGGCTCCATGCCGCGCGGTGGGCCGGATGCGTCCTGCCTGGACCGCCTGCTGGAAACCGACCGTCGCGAATACCTGGACCGGGACTCAGCCGGAGATGCTGGGCTCGAGCGGACCAAGCGCAGCGTGATCCGGGCCCTGGACTGGACCGGGGAGCTGTTCGGCAACCACGACAAGTTCGCGAAGCTGGCGCTCGACGAGGTCGCCGACGTGGCCGACCCCGCAATTCTGGAGCTCGGCGCAGGGCACGGCGGGCTGTCCCGCAAGCTGCTGGAGTGGCACCCCACGGCCCGGCTCACCGTGACCGACGTCGAGCCGGCGTCCGTCGCGGCGATCGCGGCCGGGGACCTCGGGGCCCATCCGCGGGCGACGGTCCGGCAGATGGACGCGACGGCGCTGGACGCGGCCGACGGCAAGTTCGACCTGGCGGTGTTCGCGTTGTCGTTCCACCATCTGCCGCCGAAGGCCGCGGCCCGGGTGATCGCCGAGGGCACCCGCGCGGCGCACAAGCTGCTCATCATCGATCTGCCTCGCCCGCCGGCGCCGCTGCATCTGCTGCGGTTGGCGACGATGCTGCCGTGGGCGCCGCTGGTGCCGTTCGTGCACGACGGGGTGATCAGCTCGTTGCGCGCCTACAGTCCGTCGGCGCTGCGCGCGCTGGCCGCCTGCGCCGACCCGCCGGTGCACCTGGAGTTGCGTGGCGGGTTGCTCAGTCCTCAGGTCGCGGTGGCGTGGCGCCGATAGTCTTGGGTCCGTGGGCGAGGAACTGAAGCAGACGGAGTTCAGTCGCGCGCACCGCCGCGAGTACCGCCGCAAGGTGCAGCTGTGCCTCGACGTTTTCGAGACGATGCTGGCTCAGTCCAGCTTCGACTTCGAGAAGCCGCTGACGGGTATGGAGATCGAATGCAACCTGGTCGACTCCGCATATCAACCCGCGATGAACAACTCCGAAGTGCTCGAGGCGATCGCCGATCCCGCGTATCAGACTGAACTGGGCGCCTACAACATCGAGTTCAACGTGCCCCCGCGCCGGCTTCCGGGCCGCGCGGCCCTCGACCTCGAAGCCGACGTGCGCGCCAGCCTGAACGCCGCGGAATCCAAGGCCAACACCGACGGTTCGCACATCGTGATGATCGGCATCCTGCCGACGCTGATGCCGGAGCATCTGTCGGGAAGCTGGATGAGCGAGTCCACCCGCTACCAGGCGCTCAACGACTCGATCTTCACCGCGCGCGGCGAAGACATCATGATCGACATCGCCGGCCCGGAGCGGCTGAGCCTGCAGACCGCCACCATCGCCCCGGAATCCGCCTGCACCAGCATGCAATTGCACCTGCAGGTGTCGCCCGCCGACTTCGCCGCCAACTGGAACGCCGCGCAGGTGCTGGCCGGCCCCCAGCTCGCGCTGGGCGCGAACTCGCCGTTCTTCTTCGGCCACCACCTGTGGGCAGAGACCCGCATCGAGCTGTTCACCCAGGCCACCGACACCCGCCCCGACGAACTCAAGACCCAGGGGGTGCGACCTCGCGTCTGGTTCGGGGAACGCTGGATCACGTCGATCTTCGACCTGTTCGAGGAGAACGTGCGCTACTTCCCGTCGCTGCTGCCCGAACTCTCCGACGAGGACCCGGTCGCCGAACTGGCCGCCGGCCGCACGCCGAAGCTGTCGGAGCTGCGCCTGCACAACGGCACGATCTACCGGTGGAACCGGCCCGTCTACGACATCGTGAACGGGCGCCCGCACCTGCGGGTGGAGAACAGGGTGCTGCCCGCGGGACCGACGGTGCTCGACATGATGGCCAACGCGGCCTTCTACTACGGGGCGCTGCGGACGTTGTCCGAGGAGGACCGTCCGCTGTGGACGAAGGTGAGTTTCGCTGCCGCAGAGGCGAATTTCGTCGCCGCCGCCCACCAGGGGATGGACGCTCGGCTGTACTGGCCCGGGGTCGGAGAGGTGACCCCGGACGAGTTGATCCTGCGGCAGCTGCTGCCGATGGCCGACGAAGGACTGCGCCGGTGGGAGGTCGCCGCCGACGTGCGCGACCGCTACCTCGGTGTGATCGAGGGCCGCGCCAAGACCGGACGCAACGGGGCGGCATGGCAATCCAGTACCGTCACCGCGCTGCAGGACCGGGGCATGAGCCGCCCGGACGCGCTGGCCGAGATGCTGCGGTTGTACTGCGAGCGCATGCACACCAACGAACCGGTGCACACCTGGGATCTGCCGGCCTGACGCGGCGAGGGTAGGTTGGCGGACATGGCCGACGTCATGGACTGGGACGGCGTATACCGGGGCGAAGCCGACTTCGACGGTGAGCCGCCGTGGAACATCGGCGAACCGCAGCCCGAGCTGGCCGCGCTGTGGCGCGACGGCAAGTTTCGCAGCGAGGTGCTCGACGCCGGTTGCGGCCACGCGGAACTGTCCCTGGCACTGGCCGCCGACGGCTACACGGTGACCGGGATCGACATCAGCCCGACGGCGGTCGCCGCGGCCACCGCGGCGGCCGCCGAGCGTGGGTTGTCGGAACGGGCGTCGTTCGTCGCCGCCGACATCACCGCGCTGAGCGGATTCGACGGCCGGTTCGCCACGGTGGTGGACAGCACACTGTTTCACTCTCTGCCGGTCGAGTCCCGCGACGCCTACCTGCAGTCGGTGCACCGGGCCGCCGCACCCGGGGCGGGCTTCTTCGTGCTGGTCTTCGCCAAGGGCGCGTTCCCGGCGGAGATGGAAGGTGGCCCCAACGAGGTCACCGAACTCGAACTGCGCGAGGCGGTTTCCCGGTACTGGGTCATCGACGACATCCGGCCATCGCTGATCCACACGAACGTGCCGAAACTTCCCGGCATGCCGCCCCCGCCGCTGGATATGCTCGACGAGCACGGTCGGCTGCGGATGCAGGCGTTCGTGCTGTCGGCCCACAAAGACGGCTAGACACCCAGGTCCCGGCGGAAGCCGTCCGGGATCACAAGGTCGGCCGGGGTCAGCTCATGGATCGAGGACAGCCCGAGACCCAGCAGCGCCGAGTCGATTCCGCCACGCAGGATGTCGAGGACATTCTCGACGCCGGCCTGCCCTCCCGTTGCCAGGCCCCACAGGTATGCGCGGCCGATCATCACGGCGCGGGCGCCGAGCGCGACGGCCTTGACGACGTCACTGCCGCGCCGGATCCCACCGTCGAGCACAATCTCGATCTGGTCACCGACAGCGGTGGCGATGGCCGGTAGGGCACGGACCGGAGCCGGGGTGCCGTCGAGGTTGTTGCCGCCGTGATTGGACACCGAGATCGCGGTGACGCCGGCATCGACGGCGCGCCGGGCGTCGTCGACGCGCATGACCCCCTTCAGCATGAACGGGCCGCCCCACTGCTCCCGCAGCCAGGCGATGTCCTCCCAGGTGGGCAGCGGCGTCTGCATCCATTCGCCGTATGCGCCGAAGAACGTCGGGGCGGTGCCGCCGTCGGCCAGGTTCGGGGCGGTGAGGTCCGGCACGCGTCCGGACCTGGCGAAGTCGAGGAGCCACCGCGGCCGCCGCACCGCCTCGGGCGCGAAGCGCAGCATCGCCTTGAGGTCCATCTTCTCCGGTATGGCCGGACTGCCCCAGTCCCGGCCGTTGGAGAAGGACCAGTCGGTGGTGATGATCAGGCCGACGGCGCCGGCTCGGCGCGCCCGCTCCATCCGGCCGACCAGCTTGTCCCGGCTACCGGTCCAGTACATCTGGAAGAATGTCTGCGGATTGGCCGCGGCGACCTCTTCGATCGGCTTGCTGGCGAACGAGGACAGACCGATCGCGGTGCCGCGGGCCGCGGCGGCGCGCGCCACCGCGACCTCACCGTCGGGATGGACGGCCTGCACCCCGGTCGGTGAGATGAGCACCGGGAGCGAAATGTCCTGTCCCATCACGGTGGTGGCTTGATCCCGCTTGCCCGACAGCCCGGCGACATGCGGAGCGAAGCCGAGTTCGCTGAACGCCGACAGATTATCTCCGACGGTGACGCCCTTTTCCGAGCCGGCGACCAGCGCACTGTAGACACTGGCCGGCAACCGCTTCTGCGCGCGTCGCTGCGCCTCGGCGACGGTCTCGAACCAACCGGTGGCGGCCATGGGCGTCTCCTCTGCTTTTCCGCCGTCGACGCTATGGCATCTCGCTGCGCACGGGAACTCACCGGATGGGTAGGCACCTACCCATCCGGACGGGTGCCGCATTGCGCCCTTTCGGGGCGCGCGCCGGCGCCCTGTCGGTCAATAGCGTTGGCGGACATGGACTCCACCACGATGAACCCGCTTGCCCCGTCGCCACGCGGGATGTGGAGCGGCCACGGCGTCCGTGTCCGTCGGCGGTGTGGGCCGCATCGTCGGCACCTCGACCCCGGCACAGTCTGCACGCCGCGGTTCTGCGCCGCGCGCCACGGCAGGCTCCTCACGGTTGATCATGACCTGCGCCCCGCCGAACTGTCCGACGAGCTCGCCGTGCTGCTGGCCGATCAACTCGTCGACAGCGGTGCGCTGCGGGGACAGTCGGAGTTCGAGTTGGTGTTCACCGGGGTGGTGCGCTCCACTGTCGACGGCGGCTTGCCGGCGTGGCTGCGCTTCTACCGCAACTCGCTGGCCAAACTGGAGACCGGTTCGACGGCGTTCGCGCCGATCCACTCCCACGCCGCGGACCTCGTCCGGGGCGGTTGCCTCATCGACCTCGGGGCGTGCTTCGGATTCTTCCCGCTGCGGATGGCGCAGCACGGAATGGACGTGCTGGCAACCGATCTCAACGAGAATGCGATGCGGTTACTGAAGCAGGTCAGCTCGCGGTTGCACCGCCCGCTCACGACGATGGCCTGCGATGCCGCCGACGTAGGGCTGCCCGACGGCAGCGCCGACACCGTGACAGCGCTGCATCTGATCGAACACCTGCCGGACCACATGGTGGCCTCCATCGTCGACGAAGCGGTGCGACTGGCGCGGCGCCGGGTGATCATCGCGGTGCCCTTCGAGGACCGGCCACGCGAATGCTATGGACACGTGCAGCGCTTCGACATCGAGCGCCTGCGGAAGATGGCCGTCGAGCTGGCGCGGCGTCACCCCGGGCTGCGCGCCGAGGCCCACGAATTCCATGGCGGCTGGCTGGTTCTCGACCTGTGATCGCCCGCCGGAGGCGCTAGATCAGCCCCCGCTTGCTGGCGGCGTAGACGGCCTCGGCCCGCCGGCTCACCTCCAGCTTGCGCATGATGTTGCTGACGTGAAATTTGGCCGTGGTCGCCGAGATGTACAGCTTCTCGCCGATCTTGTTGTTCGACAAGCCCGCTGCAAGCAGCCGCAGCACCTCGACCTCGCGATCGGTGAGCTGTGCGCGCGGCTCCGCGCGGCCCGACAACGACCGCACCACCGCAGCCGCGCTGCGTGAGTCGAACGCGCTGTCGCCGGCCGAGATCGCCCTGATCGCCCGGACCAGCTCGGTGGTGTCGACGTCCTTGACCACGTAGCCGCGGGCTCCGGCGTGCACCGCGCGCACCACCAGGTCCTCGTCCAGGAACGTCGTCAGGACCAGCAGCCCCAGCGTCGGGTAGGCCGCGGAGAGCTTGGCGCACAAGGTGAGTCCCTCGAACTCCGAGCCGGCCGAGAGCTTCAGATCCAGCAGCACCACATCCGGCGCGGTGGCACCGACGACGGCCTCGGCCTCGCTCTCCGAGGCCGCCTCGCCGACCACGATGAGGTCGTCGGCGCGCTCGAGAACCGAGCGCAGGCCCTGCCGCAGGATCGCGTGGTCGTCGACGAGAACGAGCCGGATGGGTTTCATGAGGTCACGCTTTCTGACACACGCGGGATACGGGCCACCACCCGGACCCCGCCGATGCGGGAGCGGTACACGTCGAAGGTGCCGCCGTGTTCGCGGGCCCGGGCCCGCATGTTGGCCAGTCCGCGGTGCCGGCCGTCGACGTCGGTGGCTTCGGCCATCCGCAGCATCAACCGCAGTTTCGCCGGGTCCCCGGTCCCGTCGTCGGCGATGGACAGGCTGACCGCGTCGTCACGATAGGACAATCGCACGATCGCGCGGGTCGCGTTGCCGTGCATGGCGGTGTTGAACAGTGCCTCACCGGCGATGCGCAGCAGCGCGTGTTCGATGTCGCCCGGCAGTTCGGCCACGCCCCCCTCCACCCGCAAGGTCACCCGCAGATCCTCGGGCATGTGCACGGTCGCCAGCTGTCCGAGCATCTCGGTGAGGCTGGACCGGTAGGCGTCCCCGGGCTGGTTGAGCGCGTAGATCGCCGACCGCAGCTGCTCGGTGGCCGAGCGGGTCAGATCCTTGGCCAGATCGAGCCGGTCGACCAGCTCACGGCCCCGGCCCGAGGCGTCGATCTCGCTGCGGCACACCTCGATCTGCATTCCGGCCGACAGCACCGTCTGCGCGACGCTGTCGTGCAGTTCGCGGGCGATCCGGTGCCGCTCGGAGTTGAGAACCTGATGCCGTTGGGCCGCACCGAGTTCGCGTTGAGTGGCCAGCAGCTCGGCGTTGCGGGCCTCCGACTGCGCCAGCAGCGTCACCGACTTGGAGAACAGCGCCGAATTCTGCAACGCCACCGCGGTCTGCCCGGCCAGGATGCGCATCACCATGCCGTCGGTGGCGTCGAGGGTGCGGCGCGGCGGCGTCCACGCGGCGAACGCACCGATCACCTCGCCGTCGAGTTCGATCGGGACGTGGGCGTGCCGGCTCTCGATCACCGGCAGCCGGAACTGCGCGAGCTGTCCCCGCAGAATGTCGTTGAGCCGGTTGAGCACCGCGTCGGGCAGCGACGGGCCGGGATCCCTGGCTCCGGACAGTCCCTCGAACGCGTAGGCCGCTGCGCCGGAATCCAGGATCAGGTGGCGCACACTGGCTTCGGGCAGGGCGCCGTCAGCCAACGCCAGCAGCACCCAGTCCGCGTCCAAATGAGCCCGCGCGGCCTCGGCCACCGCGCGCACCAGGTTCTCCGGCCCTTCGATGGTCTGCACCAGCGCACGCGAGATCGTGTCGAGCGCGGCCAGCACACGGTCCAATCGCTGTGCGGTGACCCGGAATTCGGGATAGAAGCGCCCCTTTCCCGAACGCAGGCCGGTGAGCCGGGCCAGGTCCGGTGGTCTGGGGTCGGCGGCGGTCACGATGTCCGCTTCACAGTGCCGCCCGGAACAGGGCGTGCATCTGCGTCTCGTCGGCGGGGCGCGGATTCGTGCTCATGCACGCGTCCTGCAGCGCGGTCTTGGCCAGCCGAGGCAGATCCTGCTCGCCCACCCCGAGTTCGGCCAGGCCGCGCGGCACCCCGACGTCGCGGGCCAGCCGGTCGATCCGGTCGGCCAGCTCCAGAGCCGCCTCAGCGGCCGGGGCGCCAGGATCGGACACTCCCAGGCAGGTGGCGATCACCTTGTAAGGCTCGGGGTCGGCTTCGGCGTTGAAGCGGATGACGTGCGGCAGCAGCACACCGTTGATGACGCCGTGCGGCAGGTCGAGCAGCCCGCCGACCTGGTGGCTCATCGCGTGCGCGGCGCCGAGGATCGCGTTGGTGAACGCCAGCCCGGCCTCCAGCGCGGCCTGGGCCATCAGCACGCGCGCCGGCATCTCCTTGGGCCGTTCGATGGTGTGCACCAGGTTGTCGGTCACCATCTGGACCGCCCGCAGCGCATGGTGGTCGGTGAGCTGGTTGTGCCCCAGCGACACGAACGCCTCGATGCCGTTGGTCAGCGCGTCCAGACCGGTCGCGGCGTTGAGCCATTCGGGCATCGTGGTCAGCAGCCGCGGGTCGATGACGGTGATGTCGGGTACCAGCGCGCGGCCCAGAATCGTGATCTTGGTGTTGCGGGTGGTGTCGGTGACGATGCAGAACTGGGACACGTCGGCGCCGGTACCCGACGTCGACGGCACCACCACCATCGGCGGGATCGGCATCTGCGCCTTGTCGACGCCCTCGTAGTCGAGGATGTCGCCGCCGTTGGCGGCCAGGATCGCCACCCCTTTGGCCGCGTCGATCACCGATCCGCCGCCCACCGCCACGATGACGTCGCAGCCGTGCTCGGCGTACTTCTGGTAGCCCGCAGCGACCTCGTGGTCTTTCGGGTTGGGCGTCAGGTCGCTCCAGAGCGCACCGTGGACGCCCATGTCGGCGAGGTGGGTGACCATCTCTCCGGACCAGCCGGCCTCGATGAGGCCGGGGTCGGTGACGAGCATGGGCCGCTGAGCGCCGAGGCGCACCGCGGCGTGCGCCGCCTCGACCATCGAGCCGACCCCGAACACGATCTCGGGGGCGTGGAACTTCAGCAGCCGGGGCGTCGTCGCCGCACAGCGGCGGTCGAGTTCCGGGGTCAGGGTGGGATACCGCGCTCCCATGCGGTCCAGCGTACGACCCCGGCGGTTCACGGCGTTACCGCCCGACCGCTTCGGCGGCGAAGTCGTGCGCCGCGCTTTCCAGCCCCGTCAGGTCGCGCACGACCCGGACACGGTCGCAGAACTCCGCGTACGCGGGAAGATCGCAGCTGCCCAACCCCCACGAGTACCGCGGCTCGGGGGTCAGCCACACGGTCTCGCGGGCGCGGCGGGTGATCTCCTCGAACGCGGCCAGGTTGGGGTCCTTGGCGTTGGTGCGGCCGTCGCCGAGCACCAGTACCGTGGTGCGCCGGGTGACCGCCGACGAGTGTTCGGCGAGGAATTCTCCGAACACGGCGCCGTAGTCGGAGTTTGCTGCCAGGTCGATGACGTCCCCGCCGAAGATCAGACCCAACGCCTTCTCACCGGGGTGGTCGCGGAACAGCTCGGTGGTCTCGGCGACGTCGGCGACGAACACGAACGAGCGCACCTGGGTGAACAGGTCCTGCAGCCCATGCACCAGGTTCAGCGTGAACCGCGAGGTGGCCCGCACCGACAGGCTCACATCGGCGAGCACCACCAGCCGCGGCCGGTCCTCGGCCCGCCGCACGGTGACCGGCACGAACGGGACGCCGTCGAAGCGCATGTTGCGCCGCATCGTCTGCCCGGGATCGACGCGGCCGGCGGCGGACGCGCGGCGCCGGTGGGTCAGCGCCCCGTGCAGCGTGCGGGCGAGCCGGCGCAGCGAGTCTTCGAGCTCGGCCCGCTCCCGCTCCCCGATCCGGTCGACGTGTGTCTCCCGTCGTTCCCGGCTTTCGACGATCTTGGTCTCCAGCGCCAGCAGCGCCTCCAGATGCCGTTTGAGGGCCTGCGGCAGGTTTTCCAGCACCCCCGCCAGCCGCCTGCGCAGCTCGGCCGCGGCCGCCAGGTCGTCGTCACCGCCGTAACCGCTTTCGTCGTCCAGCCAGCCCAGCAGCGCCTCCTGTTCGGCGATGGTCAGCTCGGCGTCGACGGGTGTGCCCGCGGCGGTCGCCAGATCCCCGGCCGCACCCGCCCCACCGAGGCGGTCGGTGGCGAGCTGGATCCGGTAGGAGTCGTCGGTGCCGTTGCGGCTGTCCTTGGAGAAGGCGATCTCGTCGGTCAGCGCGGCCAGATCGATCTTGTTGGCTTCCTGGTGCAGGTTGTAGCGCTGCGCCAGGTCCTCCTGTTTGAAGTAGTCGCGGATGCTGGCCGGCTTGCCGTGCTCGTGGCCGGGTTCGGGTGTCTGGCTGGGCTCCTCGGACAGCGTGAAGGACTCCAGCTCACCGGTGTCGACGAGGTCGTCGTGGGCGTGGGAGTGCCCGTGGCCGTTCTGCTCGCCGCCGACGCGGACGAGGGAGAAGAACGCGTCGAAGATCTCGTCGAAGATCGGTTCGTCGCGCTGGTCCTTGACCAGGGCGACGCGCAGTGCGGTGCGCAACACGGCCCGGGACGACAACACCCCGGGCTGCCCCGCGCACCGCATCGCGTCCAGCGCCTCGGGTATCGAGACGCGCACCCCGCCCAGGCGCAGCAGCCTGACGAACCGGTGCAGGGTCGCCTCCATCGGCTACAGCGCCCGCCGCCGGCCCAGCGCCGCCGTCGTCGACTCCTTCTTCGGCGTGCCGTAATAACCGTCGGTGAACCGGCCGGGCTTGTCCTTCGCGGCGCGCACCGCACGTCCATCATCGCCATGGTGATGCTCATGCCCATGGTCGTGATCGTGGCTGCTGTGGCCATGCGAGTGGCCGCCATCGTGTGAATGCCCCAGAGAAGCAGGCACTTTGGCGTTCGGATCCACCAGCCGGGGCAGCGCGTCCAGTGCCTTGCGGACGTCCTTGTCGTACTTGACCACCACCGACACCGTGTCCGACAGCACCCGGGCGTCGAGTTCGTCGACGCCGAGCACGGCCAGCGTGCGGGCCCAGTCGATGGTCTCCGAGATACTGGGCGCCTTCCGCAGTTCCAGCTCGCGGAGCCCGCGGACGATGTCGACGAGCTGCGCGGCCAGCGCATCGGTGAGCCCGGTGTTCTTGGACCGCACGATCTCCAGCTCGCGTTCGGCGGCCGGGTAGTCCAGGAACAGGTGCAGGCACCGGCGCTTCAACGCCGCCGCCAGATCACGGGTGTTGTTCGACGTCAGGATCACGTACGGGGCGTGCACGGCACGGAAGGTGCCGATCTCTGGTACCGAAACCTGGTATTCACCAAGCAGTTCCAGCAGTACCGCTTCCAGCGCCTCGTCCGCTCGGTCGATCTCGTCGACCAACAGCACCACCGGCTCGGGTGAGCGCACCGCCTCCAGCAGCGGACGCGGCGCCAGGAACCGGTCGGAGAAGAACACGCTCTCCTGAGCGCCGATACGGTCGACGGCCTCACCCAGATCGGCTGCATCCGAGACGATCTGGCCGATCTTCTCGCGCAGAATCTGGGTGTAGAGCAACTGTTTGCCGTAGTCCCACTCATAGAGCGCCTTGGTCTCGTCCTGGCCCTCGTAGCACTGCAACCGCAGCAGCCGGCGCCCGGTCGCCGCCGCCAGCACCTTGGCCAGCTCGGTCTTGCCGACCCCGGCCGGGCCCTCGATCAGCAGGGGCTTGTCGAGCCGGGTCTGCAGGAACACCGTGGTGGCCAGGCGCTCGTCGGCGATGTAGCCTTCGCCGGCGAGCGCCTCGCGCACGCTCTCCACCGAGTGAAACATGTCAGGGCAGCAGTTCGTCGAGATCGCCGTTCATGCAGTGCTCGACCACCGGGCGCACGGTGTCGAACGTGCACTCCTTGGCGTTCCCCGGGGTGCATGCGTCGCCGAGGACGTGGTTGGTGATGCGGTCCACGTCGGCCTTGTCGCCCTTGATCACCGGGGAGTTCTCGTAGTACTTGGTCGGGCCCAGGCCCAGCCGGTTCTTCGAGTAGCTGTCCTGCTTGACGTCGGTGAACTTCTCGATGATGTTCACGTCGCGCAGCAACCGGATCGCCGCGGCCAGCGCCGCGTCGGCGGCCTGCACATCGGTCATGCCGTAGGTGTCCACACCCATCGCCGCCGCGATGTCGGCGAACCGCTTGTAGGCCACCGGCATGTTGAACGCCCACACCCGGGGCAGGGCGATCGCATTGTTGAGCCCGTGGTGGGTGTCGTAGAACGCGCTGACCGCGTGCGAGATCGAGTGGATGATCCCCAGCCCGCCGGAGTTGAACGCCTGCGCGGCGATGTACTGCGCGTACATCATTCCTTCGCGACCCTTGAGATCGGTTCCGTTCCAGGTGGCTTCGCGCAGGTTCTCGGCGGTCAGCTTGATCGCGCGGATCGCGTTGCCCAGCGACGGTTCGAAGTTCAGCCGTGAGACGTAGGGCTCCGAGGCGTGCGCGAGCACATCGAATCCGCACTGAGCGGTGTAGTCCATCGGGCACTCGTAGTACAGCACCGGGTCGTCGACGGCCAGGGTGGCCACCGACGCGTCGTCGAACGCGACGTACTTGTGCGGATTGTCCGGGTCGGTGGTGGTGTCGGTGATGACGTAGGCCCAGGACGTCTCCGATCCGGTGCCCGCGGTGGTCGAGATCGCGATGTGCGGGGGGTTCTTCGGGTTCTCGCTCTTGTTGAAGCCCTCGAAGTCGTTGACGTTGCGGCCGTCGTGCGCGATCGAGATCCGGGCGCCTTTACACGCGTCGTGGGTGGACCCGCCGCCGATGGAGACGAAGCTGTCGCATTCGTTGTCCTGGTAGAGCTTCACCGCGTCCATGACGTTGTAGTCCTTGGGATTGGACTCGACCTGGTCGTACACGACGACCTCGAGGCCGTGCCACTTCAGCGACTCCGCCATGTTGTGAACGATGTCGGTGCCGCGCAGACCCGACGACATCAGCAGGACGCGCTTGAAGCCCATCTTGAGCGCTTCCGGTCCGACCATCTCGTGGGCTCCCGGGCCCATCATGGCGCGGGGGAACGGGTGAAACTCCTTGATGGGGAAGGGCTTGAGGAGGTCTTCGACCTTCATGGCTGGTCCTCTCTGGCGATGCAGCACGTGTCGGCCACCAAGGTAGGCACGCAACTGTGAGCCACGGAACAGCTTGAGAGCAAGACCGAATCCTCGGACAGCCCAAGTGCGAACGACCGGGCAGTGCCCGGCCTACCCGGTCGGAGAGGTTCCGGCGCGCTTCGGTTTCCGGACGGTGTCGCGTGCGTCGCCCGGGTCCTCGTCGGACTCGTCGTCGTCGAGCATCGTCGCCTCGTCGAACGGACGGTCACCGTCGAGCACCTGGTTGAGTCGCTCGCTGTCCACCGTTGCGGTCCACGATCCGACGAGCAGGGTGGCCACGGCGTTGCCGGAGAAGTTGGTGAGCGCGCGCGCCTCGGACATGAAGCGGTCGATGCCGACGATGATGCCGACGCCGTCGAGCAGTTCGGGCCGGTGGCTCTGCAGCCCGGCGGCCAGGGTGGCCAGGCCGGCGCCGCTGACGCCCGCCGCGCCCTTGGACGCGATGATCATGAACGCCAGCAGGCCCACCTGTTCGGGAATCGACAGCGGGTCGCCGAGCGCGTCGGCGATGAACAGCGAGGCCATCGTCAAGTAGATCGCGGTGCCGTCGAGGTTGAACGAGTAGCCCGTCGGCACCACGATGCCGACGGTAGCGGGCTTCACCCCGGCGTGCTCCATCTTGGCGATCAGCCGCGGCAGCGCCGATTCCGACGACGACGTCGCGACGATCAGCAGGTATTCCCGGGCCAGGTAGCGGACCAGCTTGAAGATCGAGACCCGGGCCACCGTCCACAGCAGCGCGCCGAGCACCCCGAAGATGAAAATCACACAGGTGAGGTAGAACGCCGCCATGAGCACGCCGAGTTGGATCACGGCGTCGAAGCCGGTGTCGCCCACGACTTCGGCGATCGCGCCGAACGCGCCGATCGGCGCCAGCCACAGCACCCCGATGAGAATCCGGAACACCAGCTTCTGCAGTGCCTCGACCCCGCGCAGCAGGCCCTCCCCGGCCGCGCCCATGCCCTGGATGGCGAACCCGACGAGCAGCGCGACGAACAGCGCCTGCAGCACGTTGCCCTCGGTGACGGCGGAGAACAGCGTGGACGGGATGATGTCGGAAATGAAGTCCATTGTGCCGCCGGATGATTCGGCCTCACCGGCGAGTTCTGCGCCCTTACCGGGATCGTGGGGCACGTTGAGTCCGGTGCCGGGGCTGATCAGGTTGCCGACCACCAACCCGATGGCCAGCGCGACCGTCGACATGATCAGGAAGTAGCTGATCGCCAGGCCGCCGACCTTGCCCACCGAGGCGGCGGCCCGGACCTTGCCGATACCGATCACGACAGTGCAGAAGATGACCGGGACGATCATCATCTTGATCAGCTTGACGAACAGTTCGCCGAGCACGCCCAGCGAGGCCGCCGTCTCGGGGGCGAGCAGCCCGACGACGATGCCGGCGACGACCGCGACGATCACCAGGATGTAGAGCCAGTGGGTGCGGTCGCGCTTGGCCTTCTTCGGCGTTTTCCCGGATCCCGGTTCGTCGGCCCTGGTGGCAGTCATGGTCGTGATCCCCTCCGCGCGTGGTGAGGCTGGGATAACCTGATGCGCGGCGGATCACACACGCCCTTGACCACCGGGTGCGCCGGTGCTTGAATCCGAACAACGTTCGAAACCGAACAGTGTTCGAAAGGCGCATGGTGGCACGAACCCGCAGAGCCGGCGCGGCGCTGCCCTACGGGGCACTCGACCGCGACCACCTGGTCAAGCACCTGCTCGAGCTGGCGCGCCGGGTCGGGGTCGAGAACGTCACGATGCGCGCGCTGGCCGCCGAGGCGGGCACCTCTGCGTCGTCGTTGTACTACCACGTCAAGGACAAGGCCGCGCTGCTCGATCTGCTCGCCGAATCGGTGATCGAGAGCATCGCAGTTCCCGTCGACGGCGACTGGGAGCAGCGCACCCGGATGCTCTACACCAACGCGTGGAAGGTCATGATCGACATCCCGGGGGTGGCCGCCATGCTGCAGCAGCGTCCGCTGACCGGGGCCGCCGACGCGATGGACCGCACCGTGCGCCAGATCATGGCCGAATCCGGTTGGCCCGCAGACGAGGTCGCAGCCGCCCACGTGGTGCTCTACATCCACCTGCTCGGATCGGTGCAGCTGGAGCATCACCTGCGCCACCGCGGGTTGGGGGTCACCCCCGCCGACGGTGCGGAGTCGGTGTTCCAGCACGGGCTGCAGGTCATCCTCGCCGGGCTGCGCAGCCGTCACACCGAGACATCCCGCGCCGCACCATGACCGAGGAGAGCTGATGCCGCAGACGTCCCACCCGCTGCATTCACCGGCGTTCTACGCGGGTGACCCGTTCCCCGCCTACCGCGAGCTGCGCGCCACCGACCCGGTGTGCTGGAACGACGAACACCGATTCTGGGCCCTGCTCAAATACGAGGACATCCGTTACGTCTCGACGAATCCGGCGCTGTTCTCGTCGGCCCGAGGCATCACCGTCCCTGACCCGGCGATCGAGAATCCGGTGCTGGACGGCAGCCTGATCTTCACCGATCCGCCGCGGCACCGCCAGCTGCGCAAGCTGATCAACTCGGGCTTCACCCGCCGCCAGGTGGCGATCCTGGAACCCAAGCTGCGCAGGTTCGCCCGGCACGCGCTCGACGCGATCGACCCGTCGGGCACCGAGTTCGCCGAACAGGTGGCCGCACCGCTGCCGACCCGGATGATCGCCGAACTGCTCGGCGCTCCCGACGAGGACTGGGAGCAGTTCCGCACCTGGTCGGACGCGACGGTCGGCATGGACGACCCGGACGTCGAGCTGGACACCTTCGCCGCGCTGGGCGAGCTGTACCAGTATTTCGAAGTGCAGATCGCGCGCCGCCGCGACGGCTCCCTGCGCGACTCCGACGACCTGCTGTCGGTGCTGGTGGCCGCCGAGGTCGACGGGGTGCGGCTCACCGATCAGGACCTCCTGCAGTTCTGCCTGCTGCTTTTGGTGGCGGGCAACGAGACCACCCGCAACCTGATCGCGCTCGGCACGCTGGCGCTCATCGAGCACCCCGACCAGTTCCAGCTGCTGCGGGATCGGCGCGAGCTGGTGCCGACGGCGGTCGAAGAGCTGCTGCGTTACACCTCGCCGGTGGCGAACATGACGCGGTGCGCCACCCGTGACGTCGAGATCCGGGGGCGCCTGATCCGCGAGGGTCAGTACGTGACCATGCTGTACGGGTCGGCGAATCGTGACGAAGACGTGTTCGGGCCCACCGCAGAGCAGCTCGACATCACCCGAAACCCGAACCCGCACCTGGCTTTCGGCTGCGGCGAACACTCCTGCCTGGGCGCGCAGCTGGCGCGCCTGGAGGCCCGCGTGCTGTTCGACGAACTGCTGGACCGGTTCGACCACATCGAACTGGACGGCGCGGTACTGCGGATGCAGGCCACCATGGTGCCGGGAGTGCGACAGATGCCGGTGCGGTTGCGTACTTCCGCGGCCGAGCCGGACACCGTCAGCGTGTGACCGCGGTGAGCGCCTTGGCCACGGCGTCCAGGTCGGCGTCGGTGACGTCGACGTGCGGCGAGATCCGCAGCGCCGGGTGGCGCATCTCGCGAGGCGCACGTTCGGTGCCCAGATAAGTCGTCACGATCTGGTGCTCGGCGATCAGCTGGGCACGCACCGTCATCGGGTCGGCGCCGTCGGTCGCCTCCAAGGTGGTGATCGCACTGGGCTCATCGACATGCTCGACGACCCGCCAGCCCGGCACGTCGGCCAATGCCGCGCGGGTGAGCGCGCCGACCTCCCGCAGCCGGGCCTGCACCGCAGCGGGACCGGCCGCGACGTGCTCGCCCACCGCAACCGAAAAGCTCACGTGCAGGCCGACGTTCGTCTCGGCACGCTCCAGCCTGGTCACCGTGTCCTCCGACAGCAGGCCCGGACGGGTGGCCAGCACGCCGACCCCGCGGGGACCGGCCGTCCACTTCCGCGACGACGAATACACCGCGTCGGCACCGATCCCGGTGAGGTCGAGGTGCGCGAAACCCTGAGCCGCATCGACAATCAGCGGGATGCCGTGCCCCCGGCATGCCAGCGCCATGTCGTGCACCGGTTGCACGATGCCGCGGTGACTGCCCAGCACGGTGAAGTGCACCAGTGCCGGCAGGTGCGACGACAACGCGGCTCCGACCGCGTTGACATCGAGCCGGCCGAACTCGTCGACCGGAAGCACCTCGACACGGAACCCGTTGCGCGCCATGATCGCCAGGTTCGGACCGAACTCACCGGGCAGGCAGGCCAGCGTGCGTTCCCCCGGCCAGTCCCTGAGCAGGACATCGAGCGCGTGGTGGGACCCGGTGGTGAAATGGACTGCGGCGTCGGCCATCCCGGTCAGTGCCCGCACCGCCGTGCGGCTGGCGTCCAGTACCGGCGCGGCCGCCTCGGCGGCGACGTACCCGCCGACCTCGGCCTCGTGGCGGGCATGCTGGGCCGCAGCGTCGATGGCGGCCGTGCTCTGGCGGGAACAGGCCGCGCTGTCGACGTGGACACCCGCCATCGGCGGCCGTGCCGCGCGCCAGGTGTCGGCGAGACTCACTTGACCGCCAGCGACAGGCCGAAGTCCCCGGCCTCGTCGGTCCACCACCGGGTCCGGCGCAGGCCGGCGGCGGCGAGTTCCCGCTCGACGCCGGACGGCCGGAACTTGCACGACACCTCGGTCAGCATCTGCTCACCGGCCGCGAACTCGACGTCCAGATCCAGCATCGGAATGCGCACGCTCTGTGGGCGCGTCGACCGCAGCCACATCTCGATGCGTTCCTCCTGTCCATTCCAGAGCGCGACGTGTTCGAACGCGTCGAGGTCGAAGTCGGCGCCCAGCTCGCGGTTCACCACAGCGAGCACATTGCGGTTGAAACGTGCTGTCACGCCGGCACTGTCGTCGTAGGCACGCACCAACCGGCCGGTGTCCTTGACCAGGTCGGTGCCCAGCAGCAGCGTGTCGCCGGGCCGCATGAACGCGGCCACCGCGGTCAGGAACGCCGCGCGCGGTTCCGGGGTGAGGTTGCCGATCGTCGAACCCAGGAACGCCACCAGGCGCCGGCCCACCGCCGGGATCTCACCCAGGTGCTCCTCGAAGTCGCCGCACACGGCGTCGACCTCGACGCCGGGATATTCGCGCTGGATCGCCGCGCCCGCCTCCTGAAGCACGGAGGCGTCCACGTCGAACGGGATGAAGCGGTGCAGCGCCCCGCGGTCGCGCAGCGCGTCGAGCAGGGTGCGCGTCTTCTCCGACGTTCCGCTGCCGAGCTCCACCAGGGTGTCCGCCCCGGAGACCTCGGCGATCTCGGCGGCGCGGGCCCGCAGGATCTGTGCCTCCGCGCGGGTCGGGTAGTACTCCGGCAGCCGGGTGATCTGATCGAACAGGTCGCTGCCCACGGCGTCGTAAAACCATTTCGGCGGAAGCGTTTTCGGGTACCGGGTCAGGCCGTGCCGCACGTCGCGGCGCAACGCCTCCTCGGCGGCGTCGGCGGCGAGATGGTTGGTCAGGGACAAAGACGGAGGCGACATCACGATCCTTTCAGCGGGGTCAGGTGCACGTGTGTGCCTTCGACTTCGACGAGGTGACGATCCGGAACCTCCTGCCAGGCCGGGTTGTCGTCGTAGGGTTCGCTGGCGAGCACCACGCCGTCGTCGCGGCGCAGGACCGACAACGTGTCACCCCAGGTGGTGGCCAGCAGCCGGGAACCATTGCCGGCCAGGATGTTCAGGCGTGCGTTCGGGTCGTGGGCGGCCACCTCTGCCACGGTGTCGCCGAGTGCGTCCATGCCGCGGTCGAAGATCAGTGCCGCGAGCAGCGCGCTGTCGTTGACCGACTCGGCGTGCGGCGAGGCCGGCAGCACCGACCGGTCGACGAGCCCGTTGTGGGACAGCAGCCAGGCGCCGTCGGTGAACGGCGCCGACGCCGAGGCCTCGATGGGCATGCCCACGCTGGCGGACCGCACGGCGGCGACTACGCAGCCGCTGCGCAGCGCCGGGGCCACGGACGCGAACGACGTGTCGCCCCACAGCGGTGCGGCGCTGCGCCAGCGTCGTGCCACCGGGCCGTCGAAAAAGCCCACACCCCAGCCGTCGGCGTTCATCAACCCGTGCTTCTGTCGGCGCGGCGAATACGATTGCACCAGTAGTCCCGAGGGTGGCTCGAGCACCAGCGACGCGATCGAGACGGGATCACCGAGCCAGCCCAGGTGCCTACACATCCCACACCAGCCGCACGCCGGAGAAGATCTGCCTGCGGATCGGGTGATCCCAGTTACGGAAACTGGGGCGCAGGATGTTCGGCGCCACCGCCCACGACCCACCGCGCAGCACCCGGTACTCGCCGGACGCGGTGCCGTCGAAGAACGGCTGCGAATACTGCTCGTAGATCATCGGCGTGAAGCCGGGCCACGGCCGCAGCGACGACGTCGTCCACTCCCACACGTCGCCGAGCATCTGCTCGGCTCCGTAGGCCGACGCGCCGTGCGGGTAGGCGCCGACGGGCGCCGGGCGCAGCGCTGCACCGCCGAGGTTGGCGATGTCGGTGGTGGGTTCGGTTGTCCCCCAGGGATATCGCCGCCTGGTCCCGCTCACCGGGTCCCAGGCGCAGGCCTTCTCCCACTCGATCTCGGTGGGCAGTCGGGCGCCGGCCCACGCCGCGTACGCCTCGGCCTCGTAGTAGGTGACGTGCTGGACGGGCTCGTCCCCGGGGATGTCCTCGACGTGCCCGAAGCGGGTGCGGGTACCCGCCAGGGTTCCGGCGTTCCAGAACAGCGGGGCGGTCAGGCCGGCCTGCCGGCAGTGCGCCCAGCCCGCGTCCGACCACCACCGCGGCTGCTGATAGCCGCCGTCGTCGACGAACTGCTGCCACTCGGCGTTGGTGACCGGCACGCGGCCGATGCGGAAGGCGGGCACGTCGACGATGTGTGCGGGCCGCTCGTTGTCCAGCGAGAACGGTTCGGTCAGTGCGTCGACGCCCAGCACGAACTCACCGGCCGGAACCAGGACCGAGCTGCCGGCCACCCCGGCCCGGCCGGCCGGCAGCTCGGCTCCCCGATCGAGGATCGGCGCACCGGACCGCAGGCTCAGGGCCTGCAGCATGGTCTCGTCGTGCTGATTCTCGTGGCTGACCACCAATGCGAACGTGAAGGCGTCGGGGTGGTCCTCGGGCAACGCGTCCAGCGCGTCGAGCACCTTGCCGCGCACCGTCGCGCAGTAGCTGCGTGCGTCGGTCGGCGGCAGCAGCGGCAGGTCGACGCGGCTGGCGCGGGAGTGCACGAAGGCGTCGTAGAGATCGTTGACCTGCGGGGAAAGCAGCCCGGGTCGGTTCGGGTCACCGCCGCGCAGCAGCCACAGCTCCTCTTGCTGGCCGATGTGGGCGAGGTCCCAGACCAGCGGGCTCATCAGCGGGTCGTACTGGCGCCGCAATTCGGCATCATCGAAGTCGACCAGCCGCAGCGTGCGGTCCCTGGCCCTGGTCAGTTCGCCGGCGAGTACCTCGCGTGTCGTCACAACTCCCCTTGTGCCAGTGCGGTGACCGCGGGCGCGATCCCGTACGCCACCACACGGTCGGCGAAATCGTCGGCCGGGCAGCGACCCTGTTCCACCGAACGTACGAGCATCGCCATCGATTCCTCGAGTCGGGTGGGTGCGCGTTCGGCCGCGGCCTGCACGCACCGCACGGCGGCGCGTCGCAGCCGGCGGTCTTGCAGTCCGAGTTGGGCGGCACGGTCCCATGCGGTGGCCACCGGCTCGGTGGCCTCGGCGGCGATGTCGGCCGCCGCCGGATCGTCCAGCAGCGTGGTCAGCGTGAACACCACGGCGGGCCACACCGGATCCGGGACGCTGTCGAGGTAGCGCACCTCCAGAAAGCCACGGGGCCGCACCGGCGGAAACAGCGTGGTGAGGTGATAGTCGAGGTCGGCGGCGGTCGGCCTGCGGTTCCCGAGCAGCACCCGCCCGTCGGCCCAGTCGGCGAACGGCACCCAGTCGGTGACCGGCACCGGATCCGGGTTGTGCACCAGCATCACCGGCGCGCGCAGCGCGTAGCGCGCCCAGTCGCTGGCAGGGTCGGCACCGCTGGCCCCGAGGATCGGCCCGCACCGGGCGGAATCCAGGCGGCTCCAGACCAGTTGCCGAGTGGACTGCCAACCGGTGAAGTCGTGGCCGAGGATCGGCGAGTTCGCGGTGACCGCGATCATCGTGGGCCCGAGCGCGTGCGCCAGCCGCACCCGGTCGGCCCAGCCCGGCTGCGGGCCCGCCTCGACGTTCACCTGCACCGAGGCGGTCGAGGTCATCATCGCCGCTCCGGCGGCCGGGGTGCCGCTGGCCCGGAAGAACGTCTCCATCGCCGCGTACCGGGCGCCGGGGTTGACCCGCTCGGCAGGCCGCAGCGGGTCCGCGCCCAGCAGCGCCAGCCCGAGCCCGTTCCGGCCGAACGCGTCCCGAAGCACCGCCCGGTCCGCGGCCATCGCCGCCACCGCGGCGGCCACGCCGCCGGCGGGGGGACCCGACAACTCCACCGCCCCGCCGGGTTCGACAGTGACCAGGCTGCCGCCCGGCAGTGGGGGCAGCGCGGCGATGATCGCCGTGAGTTCGTCCCAGCCGGGCCTGCGTCGGAGATCGGCCAGGTCGTAGCAGTGGGCCTCGATCTCCAGGCCCACCGGCCCCACCGGACTGTCCGTCAGGCACCGGTCGACGATGCGGTGTGCCGCCATTTCCGCGCTGGTCAGTGAATCCACGCGTGGTCCGGCGACCTCGCCGGACGCCATGGTGCTTGCCATCAGCCACCCCCTCCGGGTGTGGAACGGTCGCTGCCCTCTCCTATCTTCCAGAGCGGACCGACAAAGTCCCGCGATTTAACCGGTGACGCCTGGATGACATCTGCGCGACTTATTGCCCCAGCGTGTTCTGCATCGCGCCGGCCAGCACGTTGACCGCCGGGCCGCCGTTGCCCGATTGGCACACCTTTGCTTGCAGCAGCACGTTCTCCCGCAGCCGGGTGGTGACGAAGCACCGGCGGTCGGTGCCGGCCTCCTGCTTGACCCAGTTCGCGTCGGTGGCGGTGGTCGGGCCGCCGGTGAACGTCCACACCTGGGTGGTGACGTTGTCCAGGTGCATCGCCGTGGTCTGGCCGTCGCAGCCGACCGTGCGGTCCACGAGCCGGTAGAACGCGCGGTCGGCGGCCTCGGCGGTCGCGAAGACCCCGACCGCCTGCTTGACGAAATGTGCCATGTCGGTGGGCGACTCGTGGGTGGTGGCGCCGTTGAACGCCGCGAGGTCGGGGTCGTTGTACACCTCGGGCAGTCCGATGTCAGCCCAGTTGTTGCAGACCGGGTTGTCCACCCAGAACGCCTGGAAGGGGCGGGTGAACACGGACTCGAACCGCAGGCGGGCGCCGACGATGTTGCCGACCGCGCCCTTGCTCATCACCGCGTAGTTCACGACGCCGGGATCCGACGGACGCGCCTGTGCGGGGGCTGCCGACGCCACCGACATCGCCATGACGGCCGCGGCGACCGCCGCGGCCGACACGTCAGTCCTTCCGATGCTCATTCACCCGATCATGCCAGCCGGCCCTCGCCGGCATGCCCGTCGAGGAATATGCCGAACGGATCCTCGTAGCGGCGCCAGTCCTGTGGCTGCTGCATCTCGTCGTCCGTGAGCAGCGCTGCGCCGAGCGCGTCGCGGATCTCGGCGGGCTGTGCTCCGCACACCAGCACGGTCATCGAGGTATGCCGATCCCCGTGCCGGTAGTCCCAGATCAGGTCCGCCATCGCGCGTCGCTCCGGGGCTACATAGGCGACCTCACGAGAAGTCATGGCCGCCAGCCACTTTCCCGCCGGTGTGACACGCAGTCCGCCGCCGGCCGACTCCAGCCACACCACCTGCTCGGGTCGCGTGGCCAGCCACAGCCGCCCCTTGGTGCGGACCACCCCTTCAAGGAGGAGATCGACCGCCGTATGGAGCCGGGCAGGATGGAAGGGACGCCGGGACTGGAACTCCATGAGGCCGACGCCGCCTGCCGGAGCGAGCGGGGGCTGACCCGACAGCAGCGACCCGTGAGGATCGTCGATACGGCCGCGTCGTGCCTGCGGCTCCAGGTGCGCCAGCGCCTGGTTCAGCCGCTCGGTGCCGACAGTGACGCGGGCTGCCGGGGTCAGCCGCCGGACGACGGCGAGGGTCTCCGGTTCGGGCCGGTTCAGGACGACCACGTCGGAGAACTCGACCTGTCCGACGACCACCTGGGCGACGGTGCGGCCGTCGTCGAGTTCGGCGTCGCCGAGGGCTTGCGGGAGCCAGGTCGCGGTGTCCACCGTGGTCACGACGGCCGCCACCGTCACGTCCCGCGCCGCCCGGGAGTGGCCGAGGACGAAGCACACCGGTTCCGGCTCCATCCACGGCGCCAGACGCACGGCGATTCGGTCCACGCCAGGTGTGCGGTGCAACCGGGTGAGGTGCGCGATCAGATCTTCACGCACGGTGCAGTGCACGCAGCACCTGGTGAGCTCGAGCACCGCGTCCTCGACGACAGTCACCCCGTCGGAGACGACGGTGGTGCTGCGGTGCACCACGTGCCCGTCGAACCGGTGCTCCACCCACGCCGTTCCGGCGTCACCCAGGAGCACATCGGCGACCCCGTCGGTGTCGCTCTGTCCCGTCACGACGACGACCGGCGTGCGCATCCGCATCTGACCTCCTCTAATGGGAATGATTTTCAATAAGCTCTCGATCACGGTACAGTCTGGGCACGAGCTTGTCGAAAATGATTTCCATTAAGAAGGGAGTGTCGTGTCCGCCCATTGCCAGGTCACCGGCCGAGCGCCGGGGTTCGGCAACGCGGTGTCGCATTCGCACCGCCGCACCCGCCGTCGCTGGAACCCCAACATCCAAACCAAGACCTACTTCCTGCCGTCCGAGGGGCGTCGGGTCACACTGCGCGTCAGCGCCAAGGGCATCAAGGTGATCGACCGCAACGGCATCGAATCGGTGGTGGCGCGCCTGCGCCGCGAAGGGCAGAAAATCTGATGGCACGCAACGATATTCGCCCTCTGGTCAAATTGCGCTCCACAGCGGGCACCGGGTACACCTACATCACCCGCAAGAACCGCCGCAACGACCCCGACCGGATCACCTTGCGCAAGTACGACCCCGTGGCGCGTCGGCACGTCGACTTCCGCGAGGAGCGCTGATGGCCAAGAAATCCAAGATCGTTGCGAACGAGCGGCGCCGCCAGCTGGTGGCACGCCACGCCGGGCGCCGAGCCGAGCTGAAGGCGATCATCAAATGCCCCAGCACGTCACCGGAGGCCCGGCGCGCCGCGCAGTCCGAATTGAACCGTCAACCCCGCGACGCCAGCCCGGTACGAGTCCGTAACCGCGACTCGATCGACGGCCGGCCCCGCGGGCATCTGCGCAAGTTCGGGCTGTCCCGCGTGCGGGTGAGAGAGCTCGCGCACGACGGCCAACTACCCGGTGTCCGGAAGTCGAGCTGGTGACGGCGAAGCGGCGAGCGGCCGCGCCCGTGAAGAAGCGGCGAAACCTGTTGACGAGCCTGGGAATCGAGCACGTCGACTACAAGGACACGGCGACACTGCGGCAGTTCGTCTCCGAGCGCGGCAAGATACGGTCACGGGCGGTGGCCGGCCTGACAGTGCAGCAGCAGCGCCAGGTCACCACCGCGGTCAAGAACGCCCGCGAGATGGCGCTCCTGCCGTACCCGGGTCAGAATCCCGCAGGTCGCTAGCACGCGGCAGTGGTCAGCCGCCGCGCACACCCTCCTCGACCTTCTTGCCCAGATCGGGGTCGACGTTGCGCCAATATTCGAACACGCGTGACAGTACCGGCTCTTTCACGCCGTCGGACACGTGGCCGATAATGTTGTGCGCCAGGCGTTCCCGCGCTGCATCGTCGAGGACGTCGCGAACCAGGGTGCCGGCCTGACCCCAGTCGGAGTCCTCGGCGCGCAGGGCATACGCCGAGCGCACCATGTCCCCGTCGGAGGCCCAGTGCACTTCCGAGGCCCTCCGCGGGTCGGCCTCGGGGCCGCCCATCGAGTTCGGCGCGTACACCGGGTCGGTCGCGTTGCGGATCCGCATCGCACCGTCCTTGCTGTAGGCGCGGACCTCGGTGTGCGGTTCGTTGACCGGGATCTGCTTGTAGTTCACACCCAGCCGGGCACGGTGGGCATCCGAGTAGGAGAAGCCGCGCGCCAGCAGCATCTTGTCGGGACTCAGTCCGGTGCCCGGCACGATGTTGTTCGGCTCGAACGCCGCCTGCTCCATCTGGGTGTGGTAGTCCACGACATTGCGGTTCAACGTCATCTTTCCGACCTCGTGCAGCGGGTAGTCACCGTGCGGCCACACCTTGGTCAGATCGAAGGGGTTGAAGCGATAGGTCTTGGCATCCTCGAACGGCATGATCTGCACGTGCAGCGTCCAGCTCGGGAAGTTGCCGTCCTCGATCGCGGTGTACAGGTCGCGCTGGTGGTAGTCCGCATCCTCTCCGGCCAGCCGGTCCGCGTCTTCTTGGGTGAGGAAGTCGATGCCCTGGTCGGTCTTGAAGTGGTACTTCACCCAGAACAGCTCCCCGGAGTCGTTGAGCCAGCTGTAGGTGTGGCTGGAGTAGCCGTTCATGTGCCGCCACGTCTTCGGGATGCCGCGGTCGCCCATCAGCCAGGTCACCTGGTGCGCGGACTCCGGCGAGAGCGTCCAGAAGTCCCACTGCATGTGGTGGTCGCGCAGGTTGTTGGCGGCCAGCCGCTTCTGGCTGCGGATGAAGTTCTGAAACTTCATCGGGTCACGCACGAAGAACACCGGGGTGTTGTTGCCGACCATGTCGAAGTTGCCGTCAGAGGTGTAGAACTTCAGCGCGAACCCGCGCGGGTCACGCCAGGTGTCCGGGCTGCCGCGCTCCCCCGCCACGGTCGAGAAGCGGGCGAGCATCTCTGTTTTCGTACCGGGCTGCAGAAACGCCGCCTTGGTGTACGCGGACACGTCGTGGGTGACCTCGAACTGTCCGAACGCGCCGCCACCCTTGGCATGCGGCTGCCGTTCCGGGATGCGTTCCCGGTTGAAATTGGCCATCTGCTCGATCAGGTAGTGGTCCTGAAGCACGATGGGGCCGTCCGGACCGACAGTCAGCGAATGTTCGAGGCTGGGAATCGGGGCACCGGAGTCGGTGGTGGCGAACTTGTCAGTCATGTCGTCTCCTCGGGAGGTGCGGCATCGGGCTGAGCCGTCCTCGGTGGCCGAGGGTACCCGAATGCCGCTCAAAACATCCCGAGAGAAACGATCAGGGTCGCGGTGGCGCGGCCGTCGTCGGAGCCGCCGGCCCGCCGGGCTGACGGGGCACGTCGATCACCGGGCCGCCCGATCCGAACGGTCCGCCGTTCCCGGGCCCCCGGTCGAACCCGCCGTGCGGGCCCATCGGGAACATCGCCGGGCCGGGGCGGCCCACCATGTCGGATCCGCGGTGGTGATAGCGCGGCCCGCCGTCGAGGTTCTTGCCGACGAATACTCCGGAAAAGAAGATGACGGCCACGATGAACACCGCGCCGGCAGCGATGCCGACCCACAGCGCCGCCTTGTTGAGCCGGCCCGGCGGCGGCTGGACATAGGCCGGCTGGGCTGGCACAGGTGGAACGGGCGGCTGAGCCCGAGGTGGAGTCGAGACCGGCCCGGTCACGGGTTCGGACTCGCCCCGAGGTGGTGTCACTTCGTTCATGACGGTGATCATGCGCCGCCACCGTCAGCGCCGGTTAGGTTCCGGCTGTGAATCCGCTATGAGGACGGGGTGACCGACCAGTCGGTGTCCACGTGCCTGCGCGGTCCGCGGCAAACCCGGCGCACCGTCAGTCGGGCTTCATCGGGTTCACCGCGTACTGAATGACGCGGTAGGGCGAGCCTCCGCGGGGTGTGGTGTTCCACTGGCTGACGAACACCCGAACCGCGTCCGGGGTGGATCTCGGCGAGATGTAGCCGCCGTAGGGCTGGGCGAGCCGATTGTCCTGCGGCGGCGGCAGATCCTCGACGGGTTCCGGCCATGGTGCGGCCACCACGACCGTCGTCACCGGCGCGTCGCCCAGCTGCGTCACAGCGTTGGCCACCCGCATCTCCATGTTGCCGGTGGTGGCGTTGAAGTACGACAGCACGGTCTTGCCGTCGATCAGGCGCACGCTCATCTCGCCGACCCGGTCCCCCCACAGCGGCGCCGGCTCACCGCCCCACGCGGTGCCGGTCCATCCCTGCCAGGAGGCGCGATCGGTGAACGACTGCGGCGCGGCCCGGTACAGCACGACTGGTCCGGTGCGGTCGAAGTTGTTGGCCACGATGTACACCCAGCCGCGCGGCGACTCCTCGGTCGGGATCGGGTCGTAGTAGCCGCTGATCTGTGACTGCAGTCCGCCCGCGTACGCCGCGTCGCGTTCAGAGCCGGGAATCGTCTTCCAGTTCCCCTGTCCGGCAATGGCTTTGACCAGACGCGAGGTCCGCGGGCGCAGCTCCTCGGTGGTGGTCACCATCATCCAGTTCTCGCGGTTGATCTCGATGACACCGGCGGGCAGCTGCGAGGCCCCCGGCGGCGTCGGGTCGGCCAGCAAGGGCACCGACACGCCGGTCACCCCGTCGTAGCGCACCCCGGCCGGATCGTCGAGCGACTCGCCGACGACATGCAGCGCGATCGGCGAGTACCAGCCCCCGAAGCCCACTCCCTGCCCGGCGAAGCTGTCGCCGCACACCTGCAGGATCCCGCTCGGGAACTCCATGAACTCACACAGGTCTGTCGCACCGATCCCGTAATCGGCTGTCGGAGTTCCCGTTCCCGCGGCCGGGCCGACACGCAGCACCTGGCCGGGCAGCAGCGGCGGAAGCTCAGCCGGCATGGCGTACGCCCCCGGCACCGCCGAAATCGCATTCCACGCGCAGATTGCGGCAAGAACGCCGCGTGGAATGCGATTTCGGCGCAATTCAGGATCGAGCCAGCAACTCAGCGATCTGAATGGTGTTGAGGGCAGCACCTTTTCGTAGGTTGTCACCCGAGACGAACAGGGCCAGCCCGCGACCGTCCGGCACGCCCGGGTCCTGGCGGATCCGGCCGACCAGCGAGTCGTCGGCGCCGGCTGCGGCCAGCGGTGTCGGGACATCCACCAGCGTCACACCAGCAGCGGCGGCGAGAAGTTCCTGGGCACGCGCCACCGAAATCGGCTGGCTGAACTCGGCGTTGATCGACAGCGAGTGCCCGGTAAACACCGGAACCCGCACGCAGGTTCCGCTGACGGCCAGCTCCGGGATGCCGAGGATCTTGCGGCTCTCGTTGCGCAGCTTCTGATCCTCGTCGGTCTCACCGGAGCCGTCGTCGACCAGCGATCCGGCCAGCGGGACGACGTTGAACGCGATCGGCGCCACATACTTGTTCGGCGGCGGGAACTGCAGCGCCGACCCGTCGTGCACCAGCTGCTCGACACCGTCGATCACCGCGCGCGCCTGTCCGGCGAGTTCCTCGACACCGGCCAGCCCGCTACCGGACACCGCCTGGTAGCTCGACACGATCAAGCGGGTCAGACCTGCCTCGTCGTGCAGCGGCTTGAGCACCGGCATCGCGGCCATGGTGGTGCAGTTCGGGTTCGCGATGATGCCTTTGGGACGCACAGCGGCATCGCGCTCGAAGTTCACCTCGGAGACCACCAGCGGGACGTCGGGGTCCTTGCGCCAGGCCGACGAGTTGTCGACGACGACCGCGCCGGCGGCGGCGAACCGCGGTGCCTGCACCCGCGACATCGTCGCGCCCGCCGAGAACAGGGCGATGTCCAGCCCGGACGGATCGGCGGTGGAGGCGTCCTCGACCTCGATCTCGCGGCCGCGGAACTCCAGCTTCTTGCCCGCCGACCGCGACGAGGCGAAGAAACGGACCTCGTCCGCCGGGAAGTCCCGCTCGGCCAGCAGGTTTCGCATCACCTGGCCTACCTGGCCGGTCGCGCCGACGACACCGATGTTGACCATTCTCAGCGCCCCGTCCCCGCGTACACGACCGCTTCCTCGTCACCGCCGAGACCGAACGCCTCGTGCAGCGCGGCGACGGCCCGGTCGAGCTCGGTGTCCTTGATCAGCACCGAGATCCGGATCTCGGAGGTGGAGATCAGGTCGATGTTGATGCCCGCGTTGGCCAGCGCCTCACAGAACGTCGCCGTCACACCGGGGTGCGACCGCATCCCGGCACCGATCAGCGACACCTTGCCGATGAGGTCGTCGTAGAGCACGCGGGTGAAGCCGATCTCGTCCTGCAGCGCGGTGAGCTTCTCCACCGCACCCGGCCCGCTCTCGCGCGAGCAGGTGAACGTGATGTCGGTCTTGCCGTCTTCGACCTTCGAGATGTTCTGCAGCACCATGTCGATGTTGACGTCGACTTCGGCCAGTGCGCGGAACACCCGGGCGGCGTAGCCCGGCACGTCGGGCAGCCCGACGACCGTCACCTTCGCCTCGCCGCGGTCATGTGCAACTCCGGTGAGGATGGCGTCTTCCATCGGGATGTCCTCCATCGATCCTTTGACGAGCGTGCCCGGCCTGTCGGTGTACGACGACCGGACGTGAATGGGCAGGTTGTACCGGCGCGCGTACTCGACGCAGCGCAGCATCAGCACCTTGGCTCCGGCGGCGGCCATCTCCAGCATTTCCTCGAACGACACGGTGTCGAGGCGCTTGGCGTTCGACACGATGCGCGGATCGGCGGTGAAGATGCCGTCGACGTCGGTGTAGATCTCGCACACGTCGGCGTTCAGCGCCGCCGCCACCGCCACCGCCGTGGTGTCCGACCCGCCGCGACCCAGCGTGGTGACATCCTTGGTGTCCTGGCTGACGCCCTGGAAACCGGCGACCAGCACGACCTTGCCTTCGTCCAGCGCGGCGCGGAGCCGGCCCGGGTTGACGTCGATGATCTTGGCGTTGCCGTGGATGCCGGTGGTGATGACGCCCGCCTGCGATCCGGTGAACGAGCGCGCCTCGGCGCCGAGCGACTCGATCGCCATCGCGACCAGCGCATTCGAGATGCGCTCACCCGCGGTGAGCAGCATGTCCAGCTCGCGCGCGGGCGGGGCCGGGGACACCTGCTTGGCCAGGTCGAGCAGCTCGTCGGTGGTGTCGCCCATCGCCGAGACGACCACCACGACGTCGTTGCCGGCCTTCTTGGTCTCGACGATGCGCTCGGCCACACGGCGGATCCGCTCGGCGTCGGACACCGAGGATCCGCCGTATTTCTGTACGACGAGCGCCACTGCTTGCACCTTCCGAAAGCTGGGGAGATCTCATAAAGGATAAGGGCTGCGCGCACCTGGTTTTCCCCGCCGGTAGCGTGCAGGGCGTGCCCGCCGCACCCAGCGACCGGTCGGCCGTCACCTCGGTGCCGATCCATCCCCCTATCGCCGAGCGCTGGAGCCCCCGCGCTTTCGACCCCACCGACCAGCTCACCCGTGACGAGCTGGCGGCATTGCTGGAGGCCGCGCGATGGGCTCCGACGTGGGGACGACGGCAACCGGTGCGGTTCGTGGTCGGGCTGCGTGCGGATACGACGTTCACCGCGATCGCCGCGCTGCTGAGGCGCGGAAACAGCTACGCCCGGGCCGCGAGCGCGCTGATCCTGCTCTGCGCCGACGACGGCGAGGACGACAAGACGCAGCGCTACGCCGCGGTGGACGCGGGCGCCGCTATGGCCAACATCACCATCGAGGCCGTCTCCCGGGGGCTGATCGCGCACCCGATGGCCGGGTTCGACGCGGCGGGAGCAGCCGAAGCCTTCGCGCTGCCGGACGGTCTGCGCCCGCTGGTGGTGATCGCAGTGGGCAGGCTCGGTGACTACGCCGACGCTGCGCCGGAGATCACGGAGCGGGACCGGCTGCCCCGGCACCGGCTCCCGCTGAGCGAAATCGTCCTCAACTGGACTCCTTAAGGCCGCAGGTTTACCGCGTTGCAACACGGCATGACCGTCCACGTAACAGAAACGTCGGTAACTGACGTTGAACGGCTCCGCTCGGAGCCGCGGTTGCGAGGAGATCGGCCTTATGGATACAGGGACGACCGCGTTCATGCTCTGTTGCATCATCGGCCTCACGCTGATGATCCCCGGGCTCGCGTTGTTCTACGGCGGCATGGTGTCCGTCAAGAGCTCGACCAACATGATGATGATGACGTTCGGCGCCGCGGCGCTCGTCGGGGTGCTGTGGGTGCTGTTCGGATTCTCGATGACGTTCGGCACCAGCTACGGCGGGTTCGTCGGGAGCTTCACCGAGTTCGCCGGCATGAAGAACCTGATGGAGCCGATGACGACCGTCGACGGCCTGCCGGTGAGCTTGTTCTCGTTGTTCCAGGCGCTGTTCGCCGCGATCACCGTCGCGCTGATCTCCGGCGCGGTCGCCGACCGGATGAAGTTCGGCGCGTGGATGGGCTTCGCGACGTTGTGGGCCGTGCTGGTGTACTTTCCGGTCGCGCACTGGGTCTTCGCGTTCGACGGGGTGGTCACCGAGAACTCGGTCGGCGGCTGGATCGCCAACAAGCTCGGCGCCATCGACTTCGCCGGCGGCACCGCGGTGCACATCAACGCCGGCGCCGCGGCGCTGGCCGTGGCGATCGTGCTCGGCAAATCCAGGAACTGGGGGCAGCTGCGTAAACCGCACAACGTTCCGCTGACCCTGCTCGGCGCCGGCCTGCTGTGGGCCGGCTGGTATGCGTTCAACGGCGGGTCGGCCCTGGCCGCGGGTAATTCGGCCGCGATCGTGATGGTGACGACGTTCGTCGCGACGTGCGCGGCGACGCTGGCGTGGATCGCCGTCGAGAAGTTCAGGGACGGACACGTCACCGGTGTCGGCGCGGCGTCCGGCGCGATCACCGGACTGGTCGCGATCACGCCCGCCTGCGGCGCGGTCACCCCGGTCGGCGCGATCGTCCTGGGCGCCATCGCCGGCGCGGTCTGCGTGTACGCGGTCGGCCTCAAAGAACGCTTCGGATACGACGATTCGCTCGACGTGGTCGGCGTGCACCTGGTCGGCGGGGTCATCGGCACGCTGCTCATCGGCCTGCTCGCCAGCGACAGCATGCCCAACGGCACCAACGGGCTGCTCTATGGCGGAGGCATCGATCAGCTGTGGAAGCAGGCGATCGCCGCAGGCGCGGTGATGGCGTATTCGTTCGCCGTCGCTTTCGCTATCGCGTTCGTCCTTAAAAAGACTGTCGGCATTCGGATTTCGCCCGAAGACGAAGAGACGGGCATCGACGCGGCGTTCCACCGGGAAGCGTCCTACGAGATCCAGCCGGCCTGAGCCGAGCAACCGGCCGGTGCGGGCCCCCGCGGTCCGCGCCGGCCGTTTCGCCGTGCGGGAGGTTTCCCACGGTGATACTTTGATTCATAACACGAGACAAGGAACGCACATGGCAGAAGATCTCGCCACCCTGGCCGAGCAACATGGAACGAAGTTCATCCTCGCGCTGTTCGTGGACCTGCGCGGAAAGCCCTGCGCCAAGCTGGTGCCCGTAGAGGCGGTCGACCTTCTCGCGACCGAAGGGGTGGGCTTCGCCGGCTACGCCGTCGGCGCGATGGGCCAGGAACCCAAGGATCCGGACCTGATGGCCCTCCCGGATCCGGCGTCGTTCACTCCGATCCCGTTCATCAAGGAGGGGCTGGCGATCGTGCACTGCGACCCCCACGTGAACGGCGAGCCATGGCCCTACGCGCCCCGCGTCATCCTGAAATCCGTCATCGAGCGCTGCTCGGACGCCGGTTTCGAGCCGTGGGTGGGCGCGGAGGTCGAGTACTTCCTGTTGTCCCGCAACGACGATGGCAGCATCTCGGTGGCCGACACCGCCGACACCGCCGCGCAGCCGTGCTACGACGCCCGCGGCGTCACCCGGATGTATGACCACCTGACCGCGGTGTCGACCGCGATGAACCAGCTGGGGTGGTCCAACTACGCCAACGACCACGAGGACGGCAACGGGCAGTTCGAGCAGAACTTCAAGTTCGCCGACGCGCTGACCACCGCCGACCGGGTGATCACGCTGCGCTACCTGTTGTCCATGATCGCCGCGGAGCGCGGCATGATCGCCACCTTCATGCCCAAGCCGTTCGGTGACAAGACCGGCAACGGGCTGCATTTGCACCTGTCGCTGACCAGCGGCGGCACCCCGGTCTTCCCGGCCGACCACGACCAGCGCGGCCTCGGCCTATCCGACACCGCCTACGGATTCATCGGCGGCATCCTCGAGCACGCCTGCGCGCTGCAGGCCGTGGTCGCACCGACGGTCAACTCCTACAAGCGAACCGGTGCCGTCGCGACGGCCTCGGGGGCGTCCTGGGCGCCGCGACTGCCCACCTACGGCGGCAACGACCGCACCCACTACATCCGGGTGCCCGACGCCGACCGGATCGAGATGCGCGGTGGGGACGGTTCGGCCAACCCGTACCTGGCCATCGCCGCCGCGCTCAGCGCCGGCCTCGACGGCATCAAACGCAGCACCGATCCCGGCGCCGTCGGTCAGGGCGTCAACACCCGGACCCTGCCACTCACTCTGCTGCACGCGGTGGAGGACTTCGAGTCCGACCCGGTCGTGACCGGGGTACTCGACGCGGCCGGCGAAGGCGTCGCGGCCTATTTCGCCAACGTCAAGCGTGAGGAGTTCTTCTCCTACCACAGCACGGTCGGTGCGTGGGAGCTGGACCACTATCTGACGGCCTTCTGAGCCGTATCCGTCTCGACACGAAAGGGATTGCGCTATGTGCGGGATCGTCGGGTTGCATCTGCGAACACCCGAGCTCTACCCCCGGCTCGGTGAGTTGCTCACCGGCATGCTCTGTGAGATGGGAGACCGCGGCAGCGATTCGGCCGGGGTCGCCGTCTACGGCGACCCGGCGTGGTCCCCGCCCGGTCGCGGGTGCGTCTCGGTGGCCGACCTGGGGACCGGCGGTGCGGAAGACGCCGACCAGGTCGCTGCCGCAGTGGCCGTGGCCCTCGGTGCCGAGGTGTCAGGGGTCGCCGTCGACGTCAGCTATGTGTTGTCGGCTGACGTCGACTCCGAGGTCCTGCTGACCGCGGTGCGGTCGGCCTACCCCGAGGCCCTCGTCGCCGGATTCGGTCCGGACGTCGCGGTGCTCAAGGGTGTCGGACATCCGCGCGCCCTGACCGACGGATGGGATCTCGCGACGGCGCAGGGCTGGCAGGGTGTCGGGCACACCCGGATGGCCACCGAATCGGCGGTGACGCCCGCGGGGTGCCACCCGTATGCGGTCGGCCCGGCGCAGTGCTTGGTGCACAACGGCTCGTTCGCCAACCACGCGACGATCCGCCGGGAGTTGCGTGCCTCCGGTGTCTGCTTCGACAGCGAGAACGACACCGAGGTCGGTGCCCGCTTCATCGCCAAACTGCTCGCACAAGGACGCGACGTCGAAGGCGCGCTGAAGGAACTCTGTGCGACGTTCGACGGCTTCTACACGCTGCTGGTGTCCAACCGGGACTCGTTCGCGGTGGTGCGCGACGCGATCGCGTGCAAGCCGGCGGTGATCGCCGAGACCGACGAGTGGGTGGCGATGGCAAGTGAATACCGGGCGCTGGCAGCGCTTCCCGGTGTCGACAAGGCTCGCATCTGGGAGCCCGAGCCCGAGGTGGTGTACGCGTGGAGCAGATAGGTACGACGCGCTTCGATCTGCGCACCACCACGCTGCGCGAGGTCAACACCGCGCTGCACGCACCGGATCTGGCCGGTGACTTCGTCATCGAGAACCCGGCCGGCGCCCACAATGTCGCGGTCGGGCTCGACGCACCCGTGACCGTCACGATCGACGGACACGTCGGCTACTACGCCGCGGGCATGAACCAGCACGCCGACGTGATCATCAACGGCAACGCCGGAACCGGTGTCGCCGAGAACATGATGAGCGGATCGGTGTGGGTCAAGGGCGACGCGTCGCAATCGGCCGGCGCCACGGCGCACGGCGGCCTGCTGGTCGTCGAGGGCAATGCGGCCGCGCGGTGCGGCATCTCGATGAAGGGCATCGACATCGTCGTCGGCGGCAGCGTCGGGCACATGAGCGCGTTCATGGCCCAGGCCGGGCGGCTGGTGGTCCGCGGCGACGCGGGCGAGGCGCTGGGCGATTCGATCTACGAGGCCCGCATCTATGTGCGCGGCGACGTCGCGTCACTCGGCGCCGACTGCGTGTCCAAGCCGATGCGTGAGGAGCATCATCAGGAGCTCGAAATATTGCTCAAAGCAGCAGGATTCGAGGGTGACGACACCCACACCTACACCCGGTACGGGTCCGCCCGATCCCTGTACCACTTCCATATCGACAATGCGAGTGCCTACTGATGAGCCACAGTCCTGACGACCGCGCGCGGCTCGGCCTGCGTGAATCGGCCACCTTCGACCGAGCCACCATCGCGGCCATCCAACGAGCCGCCGACACCGGCATCTACGACATCCGCGGCTGGGGCGCCAAGCGCCCGCTTCCTCACTTCGACGACCTGCTGTTCCTCGGCGCGTCGATGTCGCGGTACCCGCTGGAGGGTTACCGGGAACGCTGCTCCACCGATGTGGTGCTGGGCGACCGGTTCGCCAAACACCCTCTGCACCTGGATATCCCGGTCACCATCGCGGGCATGAGCTTCGGCGCGCTGTCGGGTCCGGCCAAGGAGGCCCTCGGTCGCGGCGCCAGCGAGGCCGGTACGTCCACCACCACCGGTGACGGCGGGATGACCCCGGAGGAACGTGGCCAGAGCAAGTACCTCGTGTACCAGTACCTGCCGTCGCGGTACGGGATGAACCCCGACGACCTGCGGAAGGCCGACGCCATCGAGATCGTGCTGGGCCAGGGTGCCAAACCGGGCGGCGGCGGGATGCTCCTCGGGCAGAAGATCTCCGAGCGCGTCGCCGGTATGCGCACGCTGCCTCAGAGCATCGACCAGCGTTCGGCGTGCCGTCATCCGGACTGGACCGGTCCCGACGACCTGACCATCAAGGTCAACGAGCTACGGGAGATCACCGACTGGGAGAAGCCGATCTATGTCAAGGTCGGCGCCACCCGCACGTACTACGACGTCAAGCTCGCGGTACACGCCGGTGCCGACGTGGTGGTGGTCGACGGTATGCAGGGTGGCACCGCCGCCACCCAGGAGGTGTTCATCGAGCACGTCGGGATCCCGACGCTGGCGGCGATCCCGCAGGCCGTGCAGGCGCTGCAGGAACTCGGGGTGCACCGCCGACCCGACGGTGTGCAGCTGATCGTCTCCGGCGGCATCCGCAACGGCGCGGACGTCGCCAAGGCGCTGGCGCTGGGCGCCGACGCCGTGGCGATCGGCACCGCGGCGCTGATCGCGCTGGGCGACAACCATCCGCGCTACGCCGCCGAGTACGAGAAGCTCGGCAGCGCAGCGGGTTTCTTCGACGACTTCCAGGACGGCAGGGACCCGGCGGGCATCAGCACCCAGGACCCCGAGCTCGCGGCCCGCTTCGATCCGATCGAGGGCGGGCGCCGGCTGGCCAACTATCTGCGGGTACTGACCATGGAGGCCCAGACCATCGCCCGGGCCTGCGGCAAGTCCCACGTGTGCCACCTTGAGCCCGACGATCTGGTCGCGGTCAGCATCGAGGCTGCGGCGATGGCCCGGATCCCGCTGGCCGGCACCGATTGGATTCCCGGTCGCAACGGAGGAGCCTGGTGAGCGAGACAGCCGACGTCGTCATCGTCGGTGGCGGCCTGGAGGGCACCGCGGCCGCGTGGGCGCTGAGCCGCCGCGGTGTCACCGATGTCGTTGTCGCCGAACGCAACACCGTCGCGTCCGGGATGACGGGCAAGTCCAGCGGCATCATCCGGTGCCACTACGGCGTGAGCTCGCTGGCCGCGATGGCCGCCGACGGGCTCGAGGTGTTCGAGAAAGCCGAGGAGATGTTCGGCAGCGACATCGGCTTCCGCCAGACCGGCTACGTGGTCGGGGTCGCGGACCAGAACGTGGAGTCGATGCGCAAAAGCCTTGCCGCGCAACGCGCCGTTGGGGTCGAGACCGAGGAGATCGACAAGGACGAGGTGGCGAAACTGTGGCCGTTCGCGGACCTGACGCCGTTTGCCGCGTTTGGCTGGGAGGCCCGCGGCGGCTACGGCGACGCCTATCAGACCGCGCAGGCGTTTTCGACGTCGGCGCGCGCGGCCGGGGTGCGGGTGCGACAGCACACCCCGGTGACCGAACTGCTCACCCAGGGTGAGCGGGTCACCGGTGTCCGGACCGCCGACGGCAGGCAGATCTCGGCGGGCGCCGTCGTCGTCGCCACCGGCGCGTGGACCCGGCCGTTCCTGGCGCCCTACGGCATCGACGTCCCGATCCGCGTGATCCGGGAGCAGATCGTGATGATCGACCCCGGCATCGAGGAAACGGCGGTCAGGCGGCTGCCCGTCTTCTCCGATCTGGTGTCACTGCAGTACGTGCGCCCGGAGGTCGGCGGGGAGATCCTGTTCGGCAACAGCGACCTGCCCGGCTATGACGCGATCGAGCCGGCAGACCCCGACGACCACCTCAACCGGGCTACCGACGACTTCGTCGACATCACCGTCGACAAGGTCGGCACGCGCTTTCCCGGCTTCCCCGACGCCGCGATCTCGGGTAGCTATGCCGGCTGCTACGACGTCACCCCGGACTGGAACCCGATCATCTCCACCGGGCCGCTCGATGGGCTCGTCATCGCGGCCGGGTTCAGCGGGCACGGCTTCAAGATCGCGCCTGCGGTCGGCCGGCTGGTCGCCGATCTCGTCGTCGACGGCCACAGCAGCGACTCCCGCATCCCCGCGTCGGACTTCCGGCTGTCCCGGTTCGCCGAGGGCGATCTGCTCAAGACCCCCTACCCGTACGTCGGCGCCGGGCAGATGCGCTAGACAGAGATCGTGGCCCTCCCCGAAGATCCGGCCGATCCCGGCCCGCTGCTGCGCAACACCTCCGGCACGGCCCGGGACCGCGATCCCGCCGCGCCGGTGGAGGAGCTGGAGATCGAGGCCGCGATCGGGCGCAACGTGCGCCTGCTGCGGCTGCAGCAGGGGCTGACCGTCGCCGAGACCGCGGCCCGGGTGGGCATCTCCAAGGCCATGATGAGCAAGATCGAGAACGCCCAGACCTCCTGCAGCCTGTCCACCCTCGCACTGCTCGCCAAAGGCTTCGACGTGCCGGTGACCAGCCTGTTCCGGGGCGCCGACGTGGAGCGGCCGGCCGCGTTCGTCAAGGCAGGCACCGGGGCGCGCATCGTGCGCGAGGGCACCCGCGAGGGCCACGAGTACCAGCTGCTCGGGTCGCTGCGCGGCGAGCACAAACGGCTGGAGTGCCTCGAGGTCACGCTGTCGGAGAAGAGCCAGACCTACCCGCTGTTCCAGCATCCCGGCACCGAGTTCATCTACATGCTCGAAGGTGTCATGGACTACAGCCACAGCCGCTCGGTGTACCGCCTGCACCCCGGGGACTCGCTGCAGATCGACGGCGAGGGTGCGCACGGCCCCGTCGACCTCGTCGAGGTGCCGATCCGCTTCCTGTCGGTGATCGCGTTCCCTGACGCGCAGGTGTGAGCCGCGCGGGTTTTGGCCCGCGGAGGTCGCGGAGTACAGTGGCTCGCGTGCAGCGGGTGCTCCTTCTCGGACGCCGCGACGGGGTCTGATCCAGACTGGCCTCCCGTCGCGGGTGTTTCGCGATGCGCCGGTCTGATGTCCCCCCTCAACCCGGAGCACCGAAAATGACTGAGAACTACAATCCGAGCGCCGACGCCTTCAGCTCGGTACGCACCATCAGCACCCCGTCGGGTGCGCCTCACCCCGGCCAGCCCGCCTGGAACACCCAGCGCGGCTCGCAGATGCCCGTCAGCCGCTACCGCAGCTTCGCCGACGAGGTCGAACCCATCCGGCTGCCCGACCGCACCTGGCCCGACAAGGTCATCGACACCGCACCG
The DNA here is from genome assembly GCF_025263565.1 of Mycobacterium sp. SMC-8. Classification (NCBI taxonomy): domain Bacteria; kingdom Bacillati; phylum Actinomycetota; class Actinomycetes; order Mycobacteriales; family Mycobacteriaceae; genus Mycobacterium; species Mycobacterium sp. SMC-8. The sequence continues at coordinate 1,043,651 of NZ_CP079865.1, forward strand.
ATGTGGGCGGCGGTGGACCTGCGCGACGGCAACCAGGCCCTGATCGACCCGATGAGCCCGCAGCGCAAGCGCCGCATGTTCGACCTGCTGGTGCGGATGGGTTACAAGGAGATCGAGGTCGGCTTCCCGTCGGCGAGCCAGACCGACTACGACTTCGTCCGCGAGATCATCGAGCAGGGCGCCATCCCCGATGACGTGACCATCCAGGTGCTGACGCAGTGCCGGCCCGAACTGATCGAACGCACCTTCCAGGCCTGCCAGGGCGCGCCCCGCGCGATCGTGCACTTCTACAACTCGACGTCGATCCTGCAGCGCCGCGTGGTGTTCCGCGCCGACCGCGACGCGGTGCGCAAGATCGCTACCGACGGCGCCCGGATGTGCGTCGAGGAGGCCAAGAAGTACCCCGACACGCTCTGGCGCTTCGAGTACTCCCCCGAGTCCTACACGGGCACCGAGCTGGAGTACGCGGTCGAGGTGTGCAACGCCGTCGCCGAGGTGATCGCACCCACTCCGGAGTCGCCGCTGATCGTGAACCTGCCCGCCACCGTCGAGATGGCCACGCCGAACGTGTACGCCGACTCGATCGAGTGGATGCACCGGCATCTGACGCCGCGTGACTCGATCATCCTGAGCCTGCATCCGCACAATGACCGCGGAACCGCGGTCGCTGCAGCCGAATTGGGCTATGCGGCCGGCGCCGACCGCATCGAGGGCTGCCTGTTCGGCAACGGTGAGCGCACCGGCAACGTGTGCCTGGTGACGCTGGGTATGAACCTGTTCTCCCGCGGCGTGGATCCGCAGATCGACTTCTCCAACATCGACGAGATCCGCCGCACCGTCGAGTACTGCAACCAGTTGCCCGTCCACGAGCGGCACCCCTACGGCGGCGACCTGGTCTACACCGCGTTCTCCGGCAGCCACCAGGACGCCATCAACAAGGGTCTGGACGCGATGAAAGTCGCGGCCGACGAACAGGACTCCGACGTCGATGACCTGCTGTGGCAGGTGCCGTACCTGCCGATCGACCCGAAGGACGTCGGCCGCACGTACGAGGCCGTCATCCGGGTGAACTCGCAGTCCGGCAAGGGCGGTGTCGCCTACATCATGAAGGCCGACCACGGCCTGGTCCTGCCGCGCCGCCTGCAGATCGAGTTCTCCAGGGTGATCCAATTGATCGCAGAGGGCTCGGGCGGCGAGGGCGGAGAGGTCTCGCCCAAGGAGATGTGGGACGCGTTCTACGAGGAGTACCTGGCGCCGATCCGCCCGTTGGAGCGGATGCGGCAGAAGGTCGACGCGGCCGAGATCGACGGCGGCACCGACACCATCACCGCGGTGGTCAAGGTCGACGGCGAGGAGCGCGAGATCGTCGGCGCAGGCAACGGCCCACTCGCCGCATTCGTCGATGCGTTGGGCGCGATCGGTTTTCACGTGAACGTGCTGGACTACTCCGAGCACGCGATGTCGGCGGGCGAGGAAGCGCAGGCCGCGGCCTACGTGGAGGCCGCGATCGGCGGCAAGACCGTGTGGGGCGTCGGTATCGCCACCTCGATCACCACCGCGTCGCTGCGCGCGGTGGTCTCCGCGGTCAACCGTGCCGCACGATCCTGACGCGCGTTTACACAGTGTCATGTGATCACACCGTCTGTTGACGGTGTGCACAGGTTGACCGAGCGCTTTCCGCTGCAGACTCATAAGCCACACCGCCCGATCCCGGGCGTGTGGCCTGAGTCAGGAGGAAGCGGTGTCATCCCCAGTTTCGTTCTTCAGCGTCGAAGGGCTGAACTCGTTGGCAGGTGTCGAGATCGTCGTGGGTGTGCACCGCGACGATCCCGTTCGGCCCGGGTCCCACAGTCCACTGCGGTTCGTGCTGGCGTCGGCTCAGCCGGTGCCGCTGCGGCGGATGCTGCCCGCGTTGCAGAGCATGGACCTCGAGGTCATCAACGAACACACCACCACCTGGTCGCGCGAGGACGGGTCCCCGTGCCATCTTTATGAGCTCTTCCTCGACCCCTACACCGCTGGGGCACAAGGATTTGCGCGTAACTGGGCGCAGGCCGACGCACGGATCTGCGAGACGTTCCGCGCCATCTGGTCCGGCCGCATCGAGGCCGACCGGTTCAACGCGCTGATCCCCGCTGCCGGGCTGGACTGGAAACAGGTCGCAGTGCTGCGCAGCTACAGCCGCTATCTGCGCCAGCTCCCGCTGCCCTACGGCCAGAGCCGGATTCAGCAGGTGTTGCTCGACAATCCCGGCGCCACCATGGCTCTGGTGGCGCTGTTCGAGGCCCGCTTCGGCGCGGGCGCCGGCCGCAGCGCCGCACGGGCTGCCGGTATCGCGGCGGCCGATGAGCGGCTCACCACCGAGATCGACCGGCTGCTGCATATCGATGCGGATCGCATCCTGCGCGCGTACCGCAACCTCGTGAACTCGACGTTGCGGACCAACGCGTTCGCCCCCGAGACGCTGGGCCCGTCCGCCCCGTATCTCGTGCACAAGTTCGATGCACCGCAGATCCTCGAGCTGCCCCATCCGCGGCCGCTGTCCGAGATCTTCGTCTACTCACCGGAGTTCGAGGGGCTGCACCTGCGCTACGGGCTCGTCGCACGGGGCGGGCTGCGCTGGTCTGACCGGCACGACGACTACCGCACCGAGGTCCTGGGACTGGTCAAGGCGCAGGCGGTCAAGAACGCGATGATCGTGCCGGCCGGCGCCAAAGGCGTTTTCGTCGTGAAGTCGCCGTCGCCTTCACCGACCGACGGGATGCGCTCCTACAAGCAATTCGTGTCGGGCCTGCTCGACGTCGTCGACAACGCCGCAACCGACGGCGCTGCCCCACCGGAAGGGATCGTGTGCCACGACGGTGCGGACCCGTATCTCGTCGTGGCGGCCGACAAGGGAACGGCGAGCTTCTCCGACCTGGCCAACGGGGTCGCGCTGACCCGCGGCTACTGGCTGGGCGACGCGTTCGCCTCGGGAGGCTCGGCAGGGTACGACCACAAGGCCATGGCGATCACCGCCCGGGGCGCCTGGGTCAGCGGCGACAGCCACCTGGAAGAGCTCGGGATCGATTCCACCACAGATGAATTCCGTGTGGTGGGCGTCGGAGACATGAGCGGCGACGTGTTCGGCAACGGCATGTTGCTGCGGCGCGGAACCAGACTGGTCGCCGCATTCGACCACCGTCACATCTTCGTCGACCCCGATCCGTCCGGTGATCCCGCTCATCGCGAGCGTCAGCGTCTCTTCGCGCTGCCGCGGTCGTCCTGGGACGACTATGACCGTGCGTTGATCAGTGCCGGCGGGGGCGTGTGGCCGCGCACCGCCAAGACGATCCCGGTCTCGGCGCAGATGCGCCTGGCTCTGGGGATCGCGGACACCGTGTCCCGGCTGACACCGAACGAGTTGATCGGCGCCATCCTGCGCGCGCCGGTCGACCTGCTGTTCAACGGCGGTATCGGCACCTACATCAAGGCCTCCGACGAGCAGCACGGCGACGTCGGCGACAAGGTCAACGACGGCCTTCGCGTGGACGCCCGCGAGGTGCGCGCCCGGATCATCGTCGAGGGCGGCAATCTCGGTGTGTCCCCGCGCGGTCGGATCGAGTTCGCCCGTCACGGCGGATCCATCAACACCGACGCCATCGACAACGCGGCCGGTGTGGACTGCTCCGACCATGAGGTCAACCTGAAGATCCTGCTGGCCGGCCGGTATCCGGACGCGACCCGCAACGCGCTGCTCGCCGACATGACCGACGAGGTCGCCGCGCACGTGCTGGCCAACAACCGCGCGCACAACCGGCTGCTGCGCGACGCCCGATTCAACGCGGCCCAGATGGTCTCGGTGCACGCGCGCATGACCACCGCGCTGGAGCGCGAGCGTGGGCTGCACCGCGAGCGCGAACATCTGCCCGGCGCAGCCGAGTTCGCCGAGCTGGCGAAATCCGGAGAAGGATTGACCCGGCCTGCGCTGGCGACCTTGATGGCGCACACAAAGCTCGCGCTCAAGGCCGACCTGCTGGAGTCCGAGAGCTTCGACGACCCGTACTTCACCGCCGCGCTGCACCGGTACTTTCCCGCGATGTTGCGGCGGCGGCTGGGCCCGCAGCTCACCGAGCATCCGCTGCGGCGGGAGATCATCGCGACGTCGGTGAGCAACCACGTGCTGGCGACCTCGGGGCTGACCTTCGTGTTCCGCCTTGCCGAGGAGACCGGCGCCACCACAGCCGACATCGTGCGCGCCCACGCCATCGCCTCCGAGGTGTTCGAGCTCGACGCGCTGTGGTACGACATCCATGCCGCGCGCCTGTCGCCGGCGCTGACCGACGAACTCGTCGTCGAGGGACGCCGGCTGCTGGACCGGGCATCCCGATGGTTCCTCTTCAACCGGCCGCAGCCGCTGTCGATCGAGGACGAAGTGGCCCGGTTCCAGGCCGCGGCGACGCTGCGCGGCAAGCTGAGTGAGATGCTGCGCGGCAGTGAGCTCGCGACCGCCACCGCGATCCACGATCGGTACGCCGCGCAGGGGGTGCCGACCGACATCGCCCGCAGGATCAGCGAGTCGCTCTACGCCTACAGCCTTCTCGACATCATCGAGATGGCCTGCATGCACAACGAGGACGCGACGCGGCTGGCGCACATCTACTTCGAGCTGTCCGCTCATCTGGGGGTCGACCATCTGCTGCTGGCGGTGTCGGCGCTGCCGCGCGGCGACCGGTGGAACGCTTTGGCGCGGTTGGCGTTACGCGAGGACCTGTACCGCGCGCTGCGCGAGCTGGCGCGCGACGTCCACCGTATGGTCGGCCCTCACACCGACAACGTGGACGTCATCGAGGAGTTCGAGTCCCACAACCGTGCCCGCATCGGGCGCGCACGCCGCACCCTGCACGAGTTCCTGAGCACGGAGAGTCCGGACCTGGCGGTCCTGTCGGTGGCGACCGCGCAGCTGCGCCGGCTCACCCCGAATCGCTGAAGCCGAGGCGCTGCGTCAGAACAAGGTGAACTGGTCGCCGGCCGGCGACCGCTCGGTGAACTCCTCGATCGCCGAACCGCCGATCACCGAGTCGAGGCGGTGCAGGAACTCCGCACTGCCGAGCAGCGGTACGCCGTGTTCGCCGGCCTGGTACCCCTTGCCCTGCTCCGGGGCCGGGTCGTCACAGACCACCAGCGACGTGTGCCCGTCGACGGCCTCGGTGTACCCGAGCCCGGCGTGCAGCATGCGCTCGACGAGCTCCTCGTGGGTGTGACCGACCTCGGCCGCAAGCGCCACCCGCATGCCCTGCACCAGGGGTCTGCCGGCCACGAAACGTCCCGGGTTGGCGAACGGGCACGGCATCCGCGCCGCCAGCGCCTTGAGCGGCCGGAACTCGTCGTGGGTGACCCGGCCGTTGGGCCAGGTGCGGCGCGTGACCGGATGCACCGGGAGCCACTTACGGCGCTCCTGCGCGCGCACCAGCACGGGTTTGAGGATCTGCGCCAACACCATCGCGTCGTCGAGCGCGTCGTGCGGCTTCATCTGGGTCACGCCCCAGTGCGCGGCCAGCGTCTCCAGCCGGAGGTTGTCCAGGCCGAGGTCGAGGCGCCGGGCCAGCTCGACGGTGCACATGACCGTGTCCACCGGCAGCTCCGCGCGCACCATCTCGGCTTCGGCGGCCAGAAACGAGTAGTCGAACCCGACGTTGTGGGCGACGAGCGTGCGGCCGCGCAGCACTTCGCACAGGTCACCGACGACGTCACCGAACGTCGGTTGCCCGGCCAGCATCTCGGCGGTCAGCCCGTGCACATGCGTGGGACCGGGGTCCACCCCCGGATCGAGCAGGCTGTAGAGGCTCTTCTCGACGTTGCCGTCGTCACTGAGCGCGAGCGCCGCGACACTGACGATCCGCGCCTGGCCCGGCCGGAAACCCGAGGTCTCGACATCGACCACGGCCCAGCCGGCGCCCGCCTCGTCGGCGGGTCTGCCCCATCGACTTCCGGCGGTTGAACTCACCCTTCGAGAATGGCACGCGGCTCTGACAAGCCCCGCTCATCACCCCGCGTGTCGGCCGCTCTTCTAAACTGCCGGGAATGGTCATCACCCCACGCGGTCGTGTCGCGCTGGCCGCCGGAGCAGGCGCGCGCTGGGCGTCCCGCGTCACCGGACGCGGCGCCGGCGCGATGATCGGCGGGCTGGTCGCGATGACGCTGGACAAGTCGATCCTCGGCCAACTGGGCCGGGGCCGGCGCACGGTCGTCGTCACCGGCACGAACGGCAAGTCGACGACCACGCGGATGACCGCCGCCGCGTTGGGCACGGTCGGGCCGGTGGCCACCAACGCCGAGGGCGCCAACATGGACGCCGGCCTGGTCGCCGCACTGGCCGCTGCGCCCGACGCAGCGCTGGCCGCCCTCGAGGTCGACGAGATGCACGTCCCGCACGTCTTGGATGCAGTGCCGGCCGCGGTCACCATACTGCTCAACCTCTCGCGTGATCAGCTCGACCGGGTCGGTGAGATCAACCACATCGAGCGCACCCTGCGCGCCGGCCTGGCCCGGCATCCGTCGACGGTGGTCGTGGCCAACTGCGACGACGTGCTGATGACCTCGGCTGCCTACGACAGCCCGAACGTGGTGTGGGTGGCCGCAGGCGGTGGCTGGGCCAGCGACTCGGTCAGCTGTCCCCGCTCGGGCGAGGTCATCGTCCGCGACGGGGCGCATTGGCATTCGACCGGATGTGACTTCACGCGCCCGGACCCCGACTGGTGGTTCGACGATACGCACATCCACGGGCCCGACGGGCTGTCGCTGCCGATGGCGCTGACCCTGCCGGGCACCGTGAACCGCGGCAACGCAACCCAGGCCGTCGCCGCCGCCGTGACCCTCGGTGCGGATCCGGTGGCCGCGGTGTCCGCGGTGTCCGCGGTCGACGAGGTCGCGGGTCGCTACCGCACCGTGCAGGTCGGCGCGCACACCGCCCGGATCCTGCTCGCCAAGAATCCCGCCGGCTGGCAGGAGGCGCTGGCGATGGTGAACCGTGACGCGGCCGGGGTGGTGATCGCGGTCAACGGCCAGGTCCCCGACGGCGAGGACCTGTCATGGCTGTGGGACGTGCGCTTCGAGCATTTCGAGTCGGTGCCGGTGGTGGCCGCCGGCGAGCGCGGCACCGACCTCGCGGTGCGGCTCGGGTACGCGGGCGTCGAACACGCCCTGGTGCACGACACGCTGGCGGCGATCGCGTCGTGCCCGCCGGGTCACGTGGAAGTGCTGGCGAACTACACCGCGTTCCTGCAACTGAACAGGCGTCTGCCATGACCGAATCTGCGGTGCGGATCGGGCTGGTGCTGCCTGACGTCATGGGCACCTACGGCGACGGCGGCAACTCGGTGGTGCTGCGACAACGTCTGCGGCTGCGGGGCATCGACGCCGAGATCATCGAGATCACGCTCGACGATCCGGTGCCCGCGGAGCTGGACCTCTACACCCTCGGCGGCGCCGAAGACTACGCCCAACGGCTGGCGACCAAACACCTCGCCCGTTATCCCGGTCTGCAGCAGGCGATTTCACGGGGCGCTCCCGTGCTGGCGATCTGCGCGGCAATCCAGGTGCTGGGCCACTGGTACGAGACCTCGGCCGGGGAACGCGTCGACGGGGTCGGTGTGCTGGACGTGACGACGTCCCCGCAACCCGAGCGCACGATCGGCGAGGTGGCAGCGACACCGCTGATCGACGGGCTCACCGAGCCGCTGACCGGTTTCGAGAACCACAGGGGTGGAACAGTTCTGGGCCCGCAGGCCCGACCGCTGGCGAAGGTGACGAAGGGGGCGGGCAACCGGGCCGGGGGCGGTATCGACGGCGCAGTACAGGGCAGTATCGTCGCGACCTACCTGCACGGGTGCTGCCTGGCCCGGAATCCGGAACTCGCCGACTATCTTCTCGCCAAGGTGGTCGGGCCCCTTGCCCCGCTCGATCTGCCGGAGGTCCACCAGTTGCGCCGCGAGCGGCTGGCGGCACCGCGCCGGGTGTGATCCTGCAGGGCCACCGTCGGCTCCCCGCTCGAGTGAGGCAGGTGGCCACGGCTACGCCGCGAGCGTCCTGATGAACTTCTGCATCTCGGTGGCGGCCAACCGGCATCCCCTCTTCTGCAGTGCGGCCTCGGTTCTGGCGAGCCAGTGCGCCGGCCGGTCCTCGGCGATCACCCGGATGACGAGCCAGCCTCGCTCCTCGAGCATCCGCAGGCGCGCGATGTCCTTGACGTACTGCTCGCGGTTCTTGCGGTGGTGGTCACCGTCGTATTCCACCGCGACCTTGAACTGTCGCCAACCCAGGTCCAGGAATGCAACCGGCCGACTGTCCTCCAGGATGGGAATCTGCGTCTGCGGGCGCGGAAAACCGCAGTCCAGCAACCACAGTCGGATTCTGCTCTCCTTGGGTGAGGCGGCTCCGCCGTCGACGAGCGGCAACAGGTCACGCAGCTGGCCTACGCCGTGTGCGCGGGGGCGCCGGTCGGCGAGCCGGGCGACCTCGTCGATGGAGAAGGCTTGGTTCCACATCAAAGCGTCCAGCCGCGCCAACGCCTCGCTGCGGTCGAGCAGACGTCCGAGGTCGAAGGCCGTCCTGGTGCGTGAGGTGACCGGAAGACCGGAGCGCCGGACGATCTCATCGTCGGCGAGCATGTCCGTCCGGATGATCAGTCCGTCTTGGGTGCGACGCTTCACCCCGGTCACTTCGATCGGGATATCGGCATCGATCCACGGCGCTCCGTGCAGTGCGGCCGCCGCGAGCCCGGCAATCACTCCTTTGCGTCCAGTCGCCAACCACGCGCCGATGGCACGATCGCGCAACGAGACGTCGACTCCTTTAGGGACGAATACGCCGCGGTACAACGGCGTGTACCAGCGTGCGAGCTCGTGCCGGGTCACGACACCGGCTCGGACGGCCTCCCCGCCCAGAATGACTTCACCCATGTCAGGAATGGTGCCAATACCCACCGACAGATTCGGGCGACCACCTTACGTATCACGCTGTCCCGCCGATCCCGACACTCCCCCCGGTCACGCGAGCCACAGCTATCCACGTTTCTCAGCCGTCCACTCGCACTTCGGCTGCACAACGTCGAATCCTGTGACGAAAGTGGTTATGGGACTAGGTAGTGTCTGTTAATTGCGGACGCGGTGATAGATGATGATCGCAGCTAGGGTGACGCCCCCGAGGTAGCTCAGCGCGTATTTGTCGTATCGGGTGGCGATACCTCGCCAGTGCTTGAAGCGGTTGAAGGATCGCTCGACGGTGTTGCGGTGCTTATAGATTCGCCCGGAGAACGCCGGTGGCCGTCCGCCTTTGCTTCCCCGGCTCTTTCGGCGGGCGATCTGGTCGCTGCGCTCGGGAATGGTGTGGGCGATTTTGAGCTGGCGCAGTCGGGCTCGGGTCGAGTCATGGGAGTACGCCTTATCGGCGAGTAGCCGAAACTTTGGGCCCTGATGGGCAGTCAGCAGTGGCCACAGCATCGGGTTGTCGCCGGCTTGCCCCGGCGACAGTGCCATGGTGACCGCGCTGCAGCGTTGATCGGCCAGCGCGTGGATCTTCGTTGTCAGCCCGCCGCGTGAACGGCCGATGGCATGGTCATCGGGCTCATCGGGGTGTTTGTTGTAATTCGACAGATCCCCCTGTGTGGCGACCAGGGCGGGCACCAGCGGCATGCTGATGTACACGCACGCTGGTCGAATCCACCGCCAGCAGCAGTTCGACCAGCTCAGCGTCAGCGTCATCGACATCGATGTCACGGGAGATCGCTGCGAAGATCTGCGCGTAGGTGCCGTCGGTGGACCACCGCAGGTGACGTTCAGCCACCGACTGCCAGGCGCCGAACTGCGCGGGCAGATCGCGCCACGGAGATCCAGTCCGGTAACGCCAGATAATTCCTTCCAGCGTCACCCGATGATCGTTCCACGGCCGCCCGCGCCGTCGACCCGAAGGCAGTACCGGCTCAATCACCGACCACAAGTCATCAGAAATCACATCAGTCCGTAACACTTAAACAGCATCAGGCACAACATCGTTCACATTAAGCAGACACGCCCTAGGCCACCCGACCCCGACACTCCCCCCGGTCACGCGAGCCACAGCTATCCACGTTTCTCAGCCGCCCACTCGCACTTCCGCTGCACAACGTCGAATCCTGTGACGAAAGTGGTTGGCAGCGACGGCGAGCCGCGAACTACGCCATCGCCCGGCGGCCTGCCAGCGCGCGCCCCAGCGTCAACTCGTCGGCGAACTCCAGATCCCCGCCCATCGGCAGGCCCGACGCGATCCGCGTGACCGTCAGCCCGGGGATGTCCCGCAGCATCCGCACCAGGTACGTCGCCGTCGCCTCGCCCTCGGTGTTGGGGTCGGTCGCGATGATGACCTCTGCGACCTCCACCCCGTCGACGCGCTCACCGATCCGGTTGAATAGTTCGCGGATTCGCAGCTGGTCGGGTCCGACACCGGACAACGGGTCCAGCGCTCCGCCGAGCACGTGGTAGCGGCCACGGAATTCCCGGGTCCGCTCGACGGCCTGGACGTCTTTGGGCTCTTCGACGACACACACCAGCGACGCGTCCCGGCGCGGGTCGGAGCAGATGCGGCAGCGCTCGTCGTCGCTGACGTTGCCGCACACCGCGCAGAACGTCACGCCGTCGCGGACTCGGTTCAGGACAGCAGTCAACCGGTCGATGTCGGGCGGCTCGACCGAGAGCAGATGGAACGCGATCCGCTGGGCGCTCTTCGGTCCGATCCCGGGCAGCTTGCCGAGCTCGTCGATCAGATCCTGGACAGGTCCTTCGAACAAGTCACATACCCGGCAAACCGAGACCGCCCATGCCGCCTGCCAGCGGACCCAGCCGGTCATGGGCCAGCATGGTCACCTGCTTGGCGGCATCGGCGATGGCGCCGAGGACAAGGTCCTGCAACGTCTCCACATCGGACGGATCGACGACCTTGGGGTCGATCCGCACGGCCACCACCTCGCCGCTGCCGCGCATGGTGACCTGTACCAGCCCACCGCCGGCCTGTCCCTGCACCTCGGCGGCGGCCAGCGCCGCCTGCGCCTCCATCAGCTGCTGCTGGACCTGCTGAGCCTGAGCGAGAAGGGCTGACATATCGGGTTGGCCACCGGGCTGCATGACTGGTCCTCTTCGTACGTGTTCGGTAAGCAGATTGATCAAGTATCGGTCTCGACTTGGTTGCGCTCGTCCACAAGCGGCACTTCGGGCTTCCAGCGTAGTCGGCACGGGCGCTACCGTGTCGCCGTGCCCGTGCCAGCAATCCTGCGTGTCGGGGCCGCCGCGGTGGCCGCGATGCTCGTCGCCGCCCTGCCCGCCGGTCCCGCCCAAGCTGCGCCGACCAACCTTGCGGGCAAGATCGTCTTCCTCGACCCAGGCCACAACGGCTCCAACGACGCCTCGATCAGCAGGCAGGTGCCGACCGGTCGCGGCGGCACCAAGGACTGCCAGGCCAGCGGCACCTCCACCGAGGACGGCTTCCCCGAGCACACCTTCGCCTGGGACACCACGCTGCGCGTCCGCCAGGCCCTGCACGCGCTCGGGGTGCGCACCGCGATGTCCCGCGGCGACGACACCGGGCTGGGCCCGTGCGTCGACGAGCGCGCCGCGATGGCGAACTCGCTGACGCCCGACGCGGTGGTGTCGATCCACGCCGACGGCGGCCCGCCCACCGGCCGCGGGTTCCACGTGCTGTATTCGTCACCGCCGCTCAATGCCGCGCAGGCCGGCCCGTCGGTGCAGTTCGCCAGGGCGATGCGTGATCAGCTGGCCGGGTCCGGGATCCCGCCGGCCACCTACATCGGCCAGCAAGGCCTGAACCCGCGGTCCGACATCGCCGGACTCAACCTTGCGCAGTACCCGTCCATCCTGGTCGAGCTGGGCAACATGAAGAATCCGGTCGACTCCGGGCTGATGAAATCCCCGGAGGGACGGCAGCGCTACGCCGACGCCGTCGTGCGCGGCGTCGTGGCGTTCCTGGGCCAGTCCTAGCCCTGGACCCCTTCGACACCGACGGTCCCCTCCACCTCGCGCTTGAGGTTGCCGAGCACCTCGGCCTGGATCTTGCGGAGCCCGATCGGGGCGAACGTCTTCTCGAAGAAACCGCCGACTCCACCGGCGCCCTGCCACGACGTCTTCACGGTCACCGATGATCCCGGGCCCGCGGGGGCGACGGTCCAGTTGGTCACCATCGACGAGTTCGCGTCTTTTTCGATCACGGTGCGCCCCGCGACGTCAACGCTGGCCTTGACATCGCGGGAGCGCGACTTGGTGGCCTGCAGTTTCCACTCAGCGACGGTGCCCGCGCCCTGCCCGCCTTCGAGCACCCGGTAACCGCTGTAGTGCGCGGAGAGGATCTTCGGCCGCATGGCCTGGTAGTCGGCGACGGCTCCCAGTACCGTCGCGGGATCGGCGTCGATCAGGACCGTGCTGGTCGCGCTGACCTGTCCCATCAGAGCAATCTCCTTGTCAAGAGCGGGTCACGAAAGTCGAGTGCGGTCGCACAGGTGTCGACCTCGGACTAGCGTATATCTGTGCCTGTTGCCTCGACCGACGCACGGGCCGCTCACGCCGACGGCGTGCAGCGGTTGTTGGCCAGTTACCGGGACATTCCGGCCAACGCCACCGTCCGCCTCGCCAAACCCACGTCGAACCTGTTCCGCGCGCGGGCGCGCAACACCGGCAAGGGGCTGGACACTTCGGGACTCACAGGCGTCGTCGCGGTGGATCCGGACGCCGGCACCGCCGAGGTCGCCGGAATGTGCACCTATGAGGACCTGGTCGCCGCGACGCTGCCCTACGGGCTCTCCCCGCTGGTGGTGCCTCAGCTCAAGACCATCACGCTCGGCGGCGCGGTCACCGGGCTCGGCATCGAATCCGCGTCGTTCCGCAACGGTCTGCCGCACGAGTCCGTGCTCGAGATGGACGTCCTGACCGGCACCGGCGACATCCTGCGCGCCTCGCCCGACGAGAACCCCGAGCTGTTCCGGGCGTTCCCGAACTCCTATGGGACACTGGGTTATTCGGTGCGATTGACGATCGAACTGGAGCCGGTGAAGCCGTTCGTTACGTTGCGCCATCTGCGTTTTCATTCACTGCCGGCCCTGCTCGAGGCGATGGACCGCATCGTCGAGACCGGCGGCTGGAACGGCGAAGTCGTGGACTACCTCGACGGCGTGGTGTTCAGCACCGACGAGAGCTACCTGTGCCTCGGTCACCGCTCCGCGACACCGGGTCCGGTCAGCGACTACACCGGCCAGGACATCTACTACCGCTCCATCCAGCATGACGGTGCCGCCGACGGAGCCGAGAAGCACGACCGGCTGACCATCCATGACTACCTGTGGCGCTGGGACACCGACTGGTTCTGGTGCTCAAGGGCTTTCGGCGCGCAGAACCCCCGGATCCGGCGCTGGTGGCCACGGCGGTACCGGCGCAGCAGCTTCTACTGGAAGCTCATCGGCTACGACCAGCGCTACGACATCGCCGATCGCATCGAGAAACGCAACGGCAGGCCCCCGCGCGAGCGGGTGGTGCAGGACGTCGAGGTGCCGATCGAGCGGACCGTCGAGTTCCTGCAGTGGTTTCTCGACACCGTGCCGATCGAGCCGATCTGGTTGTGCCCGTTGCGGCTCCGCGACAGCCGGGACTGGCCGCTGTACCCGATCCGGCCGAACCACACCTATGTGAACGTGGGGTTCTGGTCGTCGGTGCCGGTGGGCCCCGAAGAGGGCCACACCAACAGGATAATCGAACGCAAGGTCAGCGAGCTCGAGGGTCACAAATCGCTGTATTCAGACGCGTACTACGCGCCGGAAGAGTTTGATTCCCTCTACGGAGGGGAGATGTACAAAACAGTGAAGAAAACCTACGACCCAGACTCCCGTTTCCTCGATCTGTATGCGAAGGCGGTGCGGAGACAATGACCACTTTCCGGGAACGTACCCATGAACCGGCGGCGCCCGGGGATCACAAACTGACCCTGGCCGAGGTGCTGGCGATCTTCGCCGCGGGCCGGCGACCCCTGAAGTTCACCGCCTATGACGGCAGCAGCGTGGGTCCCGAAGATGCGACGCTCGGCCTGGATCTGCTGAGCCCGAGGGGAACCACCTACCTCGCCACCGCTCCCGGCGATCTCGGGCTGGCGCGCGCCTACGTCGCCGGAGATCTGCGGCTCAACGGTGTGCATCCGGGCGACCCTTATGAACTGCTCACCGCGCTGACCGATCGGCTCGAATACAAGCGGCCCCCCGCACGGGTGCTGGCCAACATCGTCAGGTCGATCGGGATCGAGCATCTCAAGCCGATCGCGCCGCCGCCCCAGGAGGCACTGCCGCGGTGGCGGCGTATCGCAGAGGGGTTGCGGCACAGCAAGACCCGTGACGCCGAAGCGATCCAGCACCACTACGACGTCTCGAACATTTTCTACGAGTGGGTGCTCGGGCCGTCGATGACCTACACCTGTGCGTGCTATCCGCACCCCGACGCCACCCTGGAGGAGGCGCAGGAGAACAAGTACCGGTTGGTGTTCGAGAAGCTGCGGCTCAAGCCGGGCGACCGGTTGCTCGACGTCGGCTGCGGCTGGGGCGGGATGGTGCGCTACGCGGCCCGGCACGGCGTCAGGGCGGTCGGGGTGACGTTGTCGAGGGAGCAGGCCCAGTGGGCCGCGGCCGCGATCGAGCGGGACGGCCTCGGTGACCTGGCCGAGGTCCGCCACGGTGACTATCGCGACGTGCGCGAGTCCCATTTCGACGCGGTGTCCTCGATCGGGCTCACCGAGCACATCGGCGTCGCCAATTACCCGTCGTACTTCCGGTTCCTGAAGTCCAAGCTGCGCCCCGGCGGCCTGCTGCTCAATCACTGCATCACCCGCAACAACAACCGCAGCCACGCCACGGCGGGCGGCTTCATCGACCGGTACGTGTTCCCCGACGGGGAGCTGACCGGCTCGGGCCGGATCATCACCGAGGTGCAGGACGTCGGCCTGGAGGTGGTGCACGAGGAGAATCTGCGCCACCACTACGCGATGACGCTGCGGGACTGGAGCCGCAACCTGGTGGAGCACTGGGACGACGCGGTGGCCGAGGTCGGTCTGCCCACCGCCAAGGTGTGGGGGCTGTATATCGCTGCCTCGCGGGTCGGGTTCGAGCAGAACGCCATTCAGCTGCACCAGGTGCTCGCGGTCAAGCTGGACGAACGGGGCGGCGACGGCGGATTGCCGTTACGGCCGTGGTGGAGCGCGTAGCGCGCCTGACCGCTAACCGTCGATGCGGCGGGCGCCGAGCTCGTTCTGCAGCAGTTCCAGCGCCGCCTCCTCCGGATCGCGGCGCGGGGCGGCCGGGTCGGAGTTGCCGGCCTCGGCCAGCATGCTCTCCTCGTCGTCCATGTCGGGCGGCGGCGGGGCCTCGGACGGGGCCCGCTGCTCCCGCGCGGGTGGCGCGGCGGCTGCGGCCGGGGCGCCGGTCTCACAGACCACTTTCCAATTCACCCCGAGCGCATCCTTGAGCGCCTCCCGGATCACGTCGGCGTTGCGCTGTTCGCACAGCCGTCTGGCCAGCGGCGCCGATTCGTGGCTCAGGATCAGGGTGTCACCTTCGACGGCACGCACGATCGCACCGGCGAGCATCACCTCGGTGGTCCGGCTGCGTTCACGCACCTTCTCCCGCACCGTGGTCCACATGCTGCGCACCGCGGCCGCGCCCGGTTCACCCGCGGCGACGGCCGCCGCCGGGGTGGTCGGCGGCGCCTGCACGGCCGGCGCGGCAGGCGGCCGCACCGGGGGCGGCACCGGAACGGGCTCGGGCGCAACGGCTTCAGGCTCCGGCCGGGGTGGCACCGGCGCCGCCGGCGGAGTGGGCGGCTGAGGGGGTGCCGGAGGAGCCGCGGAGGGGGCGGTCTCGCTCTTGCGGACGAACTGTTTGCGCGGCACAGCCGGCGCGGCGTCGATCTCGTCGCTGGCCGGAATCGACATGTCCAGCCGGGTCTCGATCCGCTCGACCCGCTGCAGCAGCGCGGCCTCGGTGTCGCTGGCAGACGGCAACAGCAGCCGCGCGCATGCCACCTCCAGCAGCAGCCGCGGCGCCGTGGCGCCGCGCATCTCGCCGAGCCCGGCGTGCATGACTTCGGCGTAGCGGGTCAGTGTGGCGGTGCCGAGCCGGGCGGCCTGATCGCGCATGCGCTCCAGCTCGTCCTCGGGGCCGTCGACCACGCCGCGGGCCACTGCGTCGGGCACGCCCTGCAGCACGATCAGGTCGCGGAATCGCTCGAGCAGATCGCTGGCGAAGCGGCGCGGATCGTGGCCGGCGTCGACGACACCCTCGACCGCGCCGAACAGCGCGGCGGCGTCACCGGCCGCCAGCGCGTCGATGGCGTCGTCGATCAGCGCGACGTCGGTGGCGCCGAGCAGGGCCAGCGCGCGCTGGTAGGCGACGTGATTACCGTCGGCGCCGGCCAGCAGCTGATCCAGCACGCTCAGGGTGTCGCGGGGGGAACCGCCGCCGGCGCGGATGACCAGCGGGTACACCGCATCGTCGACCTGCACGCTCTCGGAGGCGACGATCTTCTCGATCAGCGTGCGCATGGTGCGCGGCGCCAGCAGCCGGAACGGATAGTGGTGGGTGCGCGACCGGATGGTCGGCAGCACCTTCTCGGGCTCGGTGGTGGCGAACACGAAGATCAGGTGCTCGGGTGGCTCCTCGACGATCTTGAGCAGCGCGTTGAAGCCGGCCGTGGTGACCATGTGCGCCTCGTCGACGATGAAGATGCGGTAGCGCGACTGGGCGGGGGCGTAGAACGCGCGGTCGCGGAGCTCCCTGGTGTCGTCGACGCCGCCGTGGCTGGCCGCGTCGAGTTCGGTGACGTCCATGTTGCCGGGCCCGTTGGGGGCCAGCGCCACGCACGAGTCGCACACTCCGCACGGTGTGGCTGTCGGCCCCTCGGCGCAGTTGAGGGAGCGGGCGAGGATGCGCGCCGACGAGGTCTTGCCGCAGCCGCGCGGACCCGAGAACAGATAGGCGTGGTTGATGCGGCCGGAGTTGAGCGCCGTCGACAGCGGCTCGGTGACGTGTTCCTGGCCGACGACCTCTGCAAACGTCGCCGGTCGGTACTTGCGGTAGAGAGCCACGGAAGCAGGCTACCGACCCGGTCCGACTACTTCTCGGGGGGCAGCGCCAGCAGCTGCTCGGTCGCAGACAGCAGCGCGCACGTGGCCAGCCCGTCGATGGCCTCGCGCAGGTCCGACAGCGCGGGGAACGTCGGTGCGATGCGGATGTTCTTGTCGTCCGGGTCTTTTCGGTACGGGAAAGACGCACCCGCCTCGGTGACCGCGATGCCCGCGTCCTTGGCCAGCGCGACCGTGCGTTTGGCGGTGCCGGGCAGCACGTCGAGGCTGATGAAGTAGCCGCCCTTCGGCTCGGTCCAGGACGCGATCTTGGAGTCGCCGAACCGGTCCGCAAGGATCTCCAGCGCGAGCGCGAACTTCGGTGCGAGCAGCTCACGGTGGCGCCGCATGTGCGACCGGACCCCATCGGCGTCGCCGAAGAACCGGGCGTGCCGCAACTGGTTCACCTTGTCGGGGCCGATCGACTTCTTGCCGGCGTGCTTCAGATACCAGGCGATGGTGTCCGACGAGCCCCCGAAAAAGCTGACACCCGCGCCGGCGAAGGTGATCTTCGACGTCGACGCGAACACCAGCGGGCGGTCGGGGTGGCCGGCAGCCGCGGCCAGTCCGAGGATGTCCACCGGGTCGACGAAGTCGTCGGTGAGAGTGTGCACGGCGTAGGCGTTGTCCCACATCAAGCGGAAATCCGTTGCCGCCGTTTTCATCTGGACGAGCCGGCGGACCGCGTCGTCGGAGTAGGTGGTGCCGGTGGGGTTCGAGTAGACCGGCACGGACCACATGCCCTTGATCGCCGGGTCCGCGGCGACGAGCTCCTCGACCATGTCGAGGTCGGGGCCGTCCTCGCGCAGCGGCACCGTGATCATCTCGATGCCGAGGCTCTCGGTGATCGCGAAGTGGCGGTCGTAGCCAGGGGCCGGGCACAGGAACTTCACGCCGGCACCGCCACGCAGCTCGTCGATCCACGGCAGGGGCGAGTCGACGCCGCCGTGCAGCAGTGAGAAGACCACCGCGTCGTGCATGAACTCCAGGCTGGCGTTGTTGCCCGCGATCAGGTTGGGCACCGGGATTCCGAGCAGCTCGCCGAAGATCGCGCGCAGCTCGGGCAGCCCGTGCAGGCCTCCGTAGTTTCGGCTGTCGGTGCCCTCCCGGTCCAGGTATGCGCCGCGGTCATTCCCCGGCAGCCCCAGCAGCCCGTTCGACAGGTCGAGTTGGTCCGGGGAGGGCTTCCCGCGGGTCAGGTCGAGGCGGAGATTCTTGGCCTGCAGGTCCGCGTAGTTGCGCTGCTGCAGTTCGTGCTGTGCACGCAGGTCGTCGCGGCCCAGCGAATGAAACGACACCGCTCGCCTTTCACCGTCTTGCGGATGAACGTAAGGGGACCCCGCGCACCCGCCAGAGCCCGTTGACCCTTGCTGCCTTCCGGCCCTGGGGGAGTTCACAGGATGGACGCCGCGCGGGGTCCACGGCGAGTGTAGTACGCCGGGTTCGTGCCGCGCCTACGAGGAGCTCGCGGGCGGATTTGTGGGACCGGCGAGCGGGTCGGTTACCATTGCCGACGGAGGATTCGCCTAGTGGCCTATGGCGCTCGCCTGGAACGCGGGTTGGGTTAATAGCCCTCGCGGGTTCAAATCCCGCATCCTCCGCACTCGCCCGAGGTGCGACCGGCTGTCGACTCGCCGGTCGCACCTCGGGCAACACGATCGAGGAGGAGTATGGGCCGCACCGTCGCGGTGATCTGGCACACGTCGTTCTCCATCGCTGCCGGGGTCCTTTACTTCTTCTTCGTCCTGCCCCGCATGCCCGAGCTGCTGGGCGACACTTCGCACACGCTGGGCACGGTGCTGCGCATCGTGGTCGGAGCGCTGATCGGGCTGGCGGCGCTGCCCGTGGTGTTCACGCTGCTGCGCACCCGTCGGCCCGAGTTCGGCACACCGCAGCTGGCGCTGAACCTGCGGACCACGTCGATCGCGCTGCACGTGCTGGCCGCGGCGCTGATCATCGGGGTCGCGGTCACCGAGATCTGGGTGTCGCTCGACTCGGCCGGCCAGTGGTTCTTCGGTATCTACGGTGCGGCCGCCGCGCTCGCTCTGCTGGGTGTGCTCGCGTTCTACCTGGCGTTCGCCGCCGAGCTTCCCCCTCCGCCGCCGAAGCCGCTCAAGGCCAAGGAGCGCAAGAGCCGCCGCGGCAAGGACACTGTCGCCGACACCGGCGACGAATCCGCGGCTGAGACGGTCGAGACCAGCGACGAATCCGAGGCCGAGACGGTCGAGGCCCAGGAGGAGTCCGAGGACGAAGACCTGGCCGAACCTGCTTCCGAATCGGCCTCGGAGGCTGGGGACGAGTCCGACGGCAAACTGCGGAATCGCCGACCGACCGGCAAGGCAACGGTGCCCGGTCGGCGCAAACGTACCCGCGGCGGCGTCGCCGTCGAGGACTGAGAAAACCGGCCCACGTCGACAGCAGCCGGCGTCGCCGCCACTATTGATGGGTATGGGCCTGATTCGCCGACACCGGACACTGATGATCGCGCTGGCCGCGATCCTGGCTCTCGCGGCTCCGGTGACCCCCGCCGCCGCCGCGCCCGGTGATCCGGTCGCCGCGGCGGCCCAAGTCGAACCCTCCGTCGTACGCATCGACACCGAGGTCGACTACCAGGGCGTCATCGGCCTCGGCACCGGCGTCGTGCTCGACCCGGGCGGGCAGGTGCTGACGAACTTCCACGTCGTGCAGGGCGCCGACCGCATCACCGGCACCGTCGGCGGACGCGCCTACCCCGCCCAGATCGTCGGATACGACCGGGGACGCGACATCGCGGTGCTGCAACTGCTCGGCGCCGCCGGGCTGCCGGCGGCGCCCATCGGGGACGCCTACGTGCTGGCCCCTGGTCAGCCCGTCATCGCGCTCGGCAACGCGATGGGCACCGACGCGCCGCTGACCCGCGAGGTCGGCACCCTGACCGCATTCGGCCGCACCGTGCAGGCCGAGGACACGCTCACCGGTACCAAGGACGAGCTGACCGGGCTGTTCGAGTTCGCCGCGCCCGTGCGCGCCGGCGATTCCGGAGGCCCGGTGGTCGACGGCGCGGGCCGTGTCGTGGGCATCACGACTGCGGCGTCGGTGAACTTCCGCATGGGTCCCGGCGGCAAGGGCTTCGCGATCCCGATCAACGACGCCATGACCGTCGCACGCCAGATCCAGGCCGGGGTGCCGTCCGACACCGTGCACATCGGCCCGCCCGTCCTCCTCGGCGTCGGGGTCCGGACCGCTCCGCGGGACACGCCGGGCGTGCTGATCCAGGAAGTGATGAACGGCGGTCCGGCCCAGCTGGCCGGACTGATGCCCGGCGACGTCATCGTCGTGCTCGACGGCGTCCAGCTCGACTCGACCAACACCTTGACGTCCGTGCTGGATCGCCACTACGTGGGCGACGTGCTGGACCTGACGTGGATCGACCGGTCGGGCCAGACCCGCACCGGCAAGGCGGTCCTGACACCCGTCGTCTGATTTCGCCGAATCCCGGCCGGGGGCGGCTGGGCCGAACCTATGCTGAGCGAGTGCCCAACAATGTGTCGTATCGGGTCGTTCAGTGGACGACGGGAAACGTAGGAAAGTCCTCGGTGGCCGCGATCGCCGGCAATCCCAATCTCGAACTGGTCGGCCTCTATGCATGGTCTGAGGACAAGGTCGGCCGTGACGCGGGCGAGCTGGCGGGCATCGAGCCGCTGGGCATCGCCGCCACCAACGACGTCGACGCGCTGCTGGCGCTGAAACCGGACGTCGTGGTCTACAACCCGATGTGGATCGACGTCGACGAGCTGGTGCAGATCCTCGAAGCCGGAATCAACGTCGTGGCCTCCGCGTCATTCATCACCGGGCGCAACCTCGGCGCCGACCGGGACCGGCTGGCCAACGCCTGCCAGCGCGGCGGGTCGACACTGTTCGGGTCCGGGGTCAGCCCCGGTTTCGCCGAACTGCTCGCCATCGTCGCCGGCACCGCGTGCGACCGCATCGACAAGGTCACGATCGCCGAGTCGGCCGACACCACGCTCTACGACTCCCCCGACACCGAGCGGCCCGTCGGTTTCGGCACCGCGATCGACGACCCGGATCTGCAACCGATGGCCTCCAAGGGCACGGCCGTGTTCGCCGAAGCGGTGCAGTTGGTCGCCGACGCGCTCGGCATCGAGCTCGACGAGATCACGTGCCTGCCGGAGTACGCGCAGACCACCGAGGACCTCGTGATGGCGTCGTGGACGATCCCCGCCGGTCATGTGGCCGGCGTGTATGCCAGCTGGCAGGGCATCTACCAGGGACGGACCGTCATCGACATCAACGTCCGCTGGAAGAAAGGCCAGACCCTCGAACCGGACTGGCAGCTCGACGGCGACGGCTGGAAGATCACGATCGAGGGCCGGCCCACGGTCAACATGGCGGTCGGCTTCCTGCCCCCGCCGGACATGATCGAGAACGCCAAGACCATCGAGGACTTCTTCGTGCTCGGCCACATCATGACCGCGATGCCGCCGATCCACGCGATCCCGGCCGTCGTCGCGGCAGCGCCGGGCATCGCGACCTATAACGATCTGCCACTGCCGATGCCGCGCGGGGTGGTTCCGGCCGGGGCCTGACTCAGCGGCCGGGCGTCAACTGATGTCGCGCAGGGTCCTGACGACGATCTCGACAACTTTGTGCGGTTGTTTCTCCAGGTAGAAATGACCGCCGGCGAACGTGTGCACCTGGCCGCCGCCGGTGGTGTGCTGGTGCCACGCGCGGGCGTCAGCCTCGCTGGTCTTCGGGTCGTCGGTCGCGGTCATCACCACCACCGGTGCGTGGATCCCGACGTCGGGGCTGCGGTGGTAGTCCTGCAGCGCGCGGTAGTCGTTGCGGAACGCGGGTAGGAACGTGTCCAGCAGCTCGGGGTTGGCCAGGACGCGCGGATCTGTGCCGCCGAGTTCGCGCATCACGCCGACGAGGTCGGTGTCGGTCTTGGCCTGGCGTTCGTCGCCGTAACGGCTCGGCGCCCGCGACCCGGACGCGAACACCGTCACCACCTGCCGGTTTCCCGCTGCCTCACAGCGCCGCGCCACCTCGAAGGCGAGCACCGCGCCCATGCTGTGCCCGAAGAACGCCAGCGGCGCGTCGGGCACCGCGCTGAGCGCGGCATAGGCCTGGTCGGCGAGGTCGTCGATGGTCTCGATGAAGGGCTCGCTGTACCGGTCCTGACGGCCGGGGTACTGCACGCCGTAGACGTCGAATTCAGGCGACAGCGCCGACGACATCGGAAAGTAGTAGCTCGCCGAACCGCCGGCGTGCGGGAAGCACACCAGGCGGATTCGAGCCGTCGGCGACGGATGGAAGTTGCGCATCCAGCGGCTGCGCGGAAGCGGTGGGGTCATGGCGCAGGCACCGGCTCGCCGGCGGCGGGGGCCGGTGGCGGTTCGGGGGCGGCCGGCGGCACCTCGAAGACCCGCACCACCCGCGCCGACAGCTGTGCGCCCGGCGGACCCTCGACGACGACGTCTTTGAGGATCTGGGCCTGGTCGCCGGACACGGTGAACTGGCCGGGCTGCGGTTGGTGCCCGCCCAGCACCTCGTACTCCACTGTGAACGGGGATTCCGGGAATGGATGCAGCCCAACGTATTTGGGGTCGATCGTGTATGTATACGTACAGGGCCCGGCCGGATCGCAGTTCTGCGCGGTCACCACGACGCCGATCAGGAACTCCTTGTCGGTGGGTACCGACGGCGGCGGCGGGGTCGGGGGCCTGCGCTCCGGGGCGGCGACTTCCTGCTGGGAACCGCGGCTGCCGAAGATCATCATCGTCGCCACGCCGATACCGCTGACGAGTAGCCCGACGATCGCCAGTGCGGCGAGCAACTTCCGGAGGGTGGCGATCGGCATGCACAGCAGGGTATCGGGCCGGACTAGTCACCGACG
Source organism: Mycobacterium sp. SMC-8 (assembly GCF_025263565.1). NCBI lineage: Bacteria > Bacillati > Actinomycetota > Actinomycetes > Mycobacteriales > Mycobacteriaceae > Mycobacterium > Mycobacterium sp. SMC-8. Next base: position 1,066,719 of record NZ_CP079865.1, read on the forward strand.
CGGTTGCCGTCTTCATCCCAGTGCGCGGCGACCTTCTTGCTGGGCTGCACCCGCGGCGGTTCGCCCGGCATCTTCGGGTAGCTCGGCGGGTACGGCAGGTCTCCGAGACCGCGGTCCTCGTCGGCCTTCACCATGTCCAGCAGCGTGTCGATCGACTGTGCCTTCTTGTCGATGTCGGCCCACGGGTCGGGCCGGCCGGCGACGAAGTCCGGCACCGTCAGGATCGTGTAGTCGTCGGGTTCGGCGTCGCGTAGTTCGTCCCACGTCAGTGGCGTGGACACTGTCGCGATCGGGGTCCGGCGAGCCGAGTACGCCGACGCGAATGTGCGGTCGCGGGCGTTCTGGTTGTAGTCGATGAAGAGCCGCTCGCCCCGCTCCTCCTTCCACCAGGACGTCGTCACCGCATCGGGGGCGCGACGTTCGACCTCCCGCGCCAGCGCGATACCGGCACGACGGACCGCGATGAAATCCCAGTCGGTTTTGATCCGGAGAAAGACGTGCACGCCGCGGCCGCCGGAGGTCTTGGGGTACCCGACCAGGCCGAGTTCATCGAGAAGCGGCTTGAGAACGTCGACGGCCACCGCTCGGGCCTCTTTGAAACCGGTGCCGGGTTGGGGGTCCAGGTCGATGCGCAGCTCGTCGGGATGTTCGGTGTCCGGGCAGCGCACCTGCCAGGGGTGCAAGGTGACGGTGCCCATCTGCGCCGCCCAGGCGATCGCCGAGGGGTGGGTGACCTTCAGCGCGTCTGCGGTGCGGCCGGACGGGAAAGTGACGGTGCAGGTTTCGAGGTAGTCGGGGTGCTTCTGTGGCACGCGTTTCTGGTAGATCTCCTCGCCGTCGATGCCGTCGGGGAACCGCTGCAGATGCACGGGCCGGTCGCGCAGCAGCGCGACCATCCGGTCGGCCACCGACAGGTAGTAGTCGACGAGCTTGCCCTTGGTGCCGTCCTTGCCGAGCTTCGGGAAGTACGGCTTGTCCGGGTTGGTCAGTCGGACCTTGATCCCGTCGACGTCGATTTCGGTTGCGGCGCTTGCCATCAGGAGGTCTCCAGCACGTCGTAGAGGTCGTAGTTCAGGGGAACGTCGAGCTGATCGAAAGTGCAACTGGCGGGGTCCCGGTCGGGCCGCCAGCGGAGGAACTTCACCGCGTGCCGGAAGCGCCGGCCGCTGTCGGTGTTGCCTTCCATCTGGTCGTAGGCGACTTCGCATACCCGCTCGGGGCGTACCGGGATCCAGCGTTTGTCGGCGGCCGAATTCCACCGACTCGGTTCACCGTCACGCATGTCGTCGCCGATGCGCAGGGGTTCGAGGTCGGCCAGCAGCGTCAACCGTGCCTTGGCGGTGAACGACGCGGCGCCGCCGACCATCTGCAGTTCGCCGTCGTCGCGGTACAGGCCGAGGAGAATCGAGCCGATGCCTTCGCCGCTCTTGTGGATCCGGTAGCCGATGGCCACGCAGTCGGCGTCGCGGTGGTGTTTGACCTTCACCATCTCCCGCTTGCCGGGCAGATATGGCCCGTCGAGACGCTTGGCAATGACCCCGTCCAGGCCGGCGCCCTCGAATTCGTCCAACCATTGCGTGCCGAGAGCGGGGTCCTCGGTGGTGCGCGTGACGTGACACCACTGTTTCTCGTTGACTGCTTCGAGGAGGGCTTCGCGACGGGTGCGGAACGGCTCCTTCATCAGCGAGGTATCCCCGAGGGCCAACGCATCGAAGCCGATGAAGTGCGCCGGTGTCTGCTCCGACAGCATCTTGATCCGGCTGGCGGCGGGATGGATGCGCTGGCTCAGGGACTCCCAGTCCAACCTGATGCGTCCGGCGATCTCCCGGGGCACGACGATCTCACCGTCGAGAACGCAGCGGGGTTCGAGCTCGTCACGCACCGCATCGAGCACTTCGGGGAAGTAGCGGGCCAGATCCTTGCCGCTACGCGACAGCAGCACGACGCTGTCGCCGTCGCGAAACACCAGCGCGCGGAAGCCGTCCCATTTCGGCTCATAGGACCAGACTCCGGGATCGTCGGGCACCTTGGTCTGCGCCTTGGCCAACATCGGCTCCAGCGGGGGGCTCACCGGCAGGTCTGAGGGCATGGTCTCCATACTCACGTAGACCGGGGTACCCCGACAATGTCATCGCAGCCTGAGTGCGTGCGACACCCCGCGCACTCCGGACCATCTTTCGACTGCTACGCCGATGGCTGGTAGCCCACGCTTTCAGAAGGGCGGTGGGTCGTCGCCGTCGGGATGTGGTGGAGGTGGCGGACCGGCCCGCCGGTTTCGGTCGGCAGCATCAGCACGTTCTCGGTCGCGGGCGCGTTGAACAGCGTTGTGTTCGCGTTCGGCCGTGATCCGCGCGGCGTCCTCGGCGGCGCGGGTGCGGCGTCGTTTGGGCATCCTGGCACTACGGCCGGGATCTGGGGGCGGCCAGGTCCTCGGCGGTAGTTTCGCGGTGGTGGTGTTCCAGCCGGGGAACAACACCCGACTGGCGGGCACCGTGGTGTAGCGCAGCCCGGACGGGGTCGCCCAGATCACCGTGCCATCAGGAAGTTGTTCGTCGCGCCAACCGTCCCAAAAGGTCTTGGCCAGATGATGGGTGCGGCATTTGCAGTTCAGGTTCGACGGATGGGTCGGCCCGAAGGGCCAGGGCAGAACATGGTCGAGATCGCAGCGTTCGGCCGGCACCGTGCAGCCCGGGAAGCGGCAGAACAGGTCCCGAGCGCGCACGAACGCCGCCAGCTTGGCCGACGGACGGTAGTGCGGTTCGGGATCCGGGCCGGGCAACAACAGCTGTTTGATCGCCGCTCCCCCGCGGATCGCCTCGGCCAACGCCACTATCGGCAGCACCTTCACCCCGGGCAATAACGCCAACCCCGAATACTTCACACACCGTGCAGGATTCGGCTCGGGCGCTGAGTCGGACTCATCTACGGAGCCGGGCTCAGGGTCAGGCCCGGGCTTGTCCACAGGCTCCAGCTCAGGCTCCGGCGCCGGCTCACGCTCGAATTCGAGCTCCTCCGCAGGCTGCGGTTGGGGTTGGTTCTGTTGTTGCTGGTCTTGGTCGGTGATCAGCTGGTAGGCGGCGTCGAGCGCGGCGGGATCGGCGAGCACGGAGATCACCACATTCGAGCTGCCCGGAGCCACCGGCGCAGCGCCCGGGCAGTCCGCTTTGCCGCACCGGCACGGCAGATGGTCCTGGCCTCGGATGATCGCCCCCACCGCACACGACCGCCGCTCCCCCATGTCGCGCGGATCATCGGCACACACGTTCTTGAGCAACTCAGCGATCCGGGCCGCCAGCAGCACGGCATCACAGCCCAGGATCTGACCCCACACCAACACCCACTCATCGGGATCCTCGTGGGCCCCGATATGAAAATCGCGGCCCGCGATGACCTCCTTGGACCGGATCAGCGCGTCCGGGTCATACCGGTCGATCACCGCATCAATGGCCCGCACCAACGCCTCTTCCGACAACGACCCCCACTGCGGGGCGTGGGTCGCCAACTGCTCGTCGAGCAGCGCCCACACCTGCGCATCCACGACCAGGCGGGTGCGCCAACAAATCTTGGACACCACCTGGGCACTGACCCGGCCCTGCAGATACCGCTCGGCCAGCCCAGGCAACCGATCGCGCAACGCCATCGCGATCCGCATCTGCCCCGAGGCCCGCCTGTGCCCGAGATTGAGCACCGCGCCCAGCTCAGAGGCGGTCTGGGCCCAGCAGTCATACACCCAGTCGTCGTGCTCGTCATCCCTGTCCACCGTGGAATACACCAACTCGGCGATCGCCGCGGCTTTCCGCGCCCCGGCCTGGGCCTCCTCACGGGCGCACTGTTCGATCGCAGCAAGCAGGGCGGGCTCCTCCACCCCCGCAAACAGTCGATCGAACATGTGTTCTATCTTCCTATTCGAGAGGCCATACCGCCCGACCGAAACCCCAAGCTGTGGATGAAAACCAGATTGGGGATAACCCTCCGCCACGGCCACAACGCCGACTGTCGCCATCCGGCAGGGACAATGGCGATGATGCGACTCCCTGTGATGCCCCCGGTCTCGCCGATGCTGTCGAAGTCGGTGCAGGAGATCCCCGCCGGCGCCTCCTACGAACCGAAGTGGGACGGGTTCCGATCCATCGTGTTCCGCGACCGTGACGACGTCGAACTCGGTAGCCGCAACGAGCGGCCGATGACCCGGTACTTTCCCGAGCTGGTCGCCGCGGCGTTGGCCGAACTGCCGCAGCGTTGTGTGATCGACGGCGAGATCGTGATCGCCACCGCGGACGGCCTCGATTTCGAGGCGCTGCAGCTGCGGCTGCACCCGGCGGCGTCGCGAGTCAGGATGCTGGCGGAGAAGACGCCGGCGTCGTTTATCGCGTTCGATCTGCTGGCCCTGGACGACACCGACTTCACCTCGCGTCCGTTCAGCGAGCGGCGCGCGGCGCTCGTGGAGGCGCTCGCCGCAACCGGGCCGAGCATCCACGTCACGCCCGCCACACTGGACATCGATACCGCGCGACGATGGTTCGACGAGTTCGAAGGCGCGGGACTCGACGGGGTCATCGCCAAGCCGCTCGACGGGCCGTATCTGCCGGACAAGCGCACGATGTTCAAGATCAAGCACCAGCGGACCGCGGACTGCGTGGTGGCCGGATACCGTCTGCACAAGTCGGGCGACGACGCAGTCGGCTCGCTGCTGCTGGGGCTCTACCAGGACGACGGGGCGCTGGCCTCGGTAGGCGTGATCGGGGCGTTCCCGATGGCGCGGCGCCGTGAGTTGTTCACCGAGCTGCAGCCGCTGGTGACCACCTTCGACGAGCACCCGTGGAACTGGGCTGCGCACGTCGACCCGGACGTGGTGCGCCGCTACGGCGGCGGCTCACGGTGGAACGCGGGCAAGGATCTGTCGTTCGTGCCGCTACGGCCCGAGCGCGTGGTCGAGGTCCGGTACGACCACATGGAAGGCCGAAGGTTCCGGCACACAGCACAATTCAACCGGTGGCGGCCCGACCGCGATCCCCGCTCGTGTACCTATGAGCAGCTCGACCGACCGGTGACCTTCAGCCTCGACGACATCGTGCCGGGTCTTGGCGGTCCTGCGCCACGGACCTGAATTGCTGCCATCGGGGAATCACCCACCCGGGCCCTGCCTTGTAGCGGGCATGGACCTTGGAATACACGTGCCGATTTTTGACACCGACGGTGGCACCGCCGCGATCGCTCCCGAACTCGCCCGCGTGGGCGCCGCCGCGGAAGCAGCAGGTGCGACCTGGCTGTCGTTCATGGACCACTTCTTCCAGATCGAGCCGACCGGACTGCCGGCCGAAGCGAACATGCTGGAGGGCTACACCACCTTGGGTTACCTGGCCGCCCATACGTCCACGGTGAGCCTCGGTCTGCTGGTCACCGGGGTGACCTACCGGCATCCCGGGCTGCTCGCCAAGATCGTGACGACCGTGGACGTGCTGTCGGGCGGTCGCGCGGCGCTGGGCATCGGGGCGGCGTGGTTCGAGCGCGAGCACCACGGCCTGGGTGTGCCGTACCCGCCGATCGCCGAGCGCTTCGAACGCCTCGAGGAAGCCCTGCAGATCTGCAACCAGATGTGGGATCCGGACAACAACGGTCCGTTCGTGGGCAAGCACTATCAGCTGCAGGAGACTCTGTGCTCGCCACAGCCGATCAACAAGCCCAAAGTGCTGATCGGTGGAGGCGGAGAACGCAAGACGCTGAGGCTGGTGGCTCAGTACGGAGACGCGTGCAACCTGTTCGCGACCACGACGGACGAGGTGGCGCGCAAGCTCGACGTGCTGCGGGGGCACTGTGACGCGGTGGGACGGGATTACGACAACATCCGCAAGACCGTGACGGTCCACGGTCCCTCCCCGGCACCTGCCACCCGCGACGAGTTCGTACAGAGTATGGCGGGCTATGCCGCCCTCGGTATCGACACCGCGATCGTGATGCCCGACGACGGTGCCCCGGCGAAGTGGATCGACAGCATTGCGCCCGCGGTGAAGCAGCTGGCCGAATTAGGCTGACGTTCTCCGGCAGATCTCTGCGCGAGCAGACGCAAACTCGCACGCAGCGAGCCTGAATCACGCGATTTTGTGTCTGCTCGCCAGATCTCTTGACCTTAACAATGGTTGAGGTTGCAGTCTGGGTGGCATGAAACACGTACTCAGTGATCTGTGGGAAACCCGAACCGACTCACCGTTTCCCGGCCTGACCACCCACGCATACCTGTGGACGCCGGCCGGCATCCTGTTCTACTCGCCCGCGACCGACGCCGAGTTTGACGACCTCGCCGACCTCGGCGGCGTCAACGACCAGTACCTGTCGCACCGCGACGAGGCGGGCCCGATACTCGCGCGCATCGCCGAGCGCTTCGACTCGACCCTGCACGCGACGGCGGCCGACCTCCCGGACATCACCCGGCACGCTCACGTCGACGTGCCGGTGAAGGGCCGCTACGTCGATTACAACGGCATCGAGATCATCCCGACCCCTGGCCACTCCCCCGGCAGCGTCTGCTATCTGGTGCCGGGCGCACAGGGCCGGTATCTGTTCACCGGGGACACCTTGTTCCGCGGCACCGACGGCGGCTGGCACGCGGGCTACATCGAGGGCTTCCATCAACCGGAAGACGCAGGCACCATCGCCGATAGTCTGCGCGTACTGGCCGACATCCTGCCGGACTTCGTGATCTCCAGTGCGTTCCAGGGAGATTCAGCGGTACACCGCATCGATCCCGGCTCGTGGCGTGGACACATCGCCCACGCGATCGCGAGCCTGCCTACCGCTGCGCGTACATAGCGACCAGGCCGCGCGCCACCGCGAACCGCGGCCCGTGCACACCGTCGATGTCGGCGCGCCCCACCACGATCCGGGCGCCGCGCAATGCCTCCCCGACCGTGCGCATCAGCTCGTCGTCAAGCGCACCGCCGCCGGCCAGCACCAGCGCGACCGGCGGCTCGTCGAACGCGGTGAGGCACCGGGCGATGTTCGCCGCCACGGTCTCCTGCTTGATCGCCAACCGCAGGCTGCGCCACTCCTCGGCGGCCAACCGGTTCGAGAACGGCACCAGACCCGCACTGCCGCGCGTGCACAGCCGGCCGATCGCATCCGCGGATGCCGGGGAGTCCAGGAAGACGCGACGCCCGTCCTCCTCATGCGCGACGTGCGGCCCCTCGACCCGGACCGCGGGCGTGCGTTTGACGGTCTCGGCCAGCGCCCGCGGGATACCCAGCACCCGCGCCACCGCGACGGTGATCGACTCACCTGCGCCCGCGGCGACCACCGTCGCGCCACCGGCGATGAGATCCACTGTGCCACCGCCGATGTCACACACCATCGATCCGGGTGGGAGTCCCGGCGTGGTACGGGCACCCCATGCCGCGGCCTCCGGCTCGGAGCCCAGGGTGCGCGCGGGTCGTCCGGTCAGTTCGCTCAGGGTGGCGGCGGCGTCACCGGCCTCCTCGGCTGCCAACAGCGCGACCACGGTGCCCTGGGCGTCGGCGACACCCCTGCGAAGCCACGCACCGTTGTCGATCGTCGCCAGATCGGTGAAGAACGCGTCGTGTACGGCCAGCCCGTCCGCCGCGGTCGGCACCGACCGCAACCGGACCGCGCGCACGCGCCCCGGCGCCGAGCGCCGCAGCACCGCGTGCGCCTGTCCGGGCGTGTACCGCACCGGCGCTCCGTCGACGAGGATGTCGACGTAGTCGTCGTCGGCGGCGGGCGGAGACGGCTCCTCGGTCCGCGCGGTGACGGCGATGGCCGCGGAATCGGCCAGCTCGCGGCAGAATTCGGCGATCTCCACCAGCCCCGCGGTGGGCAGCCGGAGTGCGGCCGACAGCGCGATGGGGTCGGCGAACGCACGGTAGGCGCTGCCTTCCCCGACCACCTCCACCGCCACCAGCGCACCCGGCGCCAGACCGGCGACATCGGCCTCGTCGACGACGGGCACATCCACCGGGATCCGGTTGCGGATCAACACCGCGTCGTCCTGGGCAACCACCACGCCGACCACCTGCCACCCGCGTTCCACCGCCGCGGTGATCTCGCGGGCGGCCACCTCGAAATCGGTGGCGTCGTCGACGGAGATCACCACCGGTCCGGGGATCGGCGCGGCATCCAGCGCGTACAACGGAACATGCTGCCCGACAGCGTGTCCCGAGCCCGCCGGGGTCGACGCGTCCGGGTGGCGCAGACTGCGGACCGGGGCCGACGGTGAATATGCCGGCGGTATCGGCGCGGTCGCGGTGTCGACCGGACGCAGCGCCGCCAGCAGCAGTTCGTCCGCGCAGTGACCGGAGTCGACCTCGACCCGGTGCAACAACGCCGCGGCCCCGCGCAGCGACTCGGCACTGCCCTTGCGGCCCCTCGTGGGGGCCTGCCCGTGCGCGACGGTCGTGACGGCGCCGTCATGCACCTGCGCGAGCAGGATCTCGGTGGTGTGATTGCCGACGTCGATGCCGGCGACCGTGCGCACCGCCCGTGTGGTCAACGCAGGAGGCCGCGGCGGGCATAGACGGCGGCGGCTTGCTCCACCAGCGCGGCGCACCGCGGCGCACCGCGCGCGATCAGCGACGTGCGCAGCTCGTCGAGTTCGGCGGCCGTCGACCGGTGCGGGCGCAGCGCCTCGTACAGCGCCATCACCTGCTCATCATCGACGGTCGCGAGTTCGGCTGCGCGGCGGAAGTTCTCGGCCAGCTGCGGGTTACCGCCAGCTTCGGCGACGGCGGCCTGGTGGGCGAGCACGGCCGGATCCATCCGCAGATCACCGAGGCCCAGCTTGCCGTCCACCGCGTTCTGGACGGTGATGTCTTCGCGGCCCGCCGCGGTCATCTCGCTCATGGTGTTTCAACCTTCACGGTGACGGGTGGCAGGCCGGGCTCGCAGGCTTCTCGCTCCAGGGCGACGAGGGCGACGGCTCTGGCGTGGTAGCGCGCCGAAATGGACTCGTCGGTGCCACCGGTGAAGATCGGCACGGGTGCCATGCCCTTGGCGTGGCGTGCGGCGTTCCTGCCGAGTTCGCGGTACATCTTCGCCGTCAACAGCGGTGCGACGCTGAACAGCTCCAGGTTGGCCAGCGGCGCCAGGTCACGGCGGTGGATCAACGCGGTGCCCTTGCCCTGCAAGCCGATTCCGATTCCCGAACCGGACAGCCGCGCCGCGGTCAGCCCGATCAGCCCGGCGTCGATGGTGGAGCGGACCCGCACCGTGCGGGCGATGCAGCCCTCCTCCTCCAGGCCCGCCGAGATCTGACGCAGCACCTCCCCGATCGGCAGTCCGCACAGTGTGAGCCAGACGCTGCGCCCCCAGGCCGGCGACAGTCCGATGCAGACCTCGCGGGGGTCGCTGCCCTGCTGGGCCGGCTCGACGTCGGTGACGACGAGGTGTCCGCGATGGTGCTCCTGGTCGGCGGTCAACTCGGCGCTGCTGCGCGCCTGCCGGACCGCGTCGATCTCGGCCCGGCGTTCGTCGCTCGGCGCGTACCCCGTGGCCGGACCCCGGTAGTCGTTGGGGTCGGTCAGCTTGGACAGCACCCGGAACTTCTCGTCGAAGATCGCCGAGGTCTGCAGCTGGTCACCGCACAGCCGCTCCCGGGTCAACGTCGTGATCGCCTCGGCCTCGTCGGTGAAGCCGGTGCGGTGCAGCGAGGCGATGACATCGAAGACCGTCAGCTGCCTCGCCTCGATCGACGCCGCCGCCTCGGCCACCATCTTCGGGTGCCCGGCGGGCAGGTCACGGGATCCGTTGGCGGCCACCACTTCCTCGACACGGTCGTCGTCGTAATCCGCGAGTCCCAGGTCGCGGTACACCGCCTGCACGGCCTGCGCCGCCCGTCGGCGCACCGTAAAGAGATGCTCCGGGGACACGGTGCGCAGCCCACCGTCGGCACCCCAGTCCCGCTGCAGCACCAGGAAGTCGTCCATGTCGTCGGAGTTGAAGTTCGACAACGCGAACGCGTTGTCGTAGCGCGGGATCGAGCCGAACCCGGAGAAGATGAAATCCGCTCCGGCAAGGAGCACCGGCAATGTGTGCGCGCTGCGGCGGATGTCGGACTCGGAGATCAGGTTGTCGTTGCCTGCGCACGACTCCAGATCGCGCATCATCACCATCAGGTTCTCGGCGAGCAGTTCTTTCATGCCCTCGGGCACCGAGGCCACCACGCCGACCCCGTCGATGCCGCCGTTCTGCACGCCCTGCGATCCGAGCGCGCGCGCCAGCGACACGCACCGCGACTCCAGGTACAGGATCGAGCACATCTGCGCCGCGCCCATCAGCACCTCGGCGCCGCCCCCGCTGGTGACCCGCATCTTCAGGCCACGCGACGCGTAGGCCGAGGTGAGAATCGCCTTGCTGAACGGGGTGTCGTCACCGTCGACGAACACCTGCTCGGTGCCGTAGATCGAAATGGTCTCGGCGTAGGACGTCAGACCGCGTAGGCCCAGCCGCAATTCGAGTGCTTCCTCGATCGAGCACTGCGCCATCGCCCCGGGCGTGCCGACCTGCGACCCGATGAGCAGCGCGACGGCGTTGGACGGCGCATCGCCGAGCACCGGCACCGTCGTCTCCACCTCACGGAAGCCGTAGGCGACCGCACTGGCCGCGTCGGCGGCGATCAGCAGCGGGTCGTCGAGCTGGTTGGTGACGTGCGCCTGGTTGCTCGGCGTGCGACGGGCCCGCATCTTGGCCATCGCCATCTGCATCTCCACCGGCGACAGCAGGGCGACGACGCGGGCGAGCTTGGCGGGGGTGGTGCCGCCGATCAGCCGCACCACCTCCGCCCTCGGCACGTTGATGTCGACCACCATGCGCGCCAGCGTCTCGTCATCGAGAGCCATGGCCTCTTCGGCGACCGTGAGGTCGATGCCGTAGCGGGCGATGAACTCGTCGATGACGTCGAACTCGACGACGTCTTTGGCGTCGAGTTCGACTACCTCACCCCCACGAATCTTCAGCGAGGGTGAGGGGTCATGTGGGCTGCTCATCGCAATCAGCCCGAGTGCGGCGTCCGGGACGCTGAACCCGTCGAGGTTGACAGGTTTCGAGTCCAGAACCCGGAACCTGCCCAACTCGTCAGCCACTGAAGAACCCTTTCTAGTCGCGAACTTCGCTGTCGTCGTAGACGATCCGGCCGATCAGCTCGTAGCGCCGCTTGTCCTTGAACTTGAAGTACAGCGCCATGGCCGCACCGAACACGAACACCCCGATCACGATCCATGGTGTCAGCTTGAACAGCAAGGTGCCCGACGCCGCGCCCGCCGCGGATTCCTTGTGCTCCCACAGCAGATACACCACGTAGAGCATGCCGATGCCGCCGGTCAGCGGGGCCAGGAACGTCTTGAACCAGTGCGCGCTGGACGGGTGGTTCTTGTGGAAGTGGAAGTAGGCCACCACCGAGAACGCGCACAGCGACTGCACGATCAGGATCGCCATCGTGCCGAGGATCGCCAGCAGTGTGTACATGTGGATGTAGGGATCCATGCCGGCGAAGAAGAACGCCAGCACCAGCACCAGCGCGATGCCGCTCTGGACGAACGACGCTATGTAGGGCGACCCGTGCGTCTTGTGCGTCGCGCCAAGCGTTTTCTGCAGCCCGCTCGACAGGCCCTCCCGGCCCAGGGCGTACAGGTAGCGCGACGCGCAGTTGTGGAACGCCATGCCGCACGCGAACGATCCCGTCACCAGCAGGATGTTGAACAGGGTGATGGCCCACTCGCCGTAGGTGTCGCGGACCGGGGCGAAGAAGATCTCCGACGAGGTGTCGGCGCTCTGCGCCAGCTCGACGGCCTGCTGGGGTCCGGTGCCGGCGATCGCCATCCAGGACACGAAGACGTAGAAGATGCCGACACCGAGCACGGCGATCATGGTGGCGCGCGGGATGATTCGCTTGGGGTCCTTGGACTCCTCGCCGTACATCGCCGTCGACTCGAAACCGACCCATGACCAGAACGCGAAGAACAGACCGAGGCCGGCGCTGGCGCCGGCGATCGCCGCGGGCTGGAATGCCCCGACCGGGTTGAGAGTCTCGGCGATCGCGAAGCCGTCGGGCCCGCCGCCCTTGACGGCCACCGCAATGGCACCGAGGGCCAGCATGAAGATCTCGGTGATCAGGAAGACGCCGAGAACCTTGGCGGTCAGGTTCACGTCGAAGTAGGTCAGGATGCAGTTCAGCACCAGCATCAGCAGCGCCGGCACCAGCCAGTGGATGGTGATGCCGAGCTGCGAAGACAGGAAGTTCTGGAAGAAGAACGCGAAGATGCCGATCAGCGACGCCTCGAACACGATGTAGGCCAGCGTGATGATCAGACCGCTGGCCATACCCATCACGCGACCGAGGCCGTGGGAGATGAAGCCGTAGAACGCGCCGGTCGCGGTGATGTGCTTGGCCATCGTGGCGTACCCGATCGCGAACAGGCCCAGCACGATGGTGGCCACCAGATAGCCGGCCGGGGCGTGCGAACCATTTCCGAAGCCGACGGCGATCGGGACGTTGCCGACCATCGCGGTGATCGGCGCGGCGGTCGCGACCGCCATGAAGATGACGCCGAAGGTGCCGACGGCGTTGCGTTTGAGCCGTTGGACCGAGTCTGTGGTGGTTGTTTCACGGGGAACGACGTCTTCTGTCATAAGCAGAGACCTTCCAGGGCGAAGGGCGGAAAGCAGTTCAGGTCGCGTTCTGGCATCACTGTGGTCTAGACCACAATGCCGAACCTCAGACATATTGGCACTACCAATTCAGCTGTGCAACCCCTGGGAACGCCGTGTTGACATAAATGGTCGGACCGTTTAGTTTTTGGTCACACCCCCGGCCGACCGCACGACAGGGAGTCCCGTGTACGACTACGGCACGTTCTCGTTCGATTCCAAAGCCCAGGTGCTGGAACGTGCCAAGGAGTTCTGGAACCCGGACAAAACCAAATTCTGGACCGACACCGGCGTCGACCTGGTGATCGACCGCCGGCAGGACTACTTCCTGTGGGACATGAGCGGCCGTCGCCTGATCGACATGCACCTCAACGGTGGCACCTACAACCTCGGGCACCGCAATCCCGAAGTGATGCAGGCGATCACCGACGGCATGCAGCACTTCGACGTCGGCAACCACCATTTCCCTTCGGTGGCGCGAACGGCGTTGGCGCAGAAGCTGATCGAATCCGCGCCGGCTTCCCTGAGTAAGGTGGCGTTCGGGTCCGGCGGCGGTGAGGCCATCGACATCGCGCTCAAGAGCGCCCGGCACGCCACCCAGCGCCGCAAGATCGTCTCGATCGTGAAGGCCTACCACGGCCACACCGGTCTCGCGGTTGCCACCGGTGATGACCGATTCGCCAAACTGTTCCTCGCCGACCGGCCCGACGAGTTCGTCCAGGTCCCGTTCGGTGACACCGACGCGATGGAACAGGCGCTGCGCGGACGCGACGTCGCCGCGGTGATCATGGAAACCATCCCGGCCACCTACGGATTTCCGTTGCCGCCCCTCGGCTATCTGGAAGCGGTCAAGCAGCTGTGCGAACGCTACGACGCGCTCTACATCGCCGACGAGGTGCAGACGGGGCTGATGCGCACCGGTGAGATGTGGGGCATCACCAAGCACGGCATCGAGCCGGACATCATGGTCAGCGGGAAGGGCCTCTCGGGCGGGATGTACCCGATCACCGCGGCCCTGCTCAGTGACCGCGCCGCGCAATGGCTCGAACAGGACGGCTTCGGGCACATCTCCACCTTTGGCGGCGCCGAGCTCGGTTGCGTCGCCGCGCTGAAGACCCTGGAGATCACCAGCCGGCCCGAGGTGCGCTCCTCGGTGCACTACATCGCCGACATCTTCGCCCAGGGCCTGACCCGCATCCAGGCCGACCACCCGGACTGGTTCGTCGGTATCCGGCAGAACGGCGTGGTGATCGGGCTGGAATTCGACCACCCCGAGGGCGCCAAGTTCGTGATGCGCGAGCTGTACCAGAACGGGGTGTGGGCGATCTTCTCCACGCTGGATCCCCGTGTCCTGCAATTCAAACCGGGCCTGCTGCTCAACCGTGACCTCTGTGAGGACGTCCTCGACCGCACCGAGGTCGCCATCGGACGGGCGAAGCTGGCCGCGACCGGACGGAGGAAGCCGTGACCGGTGCACATCCAGTACCCCACGCAGGTCAACTACTCGAGCGGGCGCACTTCGCCGCGGCCGCCTACGCCGACTACGACCAGGCGTCGGTGGCGCGGATCGTCGACGCGGTCGCCGAAGCCGGCTACCGCAATGCCGAACGCTTCGCCGCGGCCGCTGTCGCCGAGACCCAGATGGGTGTTGTCGACGACAAGGTGGTCAAGAACCGGGCCTGCTCGCGGGGCCTCGTCGAGTTCTACCGGGACCAGGATTACGTGACGCCGCGGGTGGACACTGCCCGCAAGATCGTCGAGATCCCCCGGCCTGCGGGCGTGGTCCTGGCTCTGACCCCGACGACCAATCCCGTTGCGACCGTGTACTTCAAAGTGATCCTGGCGTTGATGACCCGCAACGCCGTGGTCGTGGCGCCGCACCCCAGAGCCAAGCAGTGCTCGGCGGACGCGGCGCGGCTGCTCGGCGAGGCGGCCGTGGCCGCCGGCGCCCCGGACGGCATCGTGCAGGTCATCGACGAACCCTCGCTGCCGCTGGTCGAGGCGCTGATGTCCGACGAGCGCACCGACGTCATCGTCGCCACCGGCGGCACCGGTGTGGTGCGCGCGGCCTACTCGTCGGGCAACCCGGCGCTCGGAGTCGGCCCCGGCAACGTCCCGGTGCTCGTCGACGCGACCGCCGACCTCGAGGCGGCCGCGCGGCGCATCGTCGACAGCAAGGCCTTCGACAATTCGGTGCTGTGCACCAATGAGTCGGTGCTGATCGTCGAGGACGCCGTGGCCGGCAGGCTCAGCACCGCGCTGACGCGGCACGGTGCGCACATTCTCGATCCGGATGCGGCGATCCGGTTGCGCGAGTACATGTTCCCCGACGGCGCACTGAACACCGAGGTCGTCGGCCGGGACGCCGCGTGGATCGCCGAGCGGATCGGGCTGCGCGTCACCCCCAAGACCCGGGTCCTGATCGCGCCGTTCACCGACGTCATCGGCGAAGAGGTGCTCACCCACGAGAAGCTCTGCCCGGTGCTCGGCATGACCACGGTCGCCGACGCGCGGCGCGGCATCCGCGCCGCCCGCGCAGTGGTCCGCATCGCCGGTGCCGGTCATTCGGCTGCCATCCACAGCGAGGACCCCGCCGTCATCACCGAATTCGCCGCCCAGGTACCGGTGCTGCGGGTTTCGGTCAACGTCGGCAACAGCACCGGCAGCTCCGGGCTGGAGACCAACCTCGCGCCGTCGATGACGATCGGCACCGGCTTCGTCGGGCGCAGCTCCATCGGGGAGAACCTGCAGCCCGAGAATCTGCTGAACTGGGCCCGGATCGCCTACAACGCCGACGCCGGGGTGTCGATGCCCAACTTCGCCGGGTTGTCGCCGTGGCGCTCACCGGCCGGGCCGGTGCCGGCGTATCCCCGTGCCTCCAACGACCCGTCCGCCGCCGCCGCGCCCGTGGCACCCGTCAGCCGGCCCGCCCCCCGCCGCGCCGCCGATCCCGGCATCGAGGCGCTGCGCGCCGAGCTTCGCGCGCTGGTGGCCGAAGAACTCGCACAACTGATCAAGAGGTGACCCGTGGCTGAACTGCGTTCGTTCATCTTCATCGACCGGCTTCAGCCGCAGACGATGTCGTATCTGGGCACCTGGATCAAGGGTGCGCTGCCGCGCGCCGGTGTCGCCGCGCAGATCATCGAGGTGGCGCCGGGCCTGGACATCGAGGGCGTCACCGACGTCGCCCTCAAGCACGCCGAGGTGCAGGCCGGGGTGCTGGTGGTGGAGCGGCAGTTCGGCTACCTGGAGTTCCACGGTGACACCGCCAACGTCGAAGCCGCCGCCGACGCCGCACTGGCCGAGCTGGGACGCGATGCCGCCTCCGCGACGCCGCCACAGATCCTGGCCTCCCGGATCATCTCCAGCATCGACCAGCAGCACGCATTCCTGATCAACCGCAACAAGATCGGGTCGATGGTGCTGGCCGGCGAGACTCTCTACGTGCTGGAAGTGTCCCCCGCGTCATACGCGATCCTGGCCACCAACGAGGCCGAGAAGGCCGCCGACGTGAAGGTCGTGGACTTCCGGATGATCGGCGCGACCGGCCGGGTGTACCTGTCGGGCAGCGAATCCGACGTCCGCCAGGCCGCGGCCGCGGCCGAAGAGGCCCTCGCGCGGAGTGTGCGGTGAGCATCGACCGCGACGTGCTGCGGCAGCTGGTCCGCGAGGTGATCCGCGAAACCGTCGGTGACCTCACGGCGGCCCGGCCCGCGAACGTGCGGACTCCCGCACCGGCAGCCCCGCCTCCCCCGGCAGCCCCGGCGCCCGACGGCCCCGTGGCCACCGGACCGCTGGCCGCCGACGAACGCTCGCGCGTCGACACCGTGCGCATCACCAACGACCGCGACCTCGATGTGTTCGTACGAAACCTGCTGCGGCTGTTCGAGAATCCGAAGACCCGCGCCGACCTGCGGCACGGCCGGCTGTCCTTCCGGCTGGCAGGCACCGACCGCCACGGCCCGGGCAGCACCAAACGCATCGAGCGCGGCGCGGTCACCGAACGCCAGATCTCCGACATCGCCGCTTCCGGCGCATCCCTGGTCCTCGGCCCCCGGGCCGTGCTGACCCCGCTGGCCCGCGAGCGCGCCCGCGCACTGGGCGTGACGATCCACAAGGAGCGAACATGATCAGTGGCACGGTCATCGGGCAGGTCTGGTCGACCCGCCGCATCGACGGCATCCCCGCCGGCGCTTTCCTGGAAGTCGAGGTCGACGGCTCCGGGTCGCGGCTGATCGCGTTCGACGTGCTCGGCAGCGGAGTCGGCGAGCACGTGCTGGTCACCCAGGGCTCGGTGGCGGCGAGTTGGTTCACCGGCACCCCGCCTCCGGTCGACGCACTGATCATCGGCTCCATCGATCCCACCGGCTAGCCATCCCGGTTACCGGCCCCAACGTCAGATAACCCGACACAAAGGAGAAACACCATGGCCAGCAACGCGATCGGAATGATCGAGACCAAGGGTTACGTCGCCGCACTCGCGGCTGCCGACGCGATGGTCAAGGCGGCCAACGTGACGATCACCGACCGCCAGCAGGTCGGCGACGGCCTGGTGGCCGTCATCGTCACCGGAGAGGTCGGCGCCGTCAAGGCGGCCACCGAGGCCGGCGCCGAATCCGCCTCGCAGGTTGGCGAACTCGTCAGCGTGCACGTGATCCCGCGCCCGCACAGCGAACTGGGTGCGCACTTCTCCGTCGCCGCGCAGTAGTCTGCTGAAGATGGTCGTAACGGACGCACCGACGCGGACCGACATCCGCGTCTACCTCCTCGTCGAGGATCTGCAGCAGCAGTTCGCCGCCTACCTCGGCACCCCGACCCGAGCGCGCGGCTACCCGCCGTACGCCGGTGAGCACGCGCTCATCGTCGAGGTGTCGCCGGCGCTGGCGATCGAGCGGGTCATCGACCTCGCGCTGCGGGAGGTGCCCGGCATCCAACCCGGAATCCTGTACGTGGAACGACAGTTCGGCGTGCTGGAGATCCATTCGAGCGACCTCGACGACGTGCGGCGTGCCGGTGAGGCCATCCTGACCGGGACCCAGAGCTCGGCCACCGATCAGCTCCGTCCGCGGGTGCTCTACCACGACGTCATCGAGGACATCACCGATCAGCACGCGGTGATCCTCAACCGCAACCGGCAGGCGTCGATGGTGCTGCCCGGCCAGTCTCTGCTGGTGTACGAGATGACACCGGCGCTGTTCGCGGCGGTTGCGGCCAACGAGGCGGAGCGGGCCGCGCCCGGTCTGACGCTGGTCGACGTGCAGATGATCGGTGCGGCAGGCAGGCTCTACATCAGTGGCAGCACCAAGGATGTCGTCGTGGCGCGCGACCGCATCACCGAGGTGCTGGGAGGGATCGAAGGGCGTGACCATTGAGCTCAGACTTCACTGACGACCAGGCCGTCGCCGAGAAGGCTCTGGAGGCGTTCGACCTGCCTGCGGGCTCGGCGCTGCGGCTGCTCAACCTGTCCGAGAACGCGACCTACGCGGTCGAGGAGCCCGGCAGCGGGCACCGGTCCATCCTGCGGGTGCACCGGCAGGACTACCACCGCGTCGACCAGATCGAGTCGGAGCTGATGTGGCTGGACGCGCTGCACCGTGACAGCGACGTCACCGTGCCGAAGGTGATCCCGGCCCGGGACGGACGCCGCGTGGTGGCTGTCGAGCACGAGGGCACCGAACGGCACGTCGTCCATTTCGAGATGGTGCCGGGTGCCGAACCGGACGAGAACACCGTGAGTTCCACCGACTTTTACACCCTCGGCTGCATCACCGCCGCGCTTCACTACCATGCCCGCCGCTGGCAGCGACCGGCCGGGTTCAGCCGATTCTCCTGGGACTGGGAACACAGTCTCGGCGGGACGCCCCGCTGGGGACGCTGGCGTGACGCGATCGGCGTCGGGGACCACGAGGCCGAGGTGCTGAGCCGGGCCGAGACGCTGTTGCACCGCCGGCTCACCGAATACGGCAGCGGGCCCGACACGTTCGGTTTGGTGCATGCCGACCTGAGGTTGGCCAACCTGCTGGTCGACGGTGAGACGATCACCGTGATCGACTTCGACGACTGCGGATTCGGTTGGTATTTCTATGATTTCGGCACAGCCGTGTCGTTCTTCGAGGACCATCCGTCCGTTCCCGAATGGCAGCACGCCTGGGTCAACGGGTACCGCAGCCGCGGGACGATGAGCGAGGCCGACGAGGACATGCTGGCGTCGTTCATCCTGCTGCGACGCCTGTTGTTGCTGGCCTGGATGGGCACCCACAGCCACTCCAAGGAGTCCCAGGCCATCTCCGTGACCTACGCCGCGGGCAGCTGCAAGCTCGCTGAGCAGTACCTGACCTCTGACGGTCACCGGCTTTTCTGATCCTCGTTCCGAAAGGGCTTATCGCTATGTTCAATTCGCTGCAGGGCCGGTCGGCCATCGTCACCGGCGGAAGCAAGGGCATCGGGCGAGGCATCGCCGAGACATTCGCCAAGGCCGGCGTCAACGTCGTCATCACCGGGCGCACTCAGGCCGACATCGACAGCTCCGTCGCCGACCTGACCGGGCTGGCCGGCACCGTGACCGGGGTGGCCGCCGACGTGACCAGCCCCGAGGACTGCCGCCGTGTCGTCGCGGCCGCGGTGGAACGCAACGGCGGCCTGGACATCGTGTGCGCCAACGCCGGAATCTTCCCGTCCGGCCGCCTGCAGGACCTCACCCCCGAGGACATCGAGCAGGTCATCGGCGTGAACTTCAAGGGGACCGTCTACATCGTGCAGGCGGCACTGGATGCGCTGACCGCCAGCGGCCACGGCCGGGTGATCATCACCTCGTCGATCACCGGCCCGGTCACCGGCTTCCCCGGCTGGTCCCATTACGGCGCGAGCAAGGCCGCGCAGCTGGGCTTCCTGCGCACCGCCGCGATCGAGCTGGCGCCCAAGAAGATCACCGTCAACGCGGTACTGCCGGGCAACATCATCACCGAGGGCCTGATCGACATGGGCCAGACCTACATGGACCAGATGGCCGCGTCGGTGCCGGCCGGCAAGCTCGGCGAGGTCGCCGACATCGGTAACGCCGCACTGTTCTTCGCCACCGACGAGGCCTCCTACATCACGGGGCAGTCGCTGGTGGTCGACGGTGGCCAGATTCTGCCCGAATCACCGGAGGCACTCGCCGACCTTTGACGGCCGATGGCCTACATTTGGTCTTACCAATTCAGTGGCGTGAGGAGGTCCGGTGCCGACCCAAACCGAAGATCTGCGGCGCCGGATCGTGGCTGACATCAACGCCGGGGTGCCGGGCACCAAGCTCGGCAGTGAGCGCGAGCTCGCCGAACGCTACCGCACCAGCCGCTCCAGCCTGCGCCAGGTGCTGGCCGCGCTGGAGGAGGCCGGTCTCGTCGACCGGGTGATCGGCCGCTCCGGCGGCATCTTCATCAGCCACGCGCAGGTACAGCGCAGCCTGACCGACGTCGTCGGCGTTCCGGCGTTCCTGGCCAGCCAAGGCTATGTCGCGGGCACCCGGGTGCTGTCGACGAAGATCGCCGCACCCGACGCCGTCACCCAGCAGGCACTGGGTATCGGCGCCGACGACTTCGTCATCGAGATTCAGCGGCTGCGACTGGCCGACGGTTCACCGATCTCGCTGGAGCTGGCCCAGTTTCCGGCCGAGACCTTCCCGGGTCTGCTGGAGCAGCAGCTCGGCGGCTCGCTCTACGAGATCCTGGAAAGCGAGTACGGACTGGTCACCGCACGCGCCGACGAGCGCATCGAGGCGGTCAACGCGACGCCCGAGGAAGCCAACCTGCTCGGCATCAAGCCGAAGTCGGCGCTGCTGCTGATCACCCGGATCACCTACGACCAGCACGACACCCCGTGCGAGTTCTCCCGGGACCTGTTCCGCGGGGACCGCACCCGGCTCGCGGTGACCGCACAGGGGCACGGCGTGGGGGGCGCACCGTCGGTGGCCGCCGCCTCGGTCACCCTGCAGAGTCAGGCGGTCTGAGCTTCGCGAAACCGCCGTCACGGTAGTGGTTCGCGTGCCGCGACTACCGTGGTGGCGGTTTCGCGAGGCAGAGTAGGGCCCGTGACCAGCACCCCCGGCGCAGGCAGGTTCGCGCCGAGCCCGTCGGCGGACCTGCACATCGGCAACCTCCGCACCGCCGTGCTGGCGTGCCTGTTCGCCCGGTCGACCGGGCGGCGGTTCCTGATGCGCGTCGAGGACCTCGACGACCGCACCCACACCGACATCGCCGACCGCCAGCTCGCCGACCTCGCCGCGATCGGCATCACCTGGGACGGACCGGCCACCCGACAGACCGAGCACGCCGCACGCTACGACGCCGTCGTCGACTCGCTGAAAGAGCGCGGACTGCTCTTCGAATGTTATTGCAGCAGAAGAGACATCGCGCAGGCCCCGCGCGCGCCGCACGCTCCCGAGGGCGCTTACCCCGGTACCTGCCGCCACCTCACCGATGCCGAACGTGAACACCGGCGGCAGCAGACCGGCCGACCACCCGCCCTGCGGCTGTGCACCGACGTCACGTCCTTCACCGTCCACGACGTGTTGCACGGTGACTACACCGGCCTGGTCGACGACTTCGTCGTGCGGCGCGGCGACGGGGTCACGGCCTACAACCTGGCCGTTGTCGTCGACGATGCGGCATCCGGGATCGACCAGGTGGTGCGCGGCGACGACCTGCTGGCGTCGTCACCGCGCCAGGCGTACCTGGCACGGCTGCTCGGCCACCCGGAACCGGTGTACGCCCACGTACCTCTGGTGCTCAACGCCGACGGGGCCCGGCTGGCCAAACGCGACGGCGCGGTGACGCTGGCCGAGATCGGCGTCGACGTCGCGCTCGCGCAGATCGCCGACTCCCTCGGATACTCGGCGCGCACCGTCGACGGCATGCTCGACGAGTTCGACCCGCAACGGTTGCCGCGCGCACCGTGGGTATACCGGCCGGGGTGAGCAGAACCCTTCAGCTGACGCGGCCGGGTTGCTACGGTCCGGCGATGCGCTCCACACAGAAGCTGCTGCTGGCGGCGCTGGCCGCGGTCGCCGTGCTGCTGGCGGCGTGCGGCTCGTCCGGTTCCGGGAACCCGGTGGAATCCAGCGGCGTGCTGCGGGTCGGCACCGAAGGGGTGTACGCCCCGTTCAGCTATCACGATCCGGTCACCGGCCAGCTCACCGGCTACGACGTCGACGTCGCCCGCGCGGTCGCCGAGAAGCTGGGCGTGAACGTCGAATTCGTCGAGACGCCCTGGGATTCGATGTTCGCCGCGCTGGAGGCCGGCAGGTTCGACGTCGTCGCCAACCAGGTGACGATCACCCCGGAGCGTGAGCAGAAGTACGACATGTCCGAGCCGTACTCGATCGGCGAGGGTGTTATCGTCACCCGCGCCGACGACGACTCGATCACCTCGCTGGCCGACCTGTCAGGCAAGCGGGCCGCGCAGAGCATCACCAGCAACTGGGCCCAGGTGGCCCGCGATGCCGGCGCGCAGATCGAAGCGGTGGAGGGACTGACCCAGGCGATGGCCCTGCTCAGCCAGGGCCGGGTCGACGTGGTGGTCAACGACAGCCTGTCCATCTACGCCTATCTCGCCGAGACCAACGACACCTCGGTCAAGATCGCCGCCACCACGGGCGAGAAGAGCGAACAGGGGTTCGCCGCGCGCAAGAACAGCGGCCTGCTGCCGGACCTCAACCGCGCGATCGAGGAGCTCAAGGCCGACGGCACACTGGCCGAGATCTCCCAGAAGTACCTGAAAACCAATGCCTCCGGCGGTCCGGACGCACCCCAGGCGCAACCCCGCTCGACGCTGCAGCTCGTGCTGGACAACCTGTGGCCGCTGGCCAGGGCCGCGCTGACGATGACGATCCCGCTGACGATCATCAGCTTCGCCATCGGTCTGGTGATCGCGCTCGCGGTCGCGCTCGCCCGACTGTCCCCGAATGCACTGCTGTCCAACGCGGCCCGGTTCTACATCTCGGTGATCCGCGGAACGCCGCTGCTGGTGCAGCTGTTCATCGTGTTCTTCGCACTGCCCGAATTCGGCGTCCGCATCGACCCGTTCCCGGCGGCGGTGATCGCGTTCAGCCTCAATGTCGGCGGGTACGCGGCCGAGATCATCCGCTCGGCGATCCTGAGCATCCCGAAGGGCCAGTGGGAAGCGGCTGAGACGATCGGCCTGAACTATGTGGACACGCTGCGGCGGATCATCCTGCCGCAGGCCACCCGGGTCGCCGTGCCACCGCTGTCGAACACATTGATCTCGTTGGTCAAGGACACGTCCCTCGCCTCGACCATCCTGGTCACCGAACTGCTGCGCCAGGCACAGATCATCGCCGCCCCCACGTTCGAGTTCTTCGCGCTGTACGGCACGGCCGCGGTCTACTACTGGTTGATCTGCCTGGTGCTCTCGTTCGGGCAGGCGCGGTTCGAGCACCGACTGGAAAGGTACGTGGCGAAATGACGACCGAGAACACGATCGTCGCGCGGGACGTGCGGAAGTCCTTCGGCGCACTGGAAGTCCTCAAAGGGGTGTCGTTCACGGTGCCGCGCGGGACGGCCACCGCGATCATCGGCCCGTCCGGTTCGGGCAAGACCACGTTGCTGCGCACCCTCAACGCGCTCGACGTCGCCGACTCGGGGGTGATCAGGGTCGGCGACACCGAGATCGACTTCGCCGAGCCGGCGCCCCGGGACCAGCTGCGCCGTTACCGTGCGCAGAGCGGCTTCGTGTTCCAGTCGCACAACCTGTTCCCCCACAAGACCGTGCTGCAGAACGTCACCGAGGGCCCGATCGTCGCGCAGAAGCGGCCCCGCGACGAGGTCGAGGCCGAAGCCGTCGAACTGCTCGACCAGGTGGGGCTGAAGGATAAACGCGACCAGTACCCCTTCCAGCTGTCGGGCGGCCAGCAGCAGCGCGTCGGCATCGCCCGGGCGGTGGCCCTGAAGCCGAAGGTGGTGCTGTTCGACGAGCCGACGTCGGCGCTGGACCCCGAACTCGTCGGTGAAGTCCTCGGCGTCATCAAGGAGCTCGCGGTCGAGGGCTGGACGCTGGTGGTCGTGACCCACGAGATCCAGTTCGCGCGCCAGGTCTCCAATCAGGTGCTGTTCACCGACGGCGGCGTGATCCTGGAGCAGGGGCCGCCCGCGGCGGTGATCGGTGACCCGAAAGAGGAACGAACGCGGCAGTTCCTGCAGCGCATCCTGAACCCGCTGTGAGGTCTCCCGTGAGACAGTGTCGGGCATGGCACGCCATGAGGCCGACGTCGTCATCGTCGGGGCAGGGCTCTCCGGACTGATCGCCGCGCGCACCGTCCTGGGAGCAGGACTGACCCCGCTGATCCTGGAGGCCGACACCCGGGTCGGGGGCCGCATCCTCACCGAGGACCTGGCCGGGCTGCCGATCGACCTCGGGGCCCAGTGGATCGGCGACACGCACCATCGGATGTTCGCGCTCGCCGCGGAACTCGGAGTGCAGACCTATCCCCAGTACGACGACGGCGAGACGACCTACGAGCTGGCCGGCACAGGTGTGCTGCGCGGCAACGCGTTTCACGACCGGTTCGCCGGCGAGCTCGCCGAGCTGGAGAAGGTGCTGCGCACGCTCGACGAGCTGGCCGCCGAGGTGGACCCGGCCGCACCGTGGGCGGCTGCGCATGCGGCCGAGTGGGACGCCGTGACCGCGGGCGCCTGGTACGACGCGCAGGGTCTGTCCCCGGTGGCCCGCACCCTGCTGGAGATCTGCACCGTCGGGATCCTGGCCGTGCCGACCGTCGAGGTGTCGTTCCTGCATCTGCTCTTCACCATCCAGACGTGCGGGGTGACCTCGGAGCTGTTCGCCGAGTCCGAGGGCGGCGCGCAGACCACCCGGTTCGTCGGCGGCACCGCGGAGATCCCGAAGCGACTGGCGGCGATGCTGACCGCGCATCTGGTGCTCGACGCGCCGGTGCAGCTCATCGAGCACGGCGCCGACCACGTCACCGTGCACTGCCGCGGCGGACAGGTGGCGCGCGGCCGCCGGGTGATCGTCGCGGTGTCGCCGATGCTGGCCGGCCGGATCATGTACGACCCGCCGCTGTCGGGCTACCGCGACCAGTTGACCCAGCGGATGCCCAACTCGTCGGCGATGAAGGCGTTTTTCGTGTACGACGAGCCGTTCTGGCGCGCCGACGGGCTCAACGGCCAGCTCATCTCCGACGTCGGTCCGGCCCGGATGTCCAACGACACCTGCATCGAGGGAGACGACCGCGGGGTGATCCTGCTGTTCCTCGAAGGGGAGCAGGCCCGCACCCACGGGCACTGGTCAGTGGAGGAGCGACGCGCGGCACTGACCGCCGAACTGGTGCGCCATTTCGGTTCTCGCGCAGCCCGTCCCGACCATTACATCGACGGCGAGTGGGCGGACCGGCAGTGGACGCGCGGCTGCTACAACGCCAACTGCGGGCCCCTGGTGTGGACCACCTACGGACCGGCGCTGACCGCGCCCATCGGCGCGATCCACTGGGCTTCCACCGACACCGCCACCGAGTGGAGCGCGTACATGGAGGGCGCGGTCGAAGCAGGCGAACGCGCGGCCGCGGAGGTCATCGCGGCGCTGACGGAATAGCCTCTACGCCAACGCGATCGAAAGTGCGGACATGCCCCGCAGTGTGACGTTCGGCTTGTAGACCGGTTCCTCGGCCAGCGCCGAGTCCGGGAAGCGCGACGTCAGCGCAGTCAAGGCGACGGTGGCTTCCAACCGGGCCAGCGGCGCGCCGATGCAGAAATGCGGGCCCTTGCCGAATCCGAGATGGCGGATCACCGGCCGGTCGGGATCGAACTCGTCGGGCCGCTCGACGAAGTCCGGGTCGCGGTGCGCGGCCGCGGTCAACAGCAACATGTTGTCGCCCTTGGGGATCGTGACATCCCCTGCAATATTTCCCTCGTCGCTTCGCTCGCCCCGAATCGTCATGTCGTCTCCGGCGATCCGGCCCACCAGCTGCACCGGCGGGTCGTAGCGCAGCGTCTCCTCGATGACGGCACCGGCGCGTCCCGGATCGGCGGCCAACCCCGCCCACTGCCCGTCGGTACGCAGCAGCGCCAGGATCGCGTTGGCGATCAGGTTGACCGTCGTCTCGTGTCCGGCCACCAGCAGCAGGTTGCAGGTGGCGACGATCTCGTCCTCGGTCAGCTGATCTCCGGACTCCTCGACGTGGATCAACCCCGACATCAGGTCCTCGCCCGGGTCACGGCGCCGCCGGGAAATGAGCTGGCGCAGGTAATCCCGCAGCCAGCGGCCCGCCCGCATGCGTTCCTCGAAGCCGTCACCGGCCGCGCCGGTCACCGTGATGAACGGATCCAGCGACTGCGCGAGCAGCGCCGAGGCCGCGCTGAACTCCGGCTCGTCCTCCAGCGGGACGCCGAGCAGCCGGCAGATCACTGCAACCGGAAGCGGGTAGGCCAGACCGGCAATCGCGTCGAACGGGGCCGAGGTCGGGTCCGCGTCGCCGAGCAACCCGTCGACGAGGGCCACGATTTCGGGTTCGAGTGCCCTGACCACCTTCGGCACGAACGCCTTGCTCACCAGCCGGCGCAGTCGGGTGTGGTCGGGCGGGTCGAGGAACAGGAACCCGGGCGGGCCGAACGGCCGCGCCTCGGCGCCGTCGGCGATGGCGCGCTGCGCGACGGTGGACTTCAGCCGGTCGCTCGCCGAATCCGGGTGACGCAACACCTCGTCACAGTCGGCGTAGGACGAGAACACCGTGAGGTTGTTGTCCGGCAGCTGTATCGGGCCGTGCGCGCGGATCTGGTCATAGACGGGATACGGGTCGGCGCGGCGGTCCGGTGCGAGCATCTGCAGCAGCAGCGACTGCGGCTCCGCGGCGGTCGTCATGCACTTATTGTGCACACGTTCAAAAGGATGCAGGTCAGGCTGCGCGAGCGTGGGCCCTATGTACGCGGATCGGCGGATTTGCGTGCACAGGGCCCACGTTCGTGAGGCCCACGTGCGTCAGGTCTTCGCGTAGTAGCGGCCGAGGACGTGTTCACGCAGATCGTCGAACCGGCCCTCGGGGATCGAGGCCCGAATCTGGTCGACCAGCCGGATGATGAACCGTTCGTTGTGGATCGTGCACAGCGTCGCGGACAGGATCTCCTTGGCCTTGAACAGGTGGTGCAGGTATGCGCGGGTGTAGTGCGCGCAGGTGTAGCAGTCGCAGTCGGCGTCGATCGGAGTGAAGTCGCGCCGGTACCGGGAACCCGTGATGTTGAAGCGGCCCTCGGCCGAGTAGACCGCGGCGTTGCGGGCCACCCGTGACGGGGACACACAGTCGAACGTGTCGGCGCCGGCCTCCACCGCCGCGAACAGGTCATCGGGCTCGCTGATCCCGAGGAGGTGGCGCGGTTTGTCGGCGGGCAGTTCGCTGCTGACCCATCCCACGATCGTCGCGAGGTTCTGCTTCTCCAGCGCTCCCCCGATGCCGTATCCGTCAAAGCCCCGGCTGTCCTCATCGACGATCTGCGCCAGCCCGCGCGCGGCCTGGCGCCGCAGGTCCTCGTACTGCGCGCCCTGCACCACACCGAACAGCGCCTGGGCCGGCTTGTGCGCACGCACCTGCGAGAGCCGGCGGTGTTCGGCCAGGCAGCGCACCGCCCACTCGTGGGTGCGTTGCACCGAGCGCTCCTGGTACTCCCGGGTGTTGACCAGTGTGGTCAGTTCGTCGAACGCGAAGATGATGTCGGCGCCGAGCTGATGCTGGATGCCGATCGACACCTCCGGGGTGAATCGATGTGTCGACCCGTTCAGATGCGAGCGGAACGTCACACCGTCGTCGTCGACGTGCGCCAGCCGCTCCTTGCCCTCGGCGATGATGTCGTCGGCCTGCAGCCGCTCGGTGTCCATCGCGAGCACCTTCTTGAAGCCCACCCCCAGCGACATCACCTGGAAGCCGCCACTGTCGGTGAACGTCGGCCCCGGCCAGTTCATGAACGCGCCGAGTCCGCCGGCCTCGTCGACCACATCGGGGCCCGGCTGCAGGTACAGATGATAGGCATTGGCCAGGACGGCCTGAGCACCAAGATCTTTCATTGTTTCCGGCAGGACGGCCTTGACGGTGGCCTGGGTGCCGACCGCGATGAACGCCGGCGTCTGGATGTCACCGTGGGGGGTTCGGATGGTGCCGGTGCGGCCGAGCCGGCCGGGGAGTTCCGCGTTCACCGAAAAGAAGGGATCGGGGGAAAAGGGGCCGCTCACGCCGTAGATTCTGCACTGTGCCCACACGCAGGTGTCTCGGCGCCGCCGTCGGCGTGACCTTTCTGGCCGTGCCGGCGCTGGCAGGCTGCTCGTCGTCACCGCCCGAATACCAGCCGGAACCCGGGACGCTGGTCGCCGGCACGGCACAGGTGACGATCAACGGCCAGGACGCCGGAACCACCGACGCCGTGCAGTGTGACCCGGCCGGGACGCTGCTGCTCATGAACACCGGCGACCCGGACGACCCGGAGGCTCCCGGCATCTCGGCGATGATCTCCAGCAAGGACGAACTGGTGGTCCGCGAGGTCGGGATCCGCGACCTCGGCGGCTTCACCGGCAGCTACAACCAGGGCCTGGGCGGCGAGGCGTCGGTCGGCATGACCGGGCGCACCTATGAGATCTCGGGCACCGCCGAGGGCTTCGAGACCAGCAATCCCAGCTTCCGTGCTTCAGGAAACTTTCGGATAAAGATCGCTTGTTGAGTTGACTTTTGTGTTCATACTGCTCGTGATGATCCGCCGCTCGGCGAATCACATGACACAAAGGAGAACCGTGTTGAAGCGCGAAATCCTCGTTGCCGTGGGCGGCGCAGCGATCGTCATGGCCGGTGTGTCGGGCTGCGGATCGGACAAGTCGGAGACCTCGGGCGAGACATCGCAGGCGGCGGCCGCCGAAGGCAAGAGCACCGTCACCATCGACGGCACCGACCAGGAAGTCCAGGGCACGGTCGTGTGCTCGGACATGGGCGGCAACACCAACATCGCGATCGGGGATGCGACCACGGGCATCGGCGCGGTGGTCAGCACCGGCGACGAACCCGCGGTGGTCTCGGTCGGTCTGGGCAACGTCAACGGCGTCACCCTCGGCTACCAGAGCGGCGCCGGCCAGGGCGAGGCCAAGGCGGAGAAGGACGGCAACACCTACAAGATCTCCGGCACGGCCACCGGTGTGGACATGGCCAACCCGATGCAGCCGGTGAACAAGCCGTTCGAGATCGAGGTGACCTGCCCGTAGGTCAGACCCCGGTGTAGCCGGCGGCCGACTGCCGCAACTGCCAGATCTGTGCGGGGCAGAGCTCGTTGACGGCCTGGTTGATCAGGTAACCCGCTTGGTAGTAGTCCGTGGTGTGGAAGTCGGCTTTCACCTGGTTCACGAGTTCGGCGTAGCCCATCTTGGCCGCGACGCGGTCACAGATGGTCTGCCCGTACCCGATCGCTGCCTCGGCGTTGGGGAAGTTGTAGCCCGGCCGGACGTGCACATTGACCAGATAGGCGACGACGTCGGCGCCGGCGGCCGGCGCCGAGAGCAGCGCGGCGGATGACAGCAGACCCGCCGACAGCACCCCGACCAGCGATTTCATGGGCATGAGCTTACGCGTCTTCACCTGCGGCGGTGGCAATGCCGGCAAAGCCCGCCCGCGGCGCACGCACCCCTTTTAGGGTGTAGCCATGAAGCTGTTGGCCGCGGTGGCAATCGCCGGTGGTGTTCTCGCCGCACCGTTGACGTTGTCGGTCGCCGGAACCGCTTCGGCGACGCCGAGCACCTGCGACGGCGCCGGCTGTGTCCCGTTCGTGGATCCCGACGCGCGACTCGGTGAGCGCTGTATGCAGAAGACGCGCTACAACTTCGGAGTCGACGCGTCGGGCAACACGTTGGCCTGCAACTCGAAGAGCCTGTGGGTGTCCTCCCCGCCGCTGGTCGGCGTGCGCACCCTGCGTTCGGTGTGCGGGGACGCCACCGGGGTGGCGCAGAGTCCCGACGGCGTACCCCTCAGGTGCGACGGCGGTGCCTGGACGGCCGACTACTGGACGATGTTCTACGGCTGACGGGTACCTGGGACCAGCAGCAGGATCGGCGTCGTGACCAATCGCATACAGAAGCTGCTCGGCGTCGAGTTCCCCGTCGTGCAGGCCCCGATGACCTACATCGCCCGCGCGGAGCTGGCGGCCGCGGTGTCCGAGGGCGGCGGTCTGGGGATGATCGAGACGCTCACCCCTGAGGGTCGCGAAGACCTGCGGCGCGTCCGGGACCTCACCGACCGCCCGGTCGCCGCGAACCTGATGATCCAGGGCTGGAAGCGGGATCCGTCCATCGTCGAGGTGCTCGTCGCCGCCGGGGTGCGGCACGTGTTCACCTCCGCCGGTGACCCGGCCCTGTTCACCGACCGCCTGCACGACGCCGGGATGACCGTGGTGCACGTGGTCGGATCGCTCAAAGGCGCGCTCAAGGCCGCCGAGGCGAGGGTCGACGCTCTGGTCGTCGAAGGTGTCGAGGGCGGCGGCTTCAAGTCGGCGCTGGGGGCGTCGACGATGGTGCTGCTGCCGCTGATCTCCGAACGGGTGCAGCTGCCGCTGATCTGCGCCGGCGGTGTGTGCGACGCACGCTCCGGCGCGGCCGCGGTGGTACTCGGCGCCGAGGGGGTGCAGATGGGCACCCGCATGCTGGCCAGCGTCGAGGCCGCGGTGCACACCAACTTCAAGGACGCGATCGTCGCGGCCGACGACTCCGGGACGGTGCTGCTCGACGTTCCCGGCAATCCGACGATGCGGGTGCTGCGCACCGGTCTGGCCGCCCGCATCGACGAGCACCCGGCCGACGCACGGCTTCTCGGCCGCATCACCGACCTGTATTTCGGCGGCGACCTGGAGGCCAGCGTCGCCAACACCGGGCAGGTGTCGTCGCGGATCACCGGGCTGGCGCCGGCGGCCGAGATCGTGCGGCGCACCTGGGCCGACATCGAATGGGTGCTGGACGGGGCCCGCGCGAGACTCGGTTGAGGGGGCTCGAGACCGGGCACACTCGTCGGTATGGATGGCGATTACGACGAACCCGGACCCGACGACACGCTGAGCCCGAGCGAATCGCTGGACTCCGACGAGGTGCGCAACGACGACGGTGACATCGTCGTCGATCCGCCCGACCGGTGGATCGAGGCCGAGGTCGACGAAACCCTCGACGAGAAACTGGCCGCCGAGGTTCCCGACGTGTGGCCCGAAGGTACGACGGCGACCTCGGCGCAGGACCGGCCGGCCCGGCGCACCGCCGGCCAGATCGACGGAACCCCCGAAGACGGGGACTCGTTCTTCACCGTCGTCGACGACGACGAGAGACGGCGGGTGCCCGGCGACGAGGAGGCCGATCGCATCATCGAGGACTGACGTGGTGTCATGACCCCGAAAAGAATCCTCTGCTATGGCGATTCGCTGACCTGGGGGTGGGTGCCCGTTGCCGACGGAATGCCCACCGAACGGTACCCGCGGGACACGCGCTGGACCGGGGTGCTGGCCGACCGGTTGGGCGCCGGCGTCGAGGTGATCGAAGAGGGTCTGTCGGCGCGCACCACCAACGCAGACGATCCGACCGACCCACGCCTCAACGGTGCGAAGTACCTGCCGTCCTGCCTGGCCGGTCATCTCCCGTTGGACCTGGTGATTTTGATGCTGGGCACCAACGACACCAAGGCGTATTTCCACCGCACTCCACTCGACATCGCCCTGGGTATGTCGGTGCTGGTGACCCAGGTTCTCACCAGCGCCGGCGGGGTCGGCACCGGCTATCCGGCGCCCAAGGTGCTGGTGGTGGCGCCACCAGCGCTGGCGCTGACCCCGCACCCGTGGTTTCAGCTGATCTTCGAGGGCAGCCAGGAGAAATCCGCCCAGCTGGCCAAGGTGTACCGCGCGATGGCGTCATTCGTGAAAGTGCCGTTCTTCGATGCCGGTTCGGTGATCTCGACCGACGGGGAAGACGGCGTCCATTTCACCGAGCAGAACAATCTGACGCTCGGTGAGGCGCTGCACGAGCAGGTCGTCAGGCTCGTATGACGACGGGGCCGAGGGCTTCGTAGCGGCGCGCCTCGTCGGCTCCGAGTTCCCGGCCGGTCACGATCGCCTCGAAATCGCCGATCCGGGCGAATCGGCAGAAGCTGCTCTCGCCGAACTTCGAGTGCGCCGCGACCAGGACGGGTCGGCGGGACACCTGCACCGCGGTCCCCTTCACCGCGGCGACCGCCGGGTCAGGGGTGGTCAGCCCGTGTTCCGGCGAAATACCGTTGGTGCCAAGGTAAGCCACATCGATGACCAGACTGCCGAGCATGTCGACCGCCCAGTGATCGACGGTGGCCAGCGTCCGCCCCCGCATCCGGCCGCCGAGCAGCAACACCGTGACGCTGCGGCTGTGTGCGAGCGCCTCGGCGGCCAGCAGCGATGACGTCACCACGGTCAGCTCTTGTTCGGCCAGCCGTTCGGCGATCAGCCGCGGCGTGAAACCCTCGTCGAGATACACGGTTTCGGCACCGTGCAGCAGTTCGGTCGCCGCCGCCGCGATCCGGTGCTTCTGGGCCAGGTCGACCTGGCTGCGGTACTCGACACCGGATTCGAACGCGGCCGTCTCCAACGGCACCGCCCCGCCGTGCACCCGCTTGAGCAGGCGGCGGCCCGCCAGAACCTTCAGATCGCGGCGGATCGTCTCGCTCGCGACGTCCAGTTCGTCGGCGAGCGAGGCGACGTCGACCCTCCCACGGGTGCGGGCGAATTCGACGATCCGGCTCTGGCGGGTCTCGGAATCCACCTGCGTCACACTACTTGTCGGCGGCCAACACGATGGCCTTGACCTCCTCGACTGTGGTGGCCTGCCGCAGCCGGGCGACCTCGTCGGGTTTGAGGAACACCTGCGCGATCTTGGTCAACAGCGCCATGTGGTCCTTACCGGCTCCGGCGATCCCGACGACGAACTCCGCGGGCTTGCCGTTCCAGTCGATCGGCTCGGAGTACCGCACGAACGACAGCCCTGTACGCCGGATGGTGTCCTTGGCCTCGTTGGTGCCGTGCGGGATGGCCAGCCCGTTGCCCATGAAGGTGGACACCGAGGATTCGCGCTCGTGCATCGCGTCGATGTAGGCCCGTTCCACCGCGCCCGCAGCGACCAGCAGCTCACCGGCTTCGTTGATCGCCTCGACGGCCGTCGTCGCCGAACCGTTCAGCACGATCGACGACAACGGCAGAACGTCCTCGCCAGCGCCTTCCGCGTCGGCCGCCTCGGCCTCGGCGACCCCAGCCGCGGGGGCGGGCGCCGGGCCGCCGTCGTCGTTGGTTTGCTTGAGCTGTTCGACGATCTCGTCGTAACGCGGACTGCCCATGAAGTCCTCGACCGAGACGTGGACGGCGGACCCGGTGCGCTGGCGGGCGCGTGCGGTCAGGTCGCGGTGGGAGACCACCAGGTCGTAGTCGTCGGTCAGGTTCGAGATCGCGGCGTTGGTGACCTTGACGTCACTGAAGCCGGCCTGCTGAATCTTCTTGCGCAGCACCGACGCTCCCATCGCCGACGAACCCATGCCGGCGTCGCAGGCGAACACGATGCGCCGGATGGGTCCGGTCGGGCCGCCGCCGGGGCCCACCAGAGCGCCGGCCACGCTCGACTTCTTGCCCTTCATCGACTCCATCTCGGCGGTGGCCGCGGCGAGGTCCGGCTCGTCGGTGGCCCGGTCGGTCTTGAGCAGCAGCGCCGCGACCGCGAAGGATACCGCCGCCGCACCGAACACCGACAGCGTGACGCCGAGGAAGCTGCCGCTGGCGGTTTGGGCGTAGACCGCGATGATGGACCCGGGCGCGGCGGGGGCCCGCAGGCCCGAGCCGAAGAGCACGTTGATGAACACACCCGTCATGCCGCCGAGGATGGTGGCGATGATCAGCTTCGGCTTCATCAGCACGTACGGGAAGTAGATCTCGTGGATCCCGCCGAAGAACTGGATGATCGCCGCACCCGGGGCCGACGCGCGGGCGATTCCACGGCCGAACGCCATGTAGGCCAACAGAAGTCCGAGCCCGGGGCCGGGGTTGGCCTCCAGCAGGAACAGGATCGACTTGCCGGTTTCGAGTGCCTGCGTGGTGCCCAGCGGCGTCAGCACGCCGTGATTGATCGCGTTGTTGAGGAACAGCACCTTGGCCGGTTCGATCAGGATGGACGTCAGCGGCAGCAGATCGTTGTCGACCAGGAAGTCGACGGCATTGCCCGCGGCGCGGGTGAAAGCCGACACGATCGGCCCGATACCGAAAAAGCCGACTATGGCCAGGATCATCCCAAGGATGCCGGCGGAGAAGTTGTCGATCAGCATCTCGAATCCGGGGCGGATCTTGCCCTCCCACAGCGCGTCGAGCTTCTTCATGCACCAGCCGCCGAGCGGGCCCATGATCATCGCGCCGAGGAACATCGGGACGTCGGCGCCGGTGACCACGCCGATCGTGGCGATCGCCCCGACCACGGCGCCGCGGTTGCCGTGGATCATCCGACCACCGGTGTAGCCGATCAGGATCGGCAGCAGGTAGGTGATCATCGGGCCGACGATTCCGGCGCCGTCGTAGGCGCCCCACCCGCCGATCTTGGCGACCCAGCCGTCCGGGTTCTTCAACTCGTCGAAGATGCCCTGCAGCCAGCCCTGCTCGATGAAAAGCGCGGTGATCAGACCCCACGCGATGAACGCCGCGATATTGGGCATGACCATGTTCGACAGCGCGGTGCCCAACTTCTGCACGTGCACCCGCACGCCGGTCCGCGGGGCCGTGTCCTCGATTGTTGCGTGTGACATCAAATCCTCCGATTGGCAGATGGCGGCCGGGTGATGCCGGTCACATAACCCCAGTACACCGCATAAACGGGCATTAATGCAAGCATTCAGTCAAAATCGGTCAGTGATTTTGGTGGTTTTATGCCCGGATGGCGGATAGAGTGCTGGAGAGCACACCCGTCGAGAGGACTGCACCATGAAGGCTCTGCGCTTCTACGCCCCCGAGGACGTCCGGCTCGAGGATGTCCCGGAGCCGGTCTGCGGACCCGACGAGGTGAAGCTGCGCGTGCGCAACTGCTCCACCTGCGGCACCGACGTGAAGATCTTCTACAACGGCCACCAGAACCTGACGCCGCCGCGGACCATCGGGCACGAGATTGCCGGCGAGATCGTCGAGGTCGGCGCCAACGTGAACGCGACGTACGGCAGCAATTGGCAGGCCGGCGACCGCGTGCAGGTGATCGCCGCGGTGCCGTGCGGAGAGTGCCACGAGTGCCGTAAAGGCTGGATGGCGGTGTGCCAGAACCAGACCTCGATGGGCTACCAGTACGACGGCGGCTTCGCCGAATACATGATCGTGCCCCGGCAGGTACTCAAAGTCGATGGGCTGAACCGGATTCCGGACAACGTCGGCTTCGACGAGGCGTCGGCGGCCGAGCCGTTCGCGTGCGCGATCAACGCCCAGGAGCTGCTCGGCATCGAGGAGGGCGACACCGTCGTGGTGTTCGGTGCGGGCCCGATCGGCTGCATGCACATCCGCATCGCACGCGGCGTGCACAAGTGCGGGCCGATCTATCTCGTCGACGTCAACGACGCACGGCTGAAGATGTCGGCCGACGCCGTGAACCCCGACGGTGTGATCAACGCCGCCGAGGTCGACGTCGTCGAGAAGGTCATGGAGCTCACCGGCGGACGCGGCGCCGACGTCGTGATCACCGCCACGGCCGCCAATATCGCTCAGGAGCAAGCGATTTCGATGGCAGCGCGTAACGGCCGCATCTCGTTCTTCGGGGGGCTGCCCAAGACCGACCCGACCATCACCTGCGACTCGAACGTCGTGCACTACCGCCAACTTCACATCCACGGCGCGAACGGTTCGGCACCCGAGCACAACAAGCGGGCACTGGAGTACATCTCGACCGGTCAGGTGCCGGTGAAGGACCTCATCACCCGGCACATCCCCCTGGACGACGTTCTCGACGCGTTCCAGATCGTCAAAAACGGTGAGGCGATCAAGGTGACCGTCGAGCCCGCACCGGCCGAGGTGGCCGCGCCGGTCTAGATGGGTATGGCCGCGCCTGCCACGCCTATTGACTTTCGATAGTTTTCTCGCGATATTCGCTGTATGCCCGCCGTCCGTCGAGTAGTTCCCTTGCTGCGAATCTTCCTGCTCGCGCTGTTCGCGATCTTGCTGTTGCTGCAGACGATGTCGCTGCCAGGGCAATTCGCACATATGGCAGCGGAGTCGCCGGACCGGGCGTACCTGCGGTGGCCGCTCACGGCGGTGTCGGTGTTCCTCGTGCTCTGTGCGCAGGTCGTTCTGGTCTGCACGTGGAAGTTGCTCACGCTGGTCAGCAGAGACCAGATCTTCCGGCCGGTGTCGATGATCTGGGTGAACGCCATCCTCGGCGCGATCGCGGTCGGGTGGACGGTGTTTCTGGCGCTGTTTGTCTACATCGGGTTCCAGGCCGACGATCCCGGGCTGCCGCTGTTGATGCTCCTGTTACTGACCGGTGGCGCGGTAGTCGGCCTGCTGCTGGTGGTGATGCGGGCGTTGCTTCGACAGGCGACTGCTCTGCGCACCGACATGGACGCGGTCATCTGAATGGCCATCGTCGTGCGCATCGATGTCCAGCTGGCCCGGCACAAGATGAGCGTCGGTGAATTCGCCACACGGATCGGCCTCACGCCGGCCAACGTGGCGGTGCTGAAGAACGGTCGCGCGAAGGCGGTCCGCTTCAGCACGCTGGAGGCGATGTGCCGAGTTCTCGACTGCCAGCCCGGTGATCTGCTGGAGTGGATCCCCGATTGAGGTCGCCCTGGGAAGCTCGTCTCAGCCCCGGCGCCGGGCGGCACGGTCGGCCGCGGCGAGCAGTTCGTCGCGGAACAGCGGATGTGCGATCGCCGCGAGTGCGTGCCCGCGCTGCTGAACGGTCTTGCCTTCCAACTCGGCGGCGCCGTACTCGGTGACGATGACGTCGACGTGATGGCGCGGCGTGGTGATGATCGCGCCGGCGTCGAACTGTGGCACGATCCGGGACTGCAGCCGGCCGCCGTCGTCGAACGTCGAGGGCAGGCAGATCAGCGAACGGTCGGTCAGCTCCAGACCGGCGCCGGCGACGAAATCCTCGGCCCCGCCGATACCGCTGAACTGGTCGCCGCCGATCGTGTCGGCGACCACCTGGCCGTGGATGTCGACCGCCAGCGCCCCGTTGATCGAGATCATGTGATGGTTGGCCCCGATCACCTCGGGCGAGTTGACGATCTCCACCGGAAGGAACGCGACCTCGGGGTTGCCGTCCAACCACGCGTAGAGCTCCTCGGAACCGAACGCGAACGTCGTCACACTGACTCCGTCGAATCGTCCCTTGGCGGTGTTGGTGACCTTGCCGGCCAGGTGCAACTGCATGCAGCCGTCGGTGAACATCTCGCTGTGCAGGCCGTAGTCTCCGCCCTCGCCCTGGGCCAGTAGCGCCGCGATTTGGCTTGGGATGGAACCGATCCCGGTCTGCAACGTGGCACCGGGCGGGATGAAGGTGACAGCGTGACGAGCGATTGCGGTGTCGGTGTCGGTGGGCGGCGGACTCGGCAACGCCAGCGGCGCCTCGGTCGACCGCACCAGGATGTCGATGTCGTCGACGTGCAGTGCGTGCCGATGCTCGCCGTGGCCGAACGTCTGGGGGTAGGCCTGCGAAACCTCGACGACGAGCAGTCGGTCCGGGTCGGCGCCGGCGCGGCGCAGCTCGGTCTCGGTTCCGCCGGCGTGCAGCGACAGCGAGCACCAGCCGTCGGTGTCCGGCGGTGCGGCGACTGTGGTCATCACGCGCGGCGACTGCCGTTCCATCAGCTGCCCGAACCGGCGGAAGTCGGCCGGGGTGAAGTCGATGTCAGCGCCGGAATCCCGCAGCACCCGTTCCAGCGGGCCGTAGAAACCGGACAGATAGTGCACACCGGCCCGGCCGAACAGGTCGGTTCCGACGGCCAGCAGCGCACCGTAGACCCGCAGATCCCTCCAGTCCGTGCGGGCGCCGAGCGCGCGCAGGAACGCCGGAGGCTGGCCCGGTCCCAGCGGCAGACCGAGGGTGTCGGCGGGCGTGAGCCGGGCGGCGGCCTCTTCGGCGGTCAGTTCCTCGGGCATGCCGACACCCTGCCATGCGGGACACACCGCGACGGGTGACACGTCCCGTCCCGAGGGTTTCGAACTCGCGGCGCGAAGGTACCCCGCCCGCATGGCTCGGATCCGAGCCTTGATGTACGGCGGAAAGGGATGCACATGGGTGCCGACGACAAGGCAAGCAACAAGATCGAAGACCTCGGCGGGAAGGCCAAGGAGGGCGTCGGCAAGCTGACCGGCGACAAGGACACCGAGAACGAGGGCAAGCTCGACCAGGCCAAGTCCAGCCTCAAGGACGCCGGCGAGAAGGTCAAAGACGCGTTCAAGAACTGACTCGCATGAGCAGTCGGCCCTGTCATCAGTGCGGATGGCAGGGCTGACTGCT
Source organism: Mycobacterium sp. SMC-8 (assembly GCF_025263565.1). Taxonomy (NCBI): domain Bacteria; kingdom Bacillati; phylum Actinomycetota; class Actinomycetes; order Mycobacteriales; family Mycobacteriaceae; genus Mycobacterium; species Mycobacterium sp. SMC-8. The sequence goes on from NZ_CP079865.1 coordinate 1,104,876, forward strand.
CACGGCGTGGTGAATTCACCGTGGTTCAAAGCCAACTCCTGACGCGCGACGCGCGTTCTAATGGTGGCTGGGGCCTGAGCCCGGCACCGAGAGAAGAATCCGATGAGGCACACACCCGCCGACCTGCCTTCACCCGACGAGTTCCGAAGGAAGTTGGCGCACCTTGACCGCGAGTTCGCGGATGCCCGCAACTACCTGTCGAGGTTGCACGCCGAAGACAATGAAGCGCTCAGCGCGCTGATGGCGGAGATCCACCACAGCGGACGGGCCATGAAGGTGTTGGCCGCGATGGCGGTGCAGGCTCTCGACTTCGCCGAACTGTCGGCGGACCGCCTCGGCGGCGATGTTCAGAAGTGGCTCGACGAGTCGGCGATGGCCCAGGACACCGCCGAGAACGAGCGGGACCAGACCGAACTCGGCGGCGAAGGGTAAGTCTCCCTGCCGAGACCGCGTACCCGAAAATTCGGACGCAGCAGCGGATGTTTGACAGCCTCTACCCGCGTACGCAGGAGAGGTGTGGCGGTGGCGGAGGGATTTGAACCCAAACTGAGGCCAAAGTGTGGCCACGCTGAGGCCAGCACCACCCGGGCATAGCCAGTCAGGAGAACAGGACAAATGATGGATTCGCAGGCAGTCGACATCAAGCAGCTGCGTGAGGAGACAGCGAGGGCGTTGCTGCAGACGATTGAGGCGAAGGCGGCGACAGCTTCTGCCAGCCAGCTCGATGACCTGGCATTGGCTTATGCGCTCGTCGTTAAGGCCGCGCCGGGCAAGCTGCCAGGAGTCTCTCCGTCGACCAACGCATGACTGCCGCGGACGGTGCTGCTATCGCCAGCGCCGTCATCGCGTTCCTATCGAGGGTGGGCGATGCCGTTGGCTGGTTTCCGTCACAAATCTGAGCGATTCGCTATCAGAATCCACATGCAAAGCCGGTTCACATAAGTCCGGGACATGTAAAAATTTGAACGTTTTCTTTACATGTATGTTCGATTCTGGGATCGTGAAGCGGTGAGCGCCTGGAAACCGGACAAGCCGTTCAACGACCTCCCCCGCCCCCCCGGCGTCGACACTCTTGAGACACGCGCGGTCTTGAAGGCTGCCATCGGTGCCAATACAGCCCTCGCTCATCTTGATCAGGCAGTCGTCTCCATCCCGAACCCGACAGTGCTGATCAACTCCATCCCGATCTTGGAGGCCCAGGCCAGCTCGGAGATCGAGAACATCGTGACTACGACAGATGACCTATTTCGTCACCTTGACGATGAAACACATGCTGATCCGGCCACGAGAGAGACGCTCCGATATCGCACAGCTCTTCGGGCTGGTTTCGAACACACCTTGGAGCGAGGCCTCACCACCACTACTGCGGCAGCGGTTTGCAGCATCATCAAGGGCCGGGAGATGAAGGTGCGCGCCCTCCCCGGGACTCGAATCGCGCGGCCGGGCAGCGGCGAGGTCATCTACAGCCCGCCCGAAGGGCGCGATGTGATCGAGAAAAAATTGACCGACTGGGAGTGCTACATCCATGAACAGGACGGGCTGGATCCTTTAATCAGGATGGCCGTTGCGCACTATCAGTTCGAAGCAATTCACCCGTTCACTGACGGCAACGGCCGAACCGGCCGGATCGTAAACGTGTTGATGCTCGTCGAAGCTGGTCTGCTCCGCCTTCCAGTCCTTTACCTGTCCCGCTACATCATCGATACGAAGAATGACTATTACCGCCTACTGCTGGCGGTGACAGCTGACCAGGCCTGGGAAGAGTGGGTCATTTACATACTCACGGGCATAGAGGTCACCTCCCGGTACACCTTGCGCAAAGTTAATGCGATCCGCCGGCTCCAAGACGACTTCTGCCAGCGTGCAAGAGCGGCATCCAGGGGTGGTGGAGACGCAGAGTTCCAATCGGTGCTTTTCGAACAGCCGTACTGTCGGATCACCACCGTGATGAACCGCTGCGGCGTGTCCCGGCCCACGGCGACGTCATGGCTGAACTCCCTTGCCGAGCATGGATTGCTCGAGAGTGTCAAGATCGGCCGCGATCGGCTGTACATCAATAGAGAGTTCCTCCGACTGCTCGTTCGGCAAGAGCCGCTGACCGAGGCCGATCCCGGATGAAAAGAAACTTTCGATACCCGGAGAACATGACAAAAAGCTTCACACAATCTTGCGTAAAACTGTGGCGCAAATCACATTAGGCGCCTAGTCAGCAAAGCCTGAGAGCTTGGGCCCCCGCGGCCAGCGCCACAGCGCCGCAACGATAAAAATAGCCTCTCACCTGGATCGCAGGCTGGAGAGGTGTGGCGGTGGCGGAGGGATTTGAACCCTCGGACGGGGGTTACCCGTCACACGCTTTCGAGGCGTGCTCCTTAGGCCGCTCGGACACGCCACCGTGTGGCAGCTTACCGACGCACACGCCCCAGACCAAAACGCGCCGACCCCGCCGAGATTGCGCCCACTGCGCAGAATGTGCCCGCCGGACCGCGCCAGATGCGGTCTCGGCGGAACCGGGAAGTCACCGCTGCCGCGCGAAGAACTCCTCCAGCGGCGCCGCGCACTCGGCCTCCAGCACCCCGCCGCGCACCTGCGGCCGGTGCGTCAGCCGCCGGTCACGCACCACGTCCCACAAGGAACCGACCGCGCCGGTCTTGGGTTCCCACGCACCGAACACCACCCGCGCCACCCGGGCCATCACCAGCGCACCCGCGCACATCGTGCACGGCTCGACGGTCACGGCCATCGTCGCGCCCTCCAGCCGCCACCCGTCACCCCACGCCGACGCCGCGGCGCGCAGCGCCAGGATCTCCGCGTGTGCGGTCGGATCGCCGAGGGTTTCCCGGGCGTTGGCGGCCCGGGACAGCTCGGTCCCGTCCGCGGCGACGACGACCGCGCCGATCGGCACGTCCCGAGGACCGGCCAGCCGGGCGGCGTCGAGCGCGGCGCGGATCAGGTCCTCGTCGGTCACCGATCCAGACGGTCCAGCACCGCCGACAGCTCGTCGGCGAATCCCATCTCCCGCGCTATCCGGCCCACCTGCTCGTCGGCGTACAGGTCGTCACTCTCGTCGAGGATCACCCCCAGCACCGCTTCGGGCAGGCCGATGTCGGACAGCAGGCCGAGGTCTCCCTCCTCGAACGGGTCCGACCGTTCGAGCTCCTCGTCGTCGATGTCGGCGTCGAGCTTCTCCAGCACCTCCGCCGCGATGTCGTAGTCCAGGGCCGCGGTCGCGTCCGAGAGCAGCAGCCGGGTACCCGACGGCGCGGGCCGCACGATCACAAAGAACTCATCGTCGATGTCGAGGATCCCGAAAACCGCTCCGGCGCTTCGCAATTCACGCAGCTCGGTCTCCGCGGCGGTCAGGCTGGTCAACGCTACCGGCCGCATCGGGGTGCACCGCCATTTGCCGTCCTCGCGGACGACGGCCACAGCGAAGCCGTCCGGAACGTCGGTCACCCGCTCCTGCTTCTGTGCACTCTGCGCTCCCATGAGGCCTGAGGGTAGTCCCCCGGCAGGGGCTTGACCAGCGGGTCCGCACCGCCCTGCACACCCTCCTGACACCGACTGTCCAGACCGATGTGCCAACCTAGGCAGGTGACGAAGCCACCGGTGTGCGTGATCGGTCTCGGCCTGATCGGCGGCTCGCTGATGCGGGCCGCGAAAGCCGCCGGGCGCGACGTGTTCGGCTACAACCGCTCCGTCGAAGGCGCGGAGGCGGCCCGGTTCGACGGCTTCGACGCGAGCACCGACCTCGACCAGACCCTGGCCCGCGCCGCTGCGCACGACGCGCTGATCGTGCTCGCCGTACCGGTGCCCGCGCTCGGGCTGATGCTGAGCCACATCCGTGCCACCGCGGCGAATTGCCCGTTGACCGACGTCACCAGCGTCAAGGGTGCCGTGCACGCCGAAGTCGAGAAGGTCGGCCTGCTCAGCCGGTTCGTCGGCGGGCACCCGATGACCGGGACCGCCCATTCCGGATGGGCCGCGGGCGACGCCCGACTGTTCGTCGACACCCCCTGGGTGCTCAGCGTCGACGACCACGTCGATCCCGCGGTGTGGGCAAGCGTGATGGACCTGGCGCTGGACTGCGGCGCGTTCGTCGTGCCGGCGCGCTCCGACGAGCACGACACCGCGGCCGCGACGATCTCACACCTGCCGCACCTGCTCGCCGAGGCGCTGGCCGCCACCGCCGGTGAGGTGCCGCTGGCGTTCGCGCTGGCCGCCGGCTCCTTCCGGGACGGCACCCGGGTCGCCGCGACCTCGCCCGACCTGGTGCGGGCGATGTGCGAGGCCAATTCCACCCGCTTGATGCCGGTGCTCGACCACGCGCTTCGGTTGCTCATCGATGCCCGCAACCAGCTGGCCCAGCATCAAACCGTGGCCGACCTCGTCGAGACCGGCCACGCCGCTCGGGTCCGTTACGACAGCTTCAGCCGCCCGCAGATCGTCACCACCGTCATCGGCGCCGACGGCTGGCGCGACGAACTCGCCGCGGCAGGGCGCGCCGGCGGGGTGGTCAGATCCGCTCTGCCAACCCGGGATAGTCCAGGATGAAGCCGTCGGGGTCGACGGTGACGGTGGTTTCGGCCACCGGCGAGTGCAGCTTGATCCCGTCGGCCCCCGCTGCGTAGCTGATCGTCGCGACGTCCACCGACAGATCGGGCACCCGCACGTAGACCACTGGCACCGTCACCGATCCCTCTCCCTGGTACACCCGGGTGCGCCGGATCGGCAGGGTGTTGAAGAACGGGCTGAAGATCACGTCCACGTCGAGTGCACCGTCGAAGGCCGACCTGCGGGTCTGCCCGGAGCGCTCCTGCACCAGCCACATGTTCTCCTCGTCGCGCGCGATCGAGAGCTGCCGCTCCCGTTCGGCCAGCGTGACGGTCAGCGACAGCCGCTTGGTGGCCCCGTGCTCGTCGGTGACGAGGTCGTAGGACGCGCTGAACGGGGGGTGTTCCGAGGTGGCGGCGGCCACGATCCGGCCGTGGGCCTTGATGCGGTCACCGGCGAGCTGCACGCGCACCGACTCCATCCGCGGCACATCGTGCGCGCGCCAGGTCAACACAGCCGGCCAGCGGCCGGATTGCTCCTCGCGGCTGGGGGCAGTCGCGTCCGAGCGATCGGCTTCACTCATGCCTCTACCGTAGGCGACGGCTTTGCGCGTTCGTGGCGGGCTTCCGAATCGGGGGATGAACCGGGCCGCGGCCGTGATTCCAATGCGACCTCGTCGCCGAGGAAAGGCTGCGGCATCGCGCCCAACCGCTGCAGCCTGCCGGTGCCGGGCACCGACGCCCACACTGCGAACGCCAGCAGAGCGTCCAGGAACAGCGCCAGCGCGGTGACCATCAGGGCACCCACGAGGGCGACGTAGAACTCGCGCACCTTGATGCCGTCGATCAGGTAGCGGCCCAGCCCGCCGAGGCTGGCGTAGGCCGCGACGGTGGCGGTCGCCACAATCTGCAGGGTTGCGGTGCGCAGCCCGCCGAGGATCAGCGGCATCGCGTTCGGAGTCTCCACCCGCAGCAGGATCCTGCGTTCGGTCATCCCCATCGACCGGGCGGCGTCGACGACCGTGCGGTCGACGTTCGCGATGCCCGAATAGGTCCCGGCCAGCAGCGGCGGGATGCCCAGCAGCATCAGCGCGACGGTCGGCGGGACCAGACCCAGGCCCCACAGCAGCACACCGAGCAGCAGCACGCCGAGGGTGGGCAGCGCACGCAGCGCGTTCACGCCGGTGACGACGAGGAAGGTGCCGCGACCGGTGTGCCCGATCAGCATCCCGAGCGGCACCGCGATCAACGCCGAGAAGAACACCGCGATGACGGTGTACTGCAGATGCTCCAGGATCCGGGCGCTCAGCCCGGCCGGACCGCCCCAATTGGCGGCGGTGAAGATGAACGACAGCGCCTCCTGCAGGAAGTTCATGCCGGCGCACCCGCCTTCGCCGTGGACGCCCGGTCAGCCCGGGTCCAGGGGGTGAGCGCCCTGCCGATCAGCATGATCAGGGTGTCGATCACGATGGCCAGCACGAAGATCGCGATGATGCCGGCCACGATCTGATCGCTCTTGTTGGCTTGGTAGCCCTCGGTGAACCAGGTGCCCAGGCCTCCGATGCCGATGACCGACCCGACGGCGACCATTGAGATGTTGGTGACCGCCACCACCCGCAGGCTCGCGATGAGCACGGGAAGCGCCAGCGGCAGTTCGATTTTCAGCATCCGGGTGAGCGGCCGGTATCCGACCGCGGTGGCCGCGTCGAGCACCACCGGGGACACCGCGTCCAGCGCTTCGGGCACCGCCCGCACCAGCAGCGCGACGGTGTACAGCGTCAGCGCGACGATCACGTTGGCTTCGTCGAGGATCCGGGTCGGGATGATCAACGGCAGCACCACGAACAGGGCCAGCGACGGGACGGTGAAGACGATGCTGGCCGTCACCGTCGTCAGTCGCCGCAGCACCGTCGTCCGCTGCACCAGCGCACCGAGCGGCACCGCGATCAGCAGTCCCAGCACGATCGGGATCAGCGACAGCCGCAGATGGATCACCGTCAGCGTCCATAGCGTGTCGAGGTGGGTGACCAGGTACCGCATCGGCTCAGCCCCCGGCCTGCCTGGCGATGCGCTGTGCGTCCAGCGCGGCGAGCACGTCGTCGGCCTTCATCCCGCCGATCACCTGGCCGCCGTCGTCGACGGCCACCCCGAGCCCGGCCGGGGAGGACAGCGCCGCGTCCAGCGCCTGCCGCAGCGTGCCGTCGGGCTGGAACAGCGACCCACCCGCAATGGTGCTGTCGTACAACGAACTCCCGCTGCGGTGCAGTTCGACACCGGCGGCGTCGATCCACGCGTACGGGGTGCCGTCGGGCCGGGTCACCAGCGCCCAGTCTCCCGGCCTCAGTACCAGGTCGTCGATCTCGGGTTCACCGACATGGCGGATGCCGTGCAGCGGTAGCCCGGTCGCGTGGAAGAACTGCAGGCCGCGGTATCCGCGGTCGGCACCGACGAATCCGGCGACGGTGTCGTTGGCCGGATTGGACAGCAGCCGAGCCGGCGCGTCGTACTGCTGCAGGACCCCGCCGCGGCCGAACACCGCGACCTTCTCGCCGAGCTTGATCGCCTCGTCGATGTCGTGGGTGACGAACACGATCGTCTTGCGTAATTCGCTTTGCAGCCGCAGGATCTCGGTCTGCAGGTCTTCCCGGACCACCGGGTCGACCGCGCTGAACGGCTCGTCCATCAACAGGATCGGCGGATCCGCGGCCAGCGCCCGGGCCACCCCGACACGCTGCTGCTGACCGCCCGAGAGCTGAGCCGGGTAGCGGTCGGCGAGTGTGGGGTCCAGCCCGACACGTTCCATCACAGCGAGCGCGGATTTACGTGCGCTGCGCCGGGATTCACCCTGCAGCACCGGTACCGTCGCGACGTTGTCGACCACCCGCAGGTGCGGCATCAGCCCCGCGCTCTGGATCACGTAGCCGATGCCGAGTCGCAGCTTCACCGGATCGACCTTGGTGACGTCCTTGCCGTCGACGGTCAGGACACCGGAGGTGGGGTCGATCATCCGGTTGATCATCCGCATCGACGTGGTCTTGCCGCAGCCCGACGGGCCGACGAACACCGTCAGCGTTCCTTCGGGGATGTTCAGCGTCAGATCGTCGACTGCCACGGTGCCGTCCGGGAACTTCTTGGTGACGTGTTCGAAGGTGATCACGTGAGTTTCCCGCCCCCTACTTCCCGATCGGTTGATCGAAGCCGTTGTCGGAGATCCACTTCGCCGCCGCCTCGTCGGGGTCGACCCCCTGATTGCCCTCCACCGAGGTGTTCAGTTCGATCAGCGTCTCGGTGGTCAGCTTCGCGCTGACGGCGTCGAGCACGGTCTTCAGTTCGTCGGACATCTTCTGCGAGGCCACCAACGGCACCACGTTGGCCGCCAGGAAGACGTTCTTCGGATCTTCCAGCACCACCAACCGGCTCTGCTCGATCGCCGGTGAGGTGCTGAAGATGTTGGCCGCGGTGACGGTTCCGTCGGTCAGCGCCTTGACGGTCGCGGGGCCTCCCCCGTCGCTGATCGCGATGAAGTTGGCCGGCGCGATGTCCAGCCCGTACTTCTGTTTGAGTCCTACCAGCCCGGTTTGGCGGGTCTGAAACTCCGATGGCGCACCGATTTTCACCTCCGGCGAGTGCACCGCCAGGTCGGCGATGGTTTTGAGGTTCCAGCGTTGCGCGGTCTGCTCCGAGACCGCCAGGGTGTCCTTGTCCTCGGCCGGCGACGGATAGAGGATCGACAAACCGCCGGGGAGGGCTTTGAGCAGGCCCAGCAACACCTCGTCGGGGGTGGTGGCGGTGCTCTCGGCGTCGAAGTACTGCAACAGGTTGCCGGTGTACTCCGGGATCAGGTCGATCGAATGGTCCTGCACCGCGGGGATGTAGGTCTCACGGCTGCCGATCCCGAACTGGCGGGAGATGGTGAACCCGTTGGCTTCCAGCGCCTGGGCGTAGATCTCGGCGAGGATCTTCGACTCGGTGAAGTCGGCGGAACCGACCTTGATCGATCTGAGGTCGCCGGAGATGTCGCCGCCGCCGAGTGGATTGGAGCTGCCGCACGCCGCGACCATCAGGGTGAGTGCGGCTACGGCAACCGCGACAGCGGCGCGCCTGATTCGTCGGGAACAGTTCATCCGACCGTCCTTTCACTCTCGCCTGCCTGCGAGAAGGGCTTCGCCGACCTTACGTCACCGGTGAAGTGGTTTCATTCAAAGCGCATTAGGGCAAAGATGGAGCCATGTCCAGCGATCCGTTCGCGTCAGCCGACCAGCCGGCGTTCGACGCGCCCGGGACCCCCACGATGGGGACCCCGCCACCGCCACCGCCGCCGCCGAAGTCCGCGGTGCACCGCACCCGCGCCGCCGCACTGTGGGCGGCACTCACATTGGGATTCCTCATCCTGATCGTGCTGCTGGTCTTCATCGCGCAGAACACCGAGTCCGTGGAGTTAGCCTTCCTCGGCTGGCACTGGAGCCTGCCGCTGGGTGTGGCGATCCTGTTCGCCGCCGTGGCGGGCGGCCTGGTGACGGTCGCGGTGGGTGCGGTGCGCATGTTCCAACTGCGGCGCGCCGCCAAGAGGAACCTCAAGGGCGGCGTGTAGCTCACCGGATCGACACCAACTGCTCGATGCGGTCACGGGGCAGCTCGCCGTCGACGGTCGCGAACACCTCCATCGCGTTGACCGTCATCGCGCCCCCGTGGTTGTCCAGCCAGGCGGTGTCTGCCGCGTCCCGCCCGGTCGCGATGCGCAGCATCGACTGCCGCGGCGCCAGGCAGGTGGCGTCCACGACGTGCCACTGACCGTCGACGAACGCTTCGGCCACGGCGTGGAAGTCCATGGGGTGGCACCCGGGCGCGTACACCGACACCAGCCGGGCGGGCACGTTCACCGCCCGCAGCAGCGCGATGACCAGGTGCGCGTAATCGCGGCACACCCCGGAACCGGCCAGCAGCGTGTCCGCGGCACCGTCGATCGGGTCACTGGACCCCGGCACGTACCTCAGCCGGGCACCCACCCAGGACGACACCTTCGCCAGCAGCACGACGGGGTCGTCGACGTCACCGAATTCTGTGCCCGCGAAACCGAAGAACTTGTCGGCTTCGGCGTACCGGCTGGGCCGCAGATACATGGACAGGTCGAGGTCGCGCACCGGCGCCGGGTCGGCCTGTCCGACCACGCTCGCCCGGTAGCTGACCTTGAGGTTGCCGACCGGCGCGTCGAGTTTGTGGATGCGGTTGCCGTGGTCGCCGGCGATCTGGTTGATCCGGGCGTCTGGAATCTCGTTGCCGTTCAACGTGAACGACAGTGACTCGGTGACCTCGGCACCCGGCTGGGGCGCTACGGCGATCTGGAATTCGAGCGTCGTGGGCTCGGTGATCTCGACGTCGAGTTCCGCGCCGACGTCACGTTTCATCGTCGTGCGGGGCGCATCGGGGGCATGGTGGGAGCACGCCTCCCTCTACCCGCCGCCGACCTGCGGCGAAACCTCGGCGTCAGCAGAGCTCGGAGAGCCCCGCGGCGATCAGCGGGCCGACGGCCTCGGCCACCTTGTCGGTGTCGTCGACGACGCCGGCCTCGCGGGCCCGGTAGGCGATGCCTGCACCGATGATGGCGAGCTTGAAATAGGCCAGCGCCATATAGAAGTCCCAGTGGTCCAGCGGCTGGCCGGCCGCCCGGGAGTACTTCTCGGCGAGCGCGTCCGCGTTCGGGATCAGTTCGCTCGCCCACGCGGCGTCGGCATGCACCAGGTGGAACGTCGGGTGCCGGTACACGCACATCAGCGCGGCGTCGCTGAGCGGGTCACCGAGCGTGGACATCTCCCAGTCCAGCACCGCGACGACCTTCGTGGCGTCCTCGGCGTCGAGGATGGTGTTGTCGATGCGGTAGTCGCCGTGCACGATCGAGGTGCGGCTCTGCTGCGGCAGGGCTTCGCCGAGACGCCGGTGCAGCTTCCGGACGTCGGCGTCGCACGGGTCATCGGTCTGCTTGACCAGGTCCCACTGCGAACCCCAGCGCCGCACCTGGCGTTCCAGATAGCCGCTCGGCTTGCCGAAGTCCGACAGCCCGACCGCGTCCGGGTCCACCGCGTGCAGGTCGGCAAGCACCGTGATCAGCGCGTCGACGCACGCCTCGATCGCCACCTCGTCGCCGAGGGCTTTCAACTGGTCGGTGTGGCGCACCACCCGGCCGGCGACGTGCTCGACCATCTGGAACGGCGCCCCCAGCACGGAGGCATCGTCGCGCATCGTGACCGCGCGCGCGACCGGGACAGCGGTGTCGGCCAGCGCGGCGACGACCCGGTACTCCCGGGCCATGTCGTGCGCCGAGGGGGTCAGGCCGTGCAGCGGCGGGCGGCGCAGCACCCACTGGGAGGCGTCGTCGGCCACCAGGAAGGTCAGGTTTGAGCGGCCGCCGGAGATCAGCTCGGCGCGCAGGTCACCGCTGCGGGGCACCCCGACCTCGCGCAGGTGCCGGTCCAGGGCGGAAAGATCGAGGCCTTCGAGGTCAGTCACGCTGACTTTCCTACCATCGCTGATTTCTGGGCAATAAGTCCCATACGTGTTCGGTGGCGTTGACCCCCGCCACGCCCATCCGCCCAGTGCGCGACGACAGCAGCCGCGTCACCGACGCGTAGTCGACGTGAAACGACAGCAACCGCTCGGTCCGCAGCACTCGGTGCAGGATCACGTTGATGACTCCGCCGTGGCTGAACACCGCGACGGTGTCGTCGTGCTCGGAGGCGGCCACCACGTCGTCGACGGCGGCGTTGACGCGGGCCAGGAACTCGTCCTCGTCGACGGCGCTGGGCAGGTGCCCGTCGATGAGACGCTGCAGCTCCTGCGGGTTCTCGGCGGCGATCTGCTCGATCGGGATGTAGTGCTCCAAGTCGCGGTCGTACTCGGCGAAGCGCTCGTCGACCTCGATGGGCAGTCCCAGCGCGTCGGCCACCGGCCGCCCGGTCTCGACGGCCCGGATCTGCGGGCTGCTCACCAGTCGCGTGATCGGGAACCGGGCCAGCGCGTCGGGCAGGCGTTTGGCCTGTTCGACGCCTTCTTCGGACAGGTGCGGATCGGAGCCTTGCCCGGGTTCGCTTCGCCGGGGCAGCGCGTGTCGGACCAGAAGCAGTTGCACCGTGACACCATATGGCCCGTGACCGATGCGGGTGGATTCGCCGGCCGGCTGTTTGATCTGACCGACCGGGTGGTGCTGATCACCGGCGGCAGCCGGGGTCTGGGACGGGAGATGGCCTTTGCGGCGGCCCGCTGCGGGGCGGACGTCGTCATCGCCAGCCGCAAGTACGACGCCTGCGTGGCCACCGCCGAGGCCGTCACCGCCGGGACCGGCCGGGCCGCATACCCGTACGCGGTGCACGTCGGACGGTGGGATGAGCTCGACGGGTTGGTCGACGTGGCCTACGACCGGTTCGGCAAGGTCGACGTGTTGGTCAACAACGCGGGGATGTCCCCGCTGTACGAGTCGTTGTCGTCGGTCACCGAGAAGCTGTTCGACTCGGTGGTGAACCTGAACCTCAAGGGCCCGTTCCGGTTGTCGGTGCTCGTCGGTGATCGCATGCTCGCCGACGGCGGCGGCTCGATCATCAACGTCAGCACCCACGGGTCGCTGCGACCGCACCCGACGTTCGTCCCCTACGCCGCGTCGAAGGCTGGGCTGAATGCGATGACCGAGGCTCTGGCGCTGGCCTACGGTCCGACGGTGAGGGTGAACACCTTGATGCCCGGGCCGTTCCTGACCGACATCAGCGATGCCTGGACCTTCACCGATGGTGACACCAACCCGTTCGCGCGCAGCGCCCTGCAGCGGGCCGGCCAGCCCGCCGAGATCGTCGGCGCCGCGCTGTTCCTGATGTCGGATGCGTCGAGTTTCACCTCGGGCTCGATCATCCGCGCTGACGGCGGCATCCCCTAGCGGGCCGCCGCGGGAGTCACGGCGTGATGATGTTGAAGTCCGGGTCCGGCTTGTCGAGCGCCGACAACAAAGCGGTGAGAACGCCTGCGTCCCCGCTGATTTCGAGACCAGGCGAGGTGTTGTCACCGGCGGCGAGCGTGAGCAGGCGCAGCTTGCTCGCCAACCGGACCGTCGCCTGGGCCGTCGCCTCGTCCGCGGCAACGTTGCGGTAGACCAGCACCCCGTTGCGCAGGGTCAGCCGATAGTTGGTCTGCACGTCAAGGAAAGTGACGTCGATGGCGAGGTCGAGATCCCATGCCCGCGGCCCGTTCACACTGATCGCCACCACGTCGAACATCTGCTCTGGAGACAGTTGCCCCACCATCGATGTCGACGTGGTCTGGGTCGGGGTACCGAAGTTGCCGTCCCGCAGCTCGGTCGCGCCGCCGAGGAAGAAGTTGCGCCAGGTCGCCGTCTCGGCGCCGTAGGCCAGTTGCTCGAGGGTGTCGGCGTACAGCTCGCGGGCGCCGACGTGGTTCTCGTCGGTGAAGATCGCATGGTCGAGAAGCGTGGCAGCCCAACGGAAGTCACCGTCGTCGAACGCCTGTCGGGCCAGCTCGACGACGCGGTCGATCCCGCCCATCGCCGCGACGTAGCGCGGGCCGATGGCCTCCGGCGGGTGCGGCCACAGCCGGGCCGGGTTGCCGTCGAACCAGCCCATGTAGCGCTGGTAGACGGCTTTGACGTTGTGGCTGACCGACCCGTAGTAGCCGCGGGCGTGCCAGGCTTGCTCAAGCGCGGGCGGCATCGTGAAGCTCTCGGCGATCTCGATGCCGGTGTACCCCTGATTGAGTTGGCGCAGCGTCTGGTCGTGCAGATAGGCGTACAGATCCCGTTGCAGCGACAGGAATTCCACGATCCGGTCGCGGCCCCAGGTGGGCCAGTGGTGCGATGCGAACACCACGTCGGCGCGGTCGGCGAAGGTGTCGATCGCCTCGGTCAGGTACCCGGCCCAGCCGTGCGGATCGCGCACCAGCGCGCCGCGCAGGGTCAGTAGGTTGTGCAGGTTGTGCGTCGCGTTCTCGGCCATGCACAGCGCCCGGAAGCGCGGGAAGTAGAAGTGCATCTCGGCCGGCGCCTCGGTGCCCGGCGCCATCTGGAATTCGATCTCCACGCCGTCGATGGTGTGCACCTCGCCGGTCTCGCGGATGTCGACCGTCGGCACGATGATCGCCACCTCACCCGTCGACGGGGTCTGGCCGAGCCCGCAGCCGACCTGCCCCTGCGGCCCGCGCTCGAGCACCGTGCCGTACATGTAGGCGGCGCGGCGGGTCATCGCGGTGCCGGCGTAGACGTTCTCCTGCACCGCATGGGCGGTGAATCCCTCGGGCGCCAGCACCGCGACCCTGCCGGCGTCGACGTCGGCCTGCGAGGTCACCCCTAGTACTCCGCCGAAGTGGTCGACGTGGCTGTGGGTGTAGATGACCGCCCGGACCTCGCGATCGCCGCGGTGTTCGCGGTACAGCGCCAGCGCGGCGGCGGCCACCTCGGTGGACACCAGCGGGTCGATCACGATGATGCCGGTGTCACCCTCGACGAAGGTGATGTTGGACAGGTCGAATCCCCGCACCTGGTAGATGCCTGTGACCACTTCGTAGAGCCCCTGCTTGGCCACCAGCGTCGACTGGCGCCACAGGCTCGGGTGCACCGTGGGCGGGGCGTCTCCGGTCAGAAACCCGTAGACGTCGTTGTCCCACACCACGCGTCCGTCAGCGGCGGTGATGACGCAGGGCTGCCGGGCGGCGATGAAGCCCCGGTCGGCGTCGGCGAAATCCCGGGTGTCGTCAAACGGAAGGGTCTCGCGGTGCACCCGGTGCGCGTCTTCGATCGTCGGTGTCGGCGGCTTGCTGTTCATATCGCGAGACTGCCACGTCAGGCGCGGTTTCGATGCTTGACTGACACAATGGACATCCGCCGAGTCGTCACCGGACACGATGCGTCCGGCAAGTCAGTGTTCGTCAGCGACGAGAAGGTCGCCCCCCGCGTGCCGATGCTGCTCCCAGGCTCCGAGTTCACGCTGCTGTGGGGCGGCAACGAAGCACCCCGATTCCCCGACGACGGCTCGATGCCGCAGTGGCACACGTATTTTCCGCCCGTCGGGGGCTTCCGCTTCTCGATGTTCACGCTGCCGCCGCATGCGACGGCGACAGGGGACCCCAGCCAGATCGACGCCGAGGCGGCGCTGGCCGACGCCGAGCAGAAGCTGCCCGGGCTGCTCGGCTACATGGATCCCGAGGATCCCGGCATGCACACCACCGACACCATCGACTTCGAGGTGGTGCTCGAAGGTACGGTGATCCTCGAGCTCGACGACGGCGCCGAGGTGACGCTGCAACCGGGAGACACCGTCGTACAGAACGGGACCCGGCACCGGTGGCGCAATCCGGGTGACACCCCGGCCCGGCTCGCCCTGTTTGTGTGCGGCGCCCACCACGCCGACGTCAGCCGGCCCGGCTGAGTCAGCCCTGTTCTGCGAGCCACTTCTCGGCGCGCCGCTGCGAGGCCCGCGACAGCCACGCGTCCTGAATCAGTTCCCGCAACTCGGTGACGCTGACCTCACCCAAGCGGCCGGCGCGCACCAGCACCGAGAGGTGCCCGGCGAAGTGGTCGGTGGTGAAAAACGGTGAATCGGGATCCTGCGTCAGGGCGAGCTTGTCGTCCTCGGACTCGACCCAGATGATGATGACGTCGGTGTAGCGCTCACCGGTGTCCGGGTCGACCGCGTCGGGCCGGGGTGTGCGGAAGTACACGAACGACTTGCCCCCCACCTGATAGATCGGGTTCTGCCCCTTCGGTCCCTCGACGCGGGTCACGTGCGGCATCGACGCGGCGATCTCGTGGACGTCCGCGACGGTGGCGGGACGGTCACGCACGACGCGGCAGCCGGTGTAGGACGACGTCATGCAGTGCGCCGGAATGCACCGTCGCGGTCATGTAGGTGCAATAGGGCTGACGGCGCCGATCGGTGGGCGACCCCGGATTGAGAAGGCGCAGCCCTGTTTTGGCGGTGGTGTCCCACGGGATGTGACTGTGGCCGAACACCAGCACATCGGTGTCCGGGTAGTCGCGGGCCAGCCGCGCCTCCCGTCCCGTCGCGGCGCCGGTTTCGTGGGTGACGGTGAACTTCAGGCCCTCCAGCACCACGTCGGCCCGTTCGGGCAGCCGGCGCCGGAGCTCCGGTCCGTCGTTGTTGCCCCAACAGGCGACCAGTCGGTCGGCTCGGGCCTCGAGCGTGTCGAGCAGATCCGGCTCGACCCAGTCTCCGGCGTGGATCACCACGTCGACCTCGTCCACCGCGTCCCACACTGTGGGCGGCAGGTCTTTGGCGCGTTTGGGCAGGTGCGTGTCGGCGATCAGCAGAAGGCGCACGAATCCGACTTTAGCGGGGGCGAGCGTGGGCCATAGGTACGCGGATTCGGCGGAAAGCGTGCACGGATCCCACGGTCGTCAGAGCCACACGGTTATCGCTGGTAGAAAGCGCGCCCGAAGGGATTCGAACCCCTAACCTTCTGATCCGTAGTCAGATGCTCTATCCGTTGAGCTACGGGCGCATGGTTGTACCGCATATTCAGTTATCACGCCGGCAAGCCGGCAGTTCGACCGCGCCGGCGAGCCGGCAATCGAACAGCGGAGGCGAGAGGATTTGAACCTCCGGTCCCCTGTAAGGGGGACAACTCATTAGCAGTGAGTCCCATTCGGCCGCTCTGGCACGCCTCCCGACGTTTACCGCCGCTGGATGAGAGTACACAGGCCCCGCCGCGGGAAGCAAAGCAGCTCCGGACGGGCCCTAAACTGTTCAGGTGTCCGCCCGTCTGCGCCCCGACCTCGCCGATCTGCCCGTCTACGCGCCGGGCAGGACGGTGCCCGGCGCCATCAAGATCGCCAGCAATGAAACCGTCCACGGCCCGCTGCCCAGCGTGCGGGCCGCGATCGAGAACGCGATCGACGGCATCAACCGCTACCCCGACAACGGCTACGTCGAGCTGCGGGAGCGTCTCGCCAAATACGTCGGATTCGCCCCGGAGAACATCTCCGTCGGCAGCGGATCGGTCAGCCTGTGCCAGCAGCTGATCCAGATCACGTCCACCGTCGGTGACGAGGTGCTCTTCGGCTGGCGCAGCTTCGAGATCTACCCGTTGCAGGTACGCACCGCCGGCGCGACCCCGGTGCAGGTGGCGCTGACCGACCACACCTTCGACCTCGACGCGATGCTCGCCGCGATCACCGACCGCACCCGGCTGATCTTCGTGTGCAACCCGAACAACCCGACCAGCACCGTCGTCGACCCCGACGCACTGGCGCGGTTCATCGAGGCCGTGCCACCGCACATCCTGGTGGTGCTCGACGAGGCCTACATCGAGTACATCCGCGACGGGCTCGTGCCCGACAGTTTCGGGCTCGTCCGGGCGCACAGCAATGTCGTTGTGCTGCGCACCTTTTCGAAGGCCTACGGGCTGGCCGGGCTGCGGGTCGGCTACGCCGTCGCCGATCCGGACATCGTCGCCGCGCTGTCGAAGGTGTACGTGCCGTTCACCGCCACCAGCGTGTCGCAGGCCGCGGCCATCGCATGCCTGGACGCCGCCGACGAACTGCTGGAACGCACCGACGCCGTGGTCGCCGAACGCGAGCGGGTCAGCGCCGCGCTGCGCGGGGCCGGCTACGAGTTGCCGCCCTCGCAGGCGAACTTCGTGTGGTTGCCGCTGGTCGGGCGGGCGCAGGAGTTCGCGGCCGACGCCGCCAACGACCGCATCATCGTGCGTCCGTACGGGGAGGACGGCGTCCGTGTCACCGTCGCCGCCCCCGAGGAGAACGACGCCTTCCTCGACTTCGCCGGGCGCTGGGCAGCCCACCTCGTTTAGGAGACAGATGACCACCGACCCCCGCAAGACCTTCACCGAGCTGACCGGGCGCACCGACCGGATCGCCGACGCCGAACTGGACGCGTTCTGGGCCACCCTGGCGCCGGCGACCATCGACTTCATGATCGGCGAATGGAAGGGCGGCGAGTTCGACACCGGACACAAGGCCAACGGCTTCATGAAGAAGTTGAACTGGTTCGGCAAGACGTTCCACTCGGCAACCGATGCCAAGCCCCTGGTCTGCCTGGACGCCGACGGCGCCAAGTTCTCCAACACCGAGGCGATGAACGGCGAGGCCAGCCTCTGGATGGAGGAGTTCCGCGGTGAGGTGGTCGCGACGATGGTCTACGACGGAAGGCCGGTGCATGACCACTTCAAGGTCGTCGATGACAACGCCGTCATCGGCATCATGAACGGCAAGGGCGCCCTCGACACCAACTCGGGCACGCCCCGCCACCTGTACTTCTACCTGGAACGGGTGTAGCCGCATATCGTGGCCAGGATGAAGACGCACGCGCGGATCACGGCTGCGACGCTCGTCGGTCTGGGTGTCGTCCTGGGCGTGACCACGGCCTGTCAGCGCACCACCGAGGGCGCCGTCGCGCAGACCACGCAGCCCGGCCCGCCGCTGACGTCATCTCCGACCACCACCAGCCGCAGCCCCGGCATCCCGGGTATCCCCGACATCCAGATCCCGAATCTGCCGCTTCCGACCCGCAACACCGACGTCCCGCAGGTGCCGGCGCCCGCCAACTCGCTGACGATGACGTGCGAGGAGTTCAGTGGCCTCGACGAACCCACCCGGGTGGCCGTGGTGCGCGAGATCCTGTCCCAGGAGGGCAACCCGCTGGGCCCCGACGGCGAGTTCGTCGGGCAGATCCTGGCTGACGCGGCCTGCCAGTTCCTGCCCAGCGCAGTCGTCGCCGACGTCCTGTTGGGCGGCGGCTAACCTCTCTGGTCATGGGTAACTCCTATGAATCGATGACCGTGGACATCGCCGATCACATCGCGCAGGTCACGCTGATCGGGCCCGGCAAGGGCAATGCGATGGGCCCGGCGTTCTGGGCCGAGCTGCCGGTGGTGTTCAACGAGCTCGACGCCGACCCTCAGGTGCGGGCGATCGTGCTGACCGGCTCGGGCAAGAATTTCAGCTACGGCCTGGACCTGGCCGCGATGGGTGACACGCTCGGCTCGATGATGGCCGATGCGTCGTCGTCGAAGCCACGCGCCGACTTCCATGCCAAGCTCAAAACCATGCAGTACGCGATCACCGCGGTCGCCGACTGCCGCACCCCGACCATCGCGTCGGTGCACGGCTGGTGCATCGGCGGGGGTGTAGACCTGATCTCCGCGGTCGATATCCGTTACGCCAGCAGCGACGCGAAGTTCTCGGTGCGCGAAGTCAAGCTGGCGATCGTCGCGGACGTCGGCTCTCTGGCGCGCCTGCCGCTGATCCTGTCCGACGGGCATCTGCGCGAGCTGGCGCTCACGGGTAGGGACATCGACGCCGCCCGCGCCGACAAGATCGGCCTGGTCAACGATGTCTACCCCGACGCCGAGGCATCACTGGCCGCCGCACGGGCCACCGCGGCGGAGATCGCCGCCAACCCGCCGCACACTGTGCACGGCATCAAAGACGTGCTCGACGAGCAGCGCACCGCCCAGGTGGCGGCCAGCCTGCGCTACGTCGCGGCATGGAACTCGGCCTTCCTGCCGTCCAAGGACCTCACCGAAGGCATCACGGCGATGTTCGAGAAGCGGCCGCCGAACTTCACCGGCGAGTAGGGCGTCGGCGCTGCGCCGTTTCGGGCAGCGCCGTCACGCAGACCAGGCTGACCACCGCCAGGCCGCCCATCATCAGCGCGATCGCCGCGCCGCCGTACGTCGCCATCAGCATCGGCGAGATCACCGGCGGTAGCGCGCCGCCGATGACTCCGCCGAGGGTGTGTGACAGCGCCGCACCGGTGTAGCGGTAGCGGGCGGCGAAGATCTCCGGCAGGAACGCCGCGAGCGGACCCATGCAGACACCGATCAACGCGTAGGTGAGCACGATAGCCACGCCGAACACCACGTGGTCCTCGGTCGCGATCAGCGGGAACACCGCGAACGCCCACGGCGCGGCCAGCGCGTAGCCCAGCGCCGTCACCCGGCGTCGGCCGTAGGTGTCGGACAAAACGGCCCAGACGGCCGCGAAGCCGACGGCGCACAGCCCGCCGATCACGTTGACCAGCAGCACCAGGTTGGCCGAGTAGTCCATGTGCTCAGCGGCGTAATGCGTGAAGAACGTCCCCGCCTGGAACACCAGCATCGGAGCGCAGATCGCCGCACCCCCGGCCAGCAGCACCTGACGGCCCTGCCGGCGGATCAGCTCCGCCAGCGGCGCGCCCTGCTGCGTCTCGGCCTCGTCGAAGACCGGGGACTCCCGGATCCGCAGCCGGATGAACAAGGCGGTGGCGATCAGCACGGCGCTGAGCAGGAACGGGATCCGCCAACCCCATTGCAGGAACGCCTCATTGGCGCCGCCGAAGCCGAGGTGCACCACCAGGAAGACCAGATTCGACAGCACCAGCGCTGTGCCGAGACCCAGCTGGGTGAACATGCCGTAGAAACCACGCCGCTCCTCGGGTGCGTGCTCGGCCGTCATCAGCACCGCGCCCGCCCACTCACCGCCGACGGCGAAACCCTGCACCAGCCGCAGCGCGATCAGCAGCAGCGGTGCCGCGACACCGATGCTGGCCG
Organism: Mycobacterium sp. SMC-8; assembly: GCF_025263565.1. Lineage (NCBI taxonomy): Bacteria > Bacillati > Actinomycetota > Actinomycetes > Mycobacteriales > Mycobacteriaceae > Mycobacterium > Mycobacterium sp. SMC-8. The sequence continues at coordinate 1,124,981 of NZ_CP079865.1, forward strand.
TGCTCGGAATCAGCCCGACGCCGACGGTGGCGAACCCCATCAGCAGCAGCGTCACCACCAGGGTCTGCTTGCGGCTGATCCGGTCGCCGAAGTGACCGAACACCGCGGCGCCGAGGGGACGGGCCAGGAACGCCGCCGCGAACGCACCCAGCGACGCTGTGGTGGCCATGACGTGGCCCAGTTCGGGGAAGAAGACCGTCGGAAACACCAGCGCGGCGGCGGTGCCGTAGATGAAGAAGTCGTAGAACTCGATCGCCGAGCCGACGTAGCTTGCCGTCGCGATCTGCCGCAGGTTCTGCGTCTGCGCCTCGGCGCGGTCGGTCACCACTGTTGCCATGGCGTCGATGCTGCTCGTCCCGGTGCGCTCGGCATATCCGGTGATCGGTGGAGCCGTCGGGGGAACGTCGTGTCCGCCGATCGGGGGACCCCCTCCCCAGGCGGGCATGAGCGGTGGCGGAGGGATTTGAACCCCCGGACGGTGTTAGCCGTCTCTCGCTTTCAAGGCGAGTGCATTAGGCCGCTCTGCCACGCCACCGCGGGACAGTCTAGACGCGGCCGATCTTGGCGTGCGGCGCGCCGTTCTTCAGGCCGACGCTGATCCGGCGGCAGTTCTCGCCCATCGCCGTGACCTGTGGGCGGCTCAGCCGGTCCAGGAAGTGCGCGCGCACCGCGGCGCCATAGGTCTGCATCGCGGTGGACAACGCCATTCTCCCCTCCGGCGTGATGCTCGCGAGCACCCCACGTCCGTCGTCCGGACTGGCGCCGCGGCTGACGAGCCCCTGCACCTCCAGACGGTGGATCTGACGCGTCACCCGGCTGGGCAGCGACATCAACGCCTCGGCGACGTCACCCATCCGGGCGGACCCGGTCGGTGATTTGGCCAGCATGTCGAGCAGCCGCACGTCGTTGAGTGTCAGCCCGTGCTCGTCGGTGAGCGACCGGTTCATGGTCGCGTACATTCGCAGCGCGGCGTCCAGAAAGTTTTGCCACGCCCGTTGCTCAGCTATGTCGAGGCCAGGCGTATCACTCGCCGTGCGCCCCCCGATGATCCCCTCCATGTGCACATACTAGGCCCTTGAAGCGTTGCCGGGGGAGAAAAATATGGGAGTTTTCCCAGCGTAGTAGCCTTGTATGAATGCATGCGATCGTGGCGGACAACTCCTCGAACAAGCTGACCTGGCAGTCTGTCCCAGACGTCGCCCCTGCCGCGGGGGAAGTTCTCATTCAGGTTAGTGCCGCCGGCGTCAATCGCGCGGACCTGTTACAGGCGGCCGGCAAGTATCCGCCCCCGCCGGGAGCCAGTCAGATCATCGGGCTGGAGGTGTCCGGCATCGTCGCCGAGGTCGGCGACGGTGTGACCGAGTGGTCGACCGGGCAACCGGTGTGCGCTTTGCTGGCCGGAGGCGGCTACGCCGAGTTCGTCGCCGTCCCGGCCGGTCAGGTGATGCCCGTCCCGCAGGGTGTCCCGCTCCCCTACGCGGCCGGACTGCCGGAGGTGGCGTGCACGGTGTGGTCGAACGTGGTCATGACGGCCGGCCTGGCCGCGCCTGAACTTCTGCTGGTCCACGGCGGTGCGAGCGGTATCGGCACACACGCCATCCAGGTCGCGAAGGCGCTGAACTGCCGGGTGGCGGTGACCGCCGGTTCGCCCAACAAACTCGATCTGTGCGCCGAGTTGGGCGCCGACATCACCGTCAACTACCACGACGACGACTTCGTCGACGTGGTCCGCGACGCCGGCGGGGCAGACGTGATCCTCGACATCATCGGCGCGAAGTATCTGGACCGCAACATCGACGCGCTCGCCCCCGGCGGCCGGCTGGTGATCATCGGCATGCAGGGCGGCGCCAAGGCCGAGCTGAACATCGGCAAGCTGCTGGCCAAACGCGGCAGCGTGATCGCGACCGCCCTGCGCTCCCGGCCGGTGGACGGGCCCGGCGGGAAAACCGAGATCGTCGCCGAGGTCATCACGCATGTGTGGCCGATGATCGCCGACGGGCAGGTGCGACCCGTCATCGGCGCCCAGTTCCCGATCACCGAGGCCCAGGCCGCCCACGAACTCCTGGAATCCGGCGATGTATCCGGGAAAGTGATTCTGCGCGTTGATGTTTAGGCGATTTCAGCCCAGCGACGCCAACGCGCGCACCAGCTGATCGATCTCCGCCGCGGTGTTGTAGTGCGCCAGCCCGATGGTCACCGCGCCGCCGATGTCGTTGACGCCGATGAGTTCGAGCACCCGCGAACTCACGTTCGCGATCGCCAGGATGCCGTTGTCGGCCAACCGCTGCACCACCCGCTCGGCGGGCACGTTGTCGATCGCGAAGCTGAGTACCGGGATCCGCACCTCGGGATTGCCGATCACGGTGACCGTCGGCAGCGACCGCAGTGACGTCAACAGGTACTCGAACAGCGCGCTCATGTGCACCGAGGCCGACTGCATCGACACCAAAAGCCGCTCGCGCCGCGATCCCTGCGCCGAATCCTCAAGGGAGGCAAGGTATTCGATGCTGGCCACCACCCCGGCCAGCATCCCGAACTGGTGCGATCCCAGCTCCAGGCGCGCCGCACCGCTCGCGTACGGGTTCAGCGACACCGAGCCGAACGCGTCGATGGTCGACGGGTCGCGGAACACCAGCGCCCCGATCGGCGGGCCGCCCCACGCCAGCGCGTTGACCGCCACCACGTCGGCATCGGTCTCGTCGAAGTCGAAAAGGCGGTAGGGCGCTGCCGCGGAGTGGTCGACGATCACCAGACCGCCGACCTCGTGCACCAGCTTGGTCACCTCGCTGAGTTCGGTGACCGTGCCCAGCGTCGACGACGCCGACGTGATCGCCACCAGTCGGGTCGGCCGGGTGACCAGCCCCTCCCACTGCCAGGAGGGCAGCTCCCCGGTCTCGATGTCGACCTCGGCCCACTTGACCTTCGCGCCGAACCGGTTGGCGGCGCGCAGCCACGGGGCGATGTTGGCCTCGTCGTCGAGGCGGCTGACCACCAGTTCGTAACCAAGCCCGACCCGGGCCGACGCGGCATCGGCCAGCGAGGTCAGCAGGACCGCACGGTCGGCGCCCAGCACGACACCGGCGGGGTCGGCGTTGACGAGATCGGCCACGGCCTGCCGGGCGGCGGCCAGGACGGCCGCGCTGCGCCGCGCGGCGGGGTGCGCGCTGGAGGTGGTGGGCATCGATCCACGGAACGCGGTGGACACGGCACGGCCCACGGAATCGGGCAGCAACATGCCGTTCTGGGCGTCCAAATGCACCCAGCCATCGCCCAGTGAGGGGTGCAGTCCGCGCACCCGGGCGACGTCGTATGCCATGCCAGACCACCTTAGTGCGCCTTGGAACTTCGCCGTTCCGCCCGAATTCGAGGCGTCCCGGCGGCTGCCCGACCTCGCTGTTGCCGCCCGCGTCTACACCGGCGCGGGCCATCTGCGCAGCCATACTAGTCGAGCCGCCGACAGTCGCGGAGCGCTACCGCTGTCATCGTTGCTGGTGAGGGGACTGGAGCACGCCAAGCATTGCCGCACCGGGAACACGAGTTTGCGGAAGTAGATTCGGCGACATCCAGGCGATCCGCACGCCGTGTAGATCCTTCGCATGTGCGCTTGCGCCGTCACTGGACAAATCGGGCGCGTGGGAGAAGATCTACGACGACAGCGAGGTCTCTCGTTCACGTGAGGCGGAGCCCGATCGCAATAAGTGAGAAATACTGGGGCACTCTTAGGGGCATGTCTATCAACAGCGACGACGACAACATCGAGGTCATCGGCGAGGGCGAGATCGAGGCAGAGCGCGGATCCGACGGCAAGTCGTTGTCCGACCTCGTCGAGCAGCCCGCGAAGGTGATGCGAATCGGCACGATGATCAAACAGCTGCTGGAGGAGGTGCGGGCGGCTCCGCTGGACGAGGCGAGCCGCGAACGGCTGCGCGATGTGCACCGCACCAGCATCCAGGAGCTTGAGGAGGGGCTGGCCCCCGAACTGCGCGACGAGCTGGAGCGGCTGACCCTCCCGTTCACCGAGGACGCCGTCCCGTCGGACGCCGAGCTGCGCATGGCCCAGGCTCAGCTGGTCGGCTGGCTGGAAGGCCTGTTCCACGGCATCCAGACCGCGCTGTTCGCCCAGCAGATGGCGGCCCGGCAGCAGCTCGAGCAGATGCGTCAGGGCGCCCTGCCACCCGGCATGGCGATGCCCGGTCAGCGTGGCGGCCAGGGACACGGCACCGGCCAGTACTTGTGAGAGCCGCGTGACCAGTAGCACCGAGCCCTACATCCAGACCCGCAACGCGTGGGTCGAGTTCCCGATCTTCGACGCCAAGACGCGGTCGTTGAAAAAGGCCTTCCTCGGCAAGGCCGGCGGGACGATCGGGCGCAACGCGTCCAACGTCGTCGTCATCGAGGCGTTGCGCGACATCACGATGTCGCTGAAGATGGGCGACCGGGTCGGCCTGGTCGGGCATAACGGGGCCGGCAAATCGACGTTGCTGCGGCTGTTGTCGGGCATCTACGAACCGACCCGGGGCGTGGCCACGGTGCGCGGCCGGGTGGCGCCGGTGTTCGATCTGGGCGTCGGGATGGACCCCGAGATCTCCGGCTTCGAGAACATCATCATCCGCGGGCTCTTTCTCGGGCAGACGCGGAAACAGATGATGAGCAAGATCGACGAGATCGCCGAGTTCACCGAACTCGGTGACTACCTGTCGATGCCGCTGCGCACATACTCCACCGGCATGCGGGTGCGGTTGGCCATGGGCGTGGTGACGAGCATCGATCCGGAGATTTTGCTGCTCGACGAGGGCATCGGGGCCGTCGATGCGGAGTTCCTCAAAAAAGCGCAGTCGCGGCTGGCCGACCTCGTCGCACGGTCAGGCATCCTGGTGTTCGCCAGCCACTCCAACGAGTTCCTGGCCCGCCTGTGCAACACCGCGATGTGGATCGACCACGGCACCATCAAGATGGAGGGCGAGATCGAGGACGTCGTCCGCGCCTACGAAGGCGAGGACGCAGCCCGGCACGTGCGCGAGGTGCTCGAGGAGAACGCGCGGGAGAACCGGTCTGCATGACCGAGAAAGTTGTTGCCGTCGTAGTCACCCATCGCCGTCCTGACGACCTGGCCAAGTCGCTGGACGCGCTGACCTCACAGACCAGGCGGCCCGATCACCTGATCGTGGTCGACAACGACGCCGACGATTACGTACGGGATCTTGTTGCCGGACAACCGATCCCGGCCACCTACCTGGGATCGAAGCGCAACCTCGGCGGCGCGGGCGGTTTCGCCCTCGGCATGCTGCACGCGCTGAGCCTGGGCGCGGACTGGATCTGGCTGGCCGACGACGACGGCCGGCCAGGGGACAACGAGGTGCTGGCCACCCTGCTGGCGTGCGCGACCGAGCACGGCCTGGCCGAGGTGTCTCCGATGGTGTGCAACCTCGACGACCCCGACCGGCTGGCCTTCCCGCTGCGCCGCGGCCTGAAGTGGCGCCGGCTGGTGAGCGAGCTGCAGGTGGACGGTCAGGGTGACCTGCTGCCCGGCATCGCGTCGTTGTTCAACGGGGCGCTGTTCCGCGCCTCGACCGTCGAGGCGGTGGGGGTGCCCGACCTGCGGCTGTTCATCCGCGGCGACGAGGTCGAACTGCACCGCAGGCTGGTTCGCTCGGGTCTGCCGTTCGGCACGTCCCTACTCACCAGCTACCTGCATCCCTGCGGCACAGAGGAATTCAAGCCGATCCTGGGAGGCCGGATGCACACCCAGTACCCCGACAACGACACCAAGCGCTTCTACACCTACCGCAACCGCGGCTTCGTGCTGTCGCAGCCCGGTTTGCGCAAACTGCTCCCCCAGGAGCTGCTTCGCTTCGGGTGGTACTTCCTGGTGTCCCGGCGCGACCCGGCCGGGTTCCGGGAGTGGATTCGCCTGCAGCGCTTGGGCCGACGCGAGAGATTCGGACCACACCAGGGCGAGCGAAGCGACGGGAAAAGCGAATGACGATCATGGATGCCGCCGCACAGTCCCGGACGTTGCGTCGGGCGTGGGGCGATCTGGTCGCCGGGTTCGGCAAGCGGGAGCTGTGGCTGCACCTGGGCTGGCAGGACATCAAACAGCGCTACCGGCGTTCGGTGCTGGGCCCGTTCTGGATCACCATCGCCACCGGAACCACCGCGGTCGCGATGGGCGGGCTGTACTCCATGCTGTTCAAACTGGAGCTGTCCGAACATCTTCCGTACGTGACACTCGGGCTGATCGTCTGGAACCTGATCAACGCCTCCATTCTCGAAGGCGCTGACGTCTTCGTCGCCAACGAGGGGTTGATCAAGCAATTGCCGACCCCGCTGTCGGTGCACGTCTACCGGCTGGTGTGGCGGCAGATGCTGTTGTTCGCGCACAACATCATCATTTTCGTGATCATCGCGATCATCTATCCGAAGCCCTGGTCGTGGACCGACCTGGCCGTGATCCCGGCGCTGGTGTTGATCGCACTGAACTGCGTCTGGGTCGCACTGTGTTTCGGCATCCTGGCCACCCGCTACCGCGACATCAGCCCGCTGCTGGGCAGCCTGGTGCAGCTGTTGTTTTTCATGACGCCGATCATCTGGAACGAGTCCACACTGCAGGCCCAGGGAGCGGGCGGGTGGGCCAAGATCGTCGAGCTCAATCCGCTGCTGCACTACCTGGACATCGTGCGCGCCCCGCTGCTGGGCGCCGACCAGGAGCTCCGGCACTGGGTGGTGGTGCTGGTGCTGACCGTCGTCGGCTGGGGCTTCGCCGCGCTGGCGATGCGCCAGTACCGCGCGCGGGTGCCCTACTGGGTGTGACGGTCAGCTGACCAGGGCGGTGCCGTCCGGTTCGGGACCGAAGACGAACCGCCGGCCCGTCATCGACTGTGGCGTGATGCGTACGAACCGCTCCTTCTGCGTCGCGATCCACGGGTAGAGCCCGGCACGGCGCGCCTCGGCGATCTCGTTGGAGGTCGACAGCAGGAGCGCCTTGCCCCGCACGATCACGCTCCAGCCCTCGACGGCGTTGTGATCGTCAGCCTCGAACAGCACGTACTCGTTGAGCGCGGCGGTCAGCAGTTTGGTGCCCTCGGCGGTCCGGAACAGCAGCGTGTGGTTCTGCACGACGAAGTTGACCGGGAAGATCTCGGTCCAGCCGTTCACGGTAGTCACCAGCCTGCCCAGTGACACGCTGCCGAGCTGCTGCCAGCTCTCGGTCTCGGTGAGCTCGGTGACCGGGGCGTCCGGGGTCGTTGTCGCGTCCATGGTTCCCATCGTCGCCGCCGCCGCGCGCCGCTCCTAGGGTCCAAAGGCACTTCCCCACCTCCGCCGAAATCGCATTCCACGCGGTGGTTTCGCGGGTTCTCCCGCGCTGGATGCGATCTCGGCGGACGTGCTCAGCGGACGTCGACGTAGTAGACGCTGCCTGTGGTGGTGTTCTGGAAAGTGCGGTCGTAGCGGTAGTCGCGGACCGTGGAGCGGATGTCGCCGCCCTTGTGGATCCCGACCACACTGGCCTCACTGAGCGGGGCGTTCGACAGCCGGTTGACCACCACGCGGTGGCCCTGGGCTTCGAGCTGGCTGATCGTGGCATCGGCGTTTCCACCCGAGGGGGCCGCGACCGCCGGGGCGGCCAGCCCGACGACAGCAGCGGACAGGCCGGCGGCGAAAGCGGTGGCGATGGTGAGGTTCTTCATGATGGTGTCCTTCCCGGTGGTGGGTCGGAGCCGTGGAGCGAATCGCGCGGTTTCGACTTCGGTGGTGGTTGATCTTGGTGGATCTGACTGGTTAAACCCGCCGCCGCGGGTGTTCATTTCGCCTGGCAGAAATTGAACGACGGGTGGCCGGAATCGATCGCCGAGACCGCGCCCAGCGTGGGAAAACCCCCGGAAAAGCCGCGTGGAATGCGAGTTCGGCTGTGGATCTCAGCGGCGCGGGGCGGGCATCCGCACCGTGACGTTGATGCGGTTCCACGCGTTGATCGTCACGGCCATCGCGATGACCTGTCCGAGCTCCCGGTCGGAGAACACCCGCGCCGCGGCGTCGTACACCTCGTCGGGCACGCCGTGGCTGCCGAGTTCGGTGATCGCTTCGGTGAGCGCCAGCGCGGCGCTCTCCCGTTCGTCGAAGACATCGCCGGCTTCAACCCATGCGGCCAGCATGTCGAGCTGCTGTTCGCCGACGCCCCGCTTGCGCGCGTCGCGAGTGTGCATGTCGAGGCAGAACGCGCAGCGATTCAGTTGCGAGGCACGGATTTTGATCAACTCGCCGAGCTTCGGGTCGACGTCCCTGGCCGCTGCGGCGGACAGAGTCATCATGGCGTCATACAGCTCGGGCGATGCCTTGTAGCTTGTAGATCGTGAGGCGGTCCCGGGTGGTCAGTGTCTGTGTCATGTCCTCGACGCTAAGGCCGAATGGACTACGAAGATGGTTCAATTCGGGCATGAGTTCGTGGGCCAATCGTGGCAGTCGGGATCTCCACCTGGACCTGCGCGAGGCCCTGGTCCCCGGAGCCCGAGGCGCCAGGGATGCGCTCACCACCGCCCTGCGCGACGCGGCCCGCTCGGGCCGATTGGCACCGGCCACGAGGCTGCCGCCGTCGCGGGCTTTGGCCGCCGACCTGGGCCTGTCGCGCAACACCGTCGCCGAGGCCTACGCCGACCTGGTCGCCGAGGGGTGGCTGGCCTCACGCCAGGGGGCGGGGACGTGGGTCATCGACCACACCCACACCCCCGCGGCGCCGCCGACCCGGCCCCGCGGCGCACGGGTGGCCCCGACGCACAACCTGATGCCCGGTTCGCCTGACGTCGCGCAGTTTCCCCGCAGCCAGTGGCTGGCCAGCACGCGCCGGGCGCTGACCGCCGCCCCGTCCGAGGCCCTACGCATGGGAGACCCGCGCGGCAGGCCCGAATTACGTTCGGCGCTGGCCGAATACCTCACCCGTGCCCGCGGGGTGCGCACCACCGCGGAGTCCATCGTGATCTGCGCGGGCGTCCGCCACGGTGTGGAACTGCTGGTCCGCGTGCTGGGCGGCCCGCTCGCGGTCGAGGGCTACGGCCTGCACCTGTTCCGGGACGCCATCGAGGCCGCCGGCGCCGCCACGGTCCCCATCGGCGTCGACGAAAAGGGCGCTGTTGTGGGGGAACTCGACGCTCTCAGGGTCCCCGCGGTGCTGCTGACCCCCGCCCACCACAATCCGCTGGGAATGTCGCTGCACGCCACCCGGCGCACCTCCGTCGTCGAATGGGCGCAGCGCACAGGGGGATTCGTCCTCGACGACGACTACGACGGCGAGTTCCGCTACGACCGGCAGCCCGTCGGAGCGCTGCAGGCGTTGCGCCCCGACCGGGTGGCTTACCTCGGATCGACGAGCAAAAGCCTGTCCCAGGCCCTGCGGCTGGGATGGATGGCGTTGCCCGACGGACTCGTCGACGCCACGGTGGCCGCCGCGGGCGGCCAGCAGTTCTACGTCGACGCGATCAACCAGCTGACCCTCGCCGACTTCATCGCGCGGGGCTGCTACGACCGGCACATCCGGCGCATGCGGATGCGCTACCGGCGCCGCCGTGACGCGCTGGTCTCGGCTCTGGCACCGTTGCACGTCGAGGTCGGCGGACTGGCCGCCGGAGTGAATCTGCTCGTGACGCTGCCAGACGGCGCCGAGCCGGAAGTTCTCCGCCGCGCCGGTGATGCGGGTATCGCGGTGTCGGGGCTGTCGCTCACTGGTGCACCATCCTTGTGTCGGTGATCTTGGATGGATTGCCGATGCACCCGAGGTGCCGCTGATCTATCGCCCTGCTCGCTCGACACATTCGATGTCCAGCATGAGTTCTGCGGAGGCCAGTGGTTACCCGGGGCGCGTTGACCGTCGACAGGGCTATGCGCCACCGAGCGCCGCTCAGTGAGCGAACCGGCAGTCGTGCCCCGGAACCTGCACATAAGGGTGCCTCCCCACTGGGCTTAGCAGCGAGGAGGCTGTCATGAAGTCTGCCCGAAATACCCTGCCAACGGAACCCACCAATGGGCTCACCTGTGGAATCGACTGGGCCCGCGATGATCACGCGGTCTCGATCGTCGATGCCAAAGGCCGCGAGATCACCCGCAAAACGATCGGTCACCACGCCGTTGGGCTGCGTGATCTGCTCACCACACTGCAGCGCGTCGGTGTCGGAGAAGTCGCCATCGAACGCCCCGACGGTCCGGTTGTAGATGCCCTGCTCGAGGCCGGGATCACCGTCGTGGTGATCAGTCCCAACCAGGTGAAGAACCTGCGCGGGCGCTACGGATCGGCCGGCAACAAAGACGACCGCTTCGACGCGTTCGTCCTGGCCGACACCTTGCGCACCGACCGGACCCGGCTGCGGCCCCTGCAGCCCGACAGCCCGGCCACCGTCGCCCTGCGTCAGACCTGTCGAGCCCGCAAAAATCTGGTCGCTCACCGCGTGGCGATCGCCAACCAGCTGCGGGCTCATCTGATGATCGTCTTTCCCGGCGCGATCGGGCTGTTCGCCGATATCGACTCGCCGATCAGCCTGGCCTTTTTGGCCCGCTTTGACTGCCAGGACCGCGCCGACTGGCTCTCGGTCACCCGGATGGCCAACTGGCTGGCCAGCGTTGGCTACAGCGGCCGCACCCACGCCAGTGAACTGCACCGACGACTCACCGCCGCGCCTCGCGGCGCCACCGGTATCGACGGTGCCACCATCACCGCGACCTTCGTCGAGGTGTTGAGCACTGTGAGCGCCCAGATCAAAACCCTCGACCAGAGCATCGCCGAGCAACTCGACGCTCACGCCGATGCTCATATCTTCACCAGCCTGCCCCGCTCGGGCACCTTCCGTGCCGCCCGACTGCTCGCCGAAATGGGCGACTGCCGCGCACGGTTCCCCACCCCCGAATCGCTGGCGTGCCTGGCCGGAGTCGCCCCCTCCACCCGCCAGTCCGGGAAAGTCAAACACGTCGGATTCCGCTGGGCTGCAGACAAACAACTCCGCGACGCCGTATGCGATTTCGCCGGTGACAGTCGTCGAGCCAACCCCTGGGCTGCCGATCTCTACAACCGCGCCCGAGCCCGCGGACACGACCACCCCCACGCCGTGCGCATCCTCGCCCGCGCCTGGCTCTACATCCTCTGGCACTGCTGGCACGACGAAGTCGCCTACGATCCCACCCAACACAGGGCCCTCCAAAAGCTGATCAACCAGGATCAACCCAGGGCGGCTTGACACAGGGCAACTCATGCGCCATCCGCTGGCCGGGCCCGGGTTGCGGGAACGCGACGGGTTGGTCGTCGGCTTCGCCGCCCCGGCCGATTATGCGTTTCCGGCGGCGGTCGAGGCGCTGTGCGAGGTGCTGCGCGCCGCCGGGCTGTAGCCCGCACGCGTCGAGATTGCGCGCAGCGCGGAAACTCCGGGAGAACGGCCGCGTGGAATGCGAGTTCGCCGGGTGGTCGTAAGCTGCCCGGGTGGCCGAGCCCCCGATGTCACCTCAGCTGAGCCTGAAGACGCAGATCTGGCGATTTCTCGTGACCGGCGGGTTGTCGGCGGTCGTGGACTTCGGCCTGTACGTGGCGCTTCTGGCCGCCGGGCTGCACGTGAACATCGCCAAGACCCTCAGTTTCATCGCAGGCACCACCACCGCGTACCTGATCAACCGGCGCTGGACGTTCCAGGCGCCGCCCAGCAAGGCCCGGTTCATCGCGGTGTGCGTGCTCTACGCCCTCACCTACGCCGTGCAGGTCGGCATCAACTACGTCTTCTACATGGAGTTCGAGGATCAGCCCTGGCGGGTTCCGGTCGCGTTCGTCATCGCCCAGGGCACGGCGACGGTGATCAACTTCATCGTGCAGCGCGCCGTGATCTTCCGGTTGGCAGGGGCCTAGCGACCGGGGAAACCCTCGCGCTGCGCGGACCATCGCGGCCGTCGCGGTACCCTCTGTGACGATGTTGAGCACGGAGTTTCCGACCACCGCCAAGCGGTTGACCGGCTGGGGCCGCACCGCCCCGTCGGTGGCCCAGGTGCTGTCGACACCGGATCCCGAGGTGATCGCCAAGGCCGTCGCGCGCGCCGCCGAGCACCCCGGCAGGGGCGTGCTGGCCCGCGGGCTGGGCCGGTCCTACGGCGACAACGCCCAGAACGGCGGCGGGCTCGTCATCGACATGAACGCGCTCAACCGGATCCACTCCATGGATGCCGACAGCCACCTCGTCGACGTGGACGCCGGGGTGAACCTCGACCAGTTGATGCGCGCCGCGCTGCCGCTCGGGCTGTGGGTACCGGTGCTGCCCGGCACCCGGCAGGTCACCGTCGGCGGCGCCATCGCCTGCGACATCCACGGCAAGAACCACCACAGCGCCGGCAGCTTCGGCAACCACGTGCGCTCGATGGACCTGCTGACCGCCGACGGTCAGGTCCGCACCGTGACCCCGGACGGGCCGCACGCCGATGTGTTCTGGGCCACGGTCGGCGGCAACGGGCTGACCGGAATCATCCTGCGCGCCACCGTCGCGATGACGCCCACCGAGACGGCCTACTTCATCGCCGACGGCGACGTCACCCACAGCCTCGACGAGACCATCGCGTTCCACAGCGACGGCACCGAGGCCAACTACACCTACTCCAGCGCATGGTTCGACGCGATCAGCCCGCCGCCGAAGCTGGGCCGCGCCGCGATCTCGCGCGGATCCCTGGCCACCCTCGACCAGCTGCCGAAAAAACTGCAGAAGAACCCGCTGAAGTTCGATGCGCCGCAACTGCTGACGCTTCCCGACCTGTTTCCCAACGGGCTGGCCAACAAGTACACGTTCGTGCCGATCGGTGAACTCTGGTACCGCAAGTCGGGCACCTACCGGGGCAAGGTGCAGAACCTGACGCAGTTCTACCACCCGCTCGACATGTTCGGAGAGTGGAACCGGGCTTACGGCCCTTCGGGTTTCGCGCAGTACCAGTTCGTGGTACCCACCGACGCCGTCGAGGAGTTCAAGGCGATCCTGGTAGACATCCAGCGCTCCGGGTTCCACTCGTTCCTCAACGTGTTCAAGCTCTTCGGCCCGGGAAACCAAGCGCCGCTGAGTTTCCCGATTCCCGGCTGGAACGTGTGCGTCGACTTCCCGATCACCGCCGGCCTCAACGAGTTCCTCAACGGGCTCGACCGGCGGGTGCTCGAGTTCGGCGGCCGGCTCTATACCGCCAAGGACTCTCGCACCACCGCCGCGATTTTCCACGCCATGTATCCCCGCATCGACGAGTGGATCGCCTTGCGCCGCAAGGTCGATCCCGACGGGGTGTTCGCCTCCGACATGGCCCGACGACTGGAGCTCCTCTAGATGGTTTTCGATGCGACCGGCAACCCGCAGACGATCCTGCTTCTGGGTGGCACGTCCGAGATCGCCCTGGCGATCGGCGAGCGGTATCTGCGCAACGCCCCGGCGCGGGTGATCCTGGCCGACCTGCCCGGCCACCCGCGCAGGGACGTCGCCATCGCAGCGCTGCGGGCCGCGGGTGCCAGGGCCGTCGACTGGATCGACTTCGACGCGCTGGACACCGACAGCCACCCCGCGGTGATCGACGCCGCCTTCGCCGACGGTGATGTCGATGTCGCCGTCGTCGCGTTCGGCCTGCTCGGTGACGCCGAGGAGCTCTGGCAGAACCAGCGCAAGGCCGTGCAGATCGCCGGGATCAACTACACCGCCGCGGTATCGGTCGGGGTGCTGCTCGGCGAGAAGATGCGCGCACAGGGGTCCGGACGCATCATCGCGATGAGCTCGGCGGCCGGGGAACGCGTCCGCCGCTCCAACTTCGTGTACGGCTCCACCAAGGCCGGCCTGGACGGGTTCTACCTCGGTCTCGGAGAGGCGTTGCGCGAGTACGGAGTCCGCGTCCTGGTGATCCGGCCTGGGCAGGTGCGCACGACGACGACGATCGAGCACTGGAAGGCCACCGGCGCCAAGGAGGCCCCCTTCACCGTCGACAAGGAGGACGTGGCCGAGCTGGCGGTCACGGCGTCGAACAGGGGCAAGGATCTGATCTGGGCGCCCGGGGTGTTCCGCTACGTGATGATGGTGCTGCGCCACATCCCGCGCCCGGTCTTCCGCAAGCTTCCCCTCTGATCCGGTGGCCAGGAGCGAAGCGACCCCGGATACGAACGCAGGTGTCCTCTCGGCCGCGCCGATGAGAACGGCCGCCCAGATGGTGATCGCCACCGGCGTCGCCGTCGTGGTCGCGGTCGCGAGTCTGGTCGCCATCGCGCGTGTGGAATGGCCCGCCTACAACTCGTCGAACCAGCTGCACGCGCTCACCACCGTCGGGCAGGTCGGCTGCCTGGTCGGCCTGTTCGCCGCCGGGCTGCTGTGGCGCCGCGGCCGGCACACCGTGGCCCGGCTCGCCGCGGTGGTGTTCCTAGCCGCGTTCTCGGTGGTGACCTTGGCCATGCCACTGGGCGCCACCAGGCTGTACCTGTTCGGCATCAGCGTCGACCAGCAGTTCCGCACCGAGTATCTGACCCGCTTCGCCGACCAGGCGGCACTGAACGACATGACCTACATCGGGCTGCCGCCGTTTTACCCGCCCGGCTGGTTCTGGCTCGGCGGCCGGCTGGCGGCGCTGACCGGGACGCCGGCGTGGGAGATGTTCAAACCCTGGTCGATCATCTCGATCACCGTCGCGATCGTGCTCGCGCTGGTGCTGTGGGCGGCGATGGTGCGGTTCGAGTACGCGCTCGTCGTCTCCACCGCGACGGCCGCGGCGGCACTGGCCTATTCACCGGCCGAGCCCTACGCCGCGATCGTCGCGGTGCTGCTGCCACCGGTGTTCGTGCTGGCCTGGTCCGGTCTGAGAGGCCGGACACGCAACGGGGGTTGGGCCGCCGTCGTCGGAACCGGAATCTTCCTGGGCGTGACCGGGCTGTTCTACACGCTGCTGCTGGCCTACGCGGCGTTCACGCTGACGGTGATGGCGGTGCTGTTGGCCGTCACTCGCCGGCACTGGGATCCGCTGCTGCGACTGCTCGTGATCGCGGTGATCTCCGGTCTGATCGCGCTCATCGGCTGGGGCCCCTACCTTCTGGCGGCCGCCCGCGGCACCCCGGCCGAGACCGGCACCGCGCAGCACTACCTGCCCAAGGACGGCGCCGAGCTGTCCTTCCCGATGCTGCAGTTCACCCTGCTGGGTGCGCTGTGCCTGCTCGGCACGGTGTGGCTGGTGATCCGCGCGCGGACCTCGACTCGGGCTGGCGATGAGCGCTTGCGCGAAGAGCAGATAGCAGGTGCGCTGGCCATCGCCGTGCTGACCGTCTACGCCTGGTCTCTGCTGTCGATGCTGACCACCCTGCTGGGCACCACGCTGCTGTCGTTCCGGCTGCAGCCGGCACTGACGATCCTGCTGGCCGCCGCCGGGGCGTTCGGGTTCCTGGAGATGACCCGCGCCGCGGCGGCCCGGGTCCGGCCGGGCAACGCGTCCAGGGTGGTGGCCGTCGCCACCGCCGTCGGCGCCCTCGGCGCGGTGACATTCAGCCAGGACATCCCCGACGTGCTGCGCCCTGACATCGTCGTCGCCTACACCGACACCGACGGCTACGGCGAGCGTGCCGATCGCCGTCCGCCCGGCGCCGAGCAGTACTACCGGGAGGTCGACGCCCGCATCCTGGAGGTGACCGGCAGGCCCCGCAACGAGACCGTGGTGCTGACCGCCGACTACAGCTTCCTGTCCTACTACCCCTACTACGGCTTCCAGGCGTTGACGTCGCACTACGCCAACCCGCTGGCGCAGTTCGACCAGCGCGCCGGCGCGATCGAGGGCTGGAGGATGCTGACCGACGCCGACCAGTTCGTCGACGCGCTCGACAGCATGCCGTGGGAACCGCCGTCGGTGTTTCTGATGCGCCGCGGCGCCAACGACACCTACACGCTGCGGCTGGCCGAGGACGTCTACCCCAACCAGCCGAACGTGCGGCGCTATCACGTCGCCCTCGACGACGCGCTGTTCGACGATCCGCGCTTCGACGTGTCCACCGTCGGGCCGTTTGTGCTGGCCATCCGCAAGCCCTCTACGATCTAGCCCCGTGGTGCCACAGCCAGTTCGGTCGGCAGAGCCGACGCAGCAGGCGCCGGTACGTAACCACCGCACCGCGCGCCTCGTTGCGATCGTGGCGGGCCTGCTGGGCACGCTGCTTGCCGTCGCCACCCCGCTGCTTCCGGTCAACCAGACCATCGCGCAGCTGAACTGGCCGCAGAACGGCGTGCTGCAGAGTGTCAACGCCCCACTGATCGGCTACGTCGCCACCGACCTGGAGATCACCGTCCCGTGCAGCGCCGCGGCGAGGCTGGACCGACCCGGCCGCAACGTGCTGCTGTCCACGGTTCCCAAGCAGGCGCCCAACGCCGTCGACCGCGGTCTGCTCATCGAGCGCGTCAACAACGACCTCCTCGTCATCGTCCGCAACACGCCCGTGGTCAGCGCACCGCTGGACCAGGTACTGCGCCCGGACTGTCAGGAGCTGCGTTTCACCGCACACGCCGACAAGGTCACCGGGGAGTTCGTCGGCCTGCAGGCCGAACCCGACCCGGGCGCCCCAGCCGAGCCCGCCGAGCCACTGCGCGGCGAGCGCGGCGGCTACGACTTCCGTCCGCAGATCGTCGGCGTGTTCACCGACCTGTCCGGTCCCGCCCCGCCCGGCCTGCAGTTCTCCGCGACCGTCGACACCCGCTACAGCACCTCACCGACGCTGCTGAAGCTGCTCGCGATGATCATCGGGGTGGCGATGACCGTGGTGTCCCTGGGCGCGTTGCACGTGCTCGACAGCGCCGACGGCCGCAGGCACAAGCGGTTCCTGCCGCCGCGCTGGTGGTCGATGTCCCCGCTGGACGGGTTGGTCGCGGCCGTGTTGGTGTGGTGGCATTTCGTCGGCGCCAACACCGCCGACGACGGCTACATCCTGACGATGGCCCGCGTCTCAGAGGACGCCGGCTACATGGCCAACTACTACCGGTGGTTCGGCACCCCCGAGGCGCCGTTCGGCTGGTACTACGACCTGCTCGCGCTGTGGGCGCATGTGTCCACCGCCAGCGTGTGGATGCGGTTGCCGACCCTGCTGATCGCGCTGGCGTGCTGGTGGGTGATCAGCCGTGAGGTCATCCCCCGACTCGGTTCGGCGGCCAAGCACAGCCGCGCCGCCGCGTGGACGGCCGCAGGCCTGTTCCTGGCGTTCTGGCTGCCGCTGAACAACGGCCTGCGCCCGGAGCCGATCATCGCGCTCGGGATTCTGCTGACCTGGTGCTCGGTCGAGCGGGGCGTGGCGACCAGCCGACTGCTGCCGGTGGCCGTCGCGATCATCATCGGCGCGCTGACCCTGTTCTCCGGCCCCACCGGCATCGCCGCGGTCGGCGCGCTTCTGGTCGCCATCGGTCCGCTGAAAACCATTGTGGCCGCGCATGTCTCGCGCTTCGGCTACTGGGCGCTGCTGGCCCCGATCGCGGCGGCCGGCTCGGTCACGATCTTCTTGATCTTCCGTGACCAGACCCTGGCCTCCGAACTTCAGGCCAGCAGCTTCAAGTCGGCTGTCGGCCCGAGCCTGGCCTGGTTCGACGAGCACATCCGCTACTCGCGGTTGTTCACCACCAGCCCCGACGGCTCGGTGGCGCGCCGCTTCGCGGTGCTCACGCTGCTGCTGGCGCTGGTGGTCGCCGTCGCGATGACGTTGCGCAAGGGCCGGATCCCGGGCACCGCGGCCGGGCCGAGCCGTCGCATCATCGGCATCACCGTGATCTCGTTCCTGGCCATGATGTTCACTCCCACCAAGTGGACCCACCACTTCGGAGTCTTCGCCGGGCTGGCCGGTTCGCTCGGAGCGCTGGCCGCGGTGGCGATCTCGGCCGCCGCGATGCGCTCGCCGCGCAACCGCGCGATCTTCACCGCCGCGGTGCTGTTCCTGACCGCACTGTCGTTCGCGACCGTCAACGGCTGGTGGTACGTCTCCAACTTCGGGGCGCCCTGGTCGAATGCGTTCCCGGAGTGGAAGTTCGGCTTCACCACGATTCTGCTGGGGCTGTCCGTGCTGGCACTGCTGGTCGCTGCCTGGCTGCACTTCTCGGGTCGCGACGTGCCACCTTCCGGCGCAACCCCGCCGCGCTGGAAGCGAATCGCCCAGGCGCCGTTGGCGATCGCCACCTGGGCGCTGGTCACCTTCGAGGTGATCTCTCTGACGGTGGCGATGCTGGGCCAGTACCCGGCGTGGACCGTGGGCCGATCCAACCTGCAGGCGCTGACAGGCAAGACCTGCGGCATGGCCGAGGACGTCCTGGTCGAAGAGGACGTCAACACCGGTTTGCTCGCGCCCATCGGCGTCCCGGTCGGCGACGCACTCGGCGAGGTGACCTCGGAGGGCTTCAGCCCCAACGGTGTTCCGTCCGACCTGTCCGCCGACCCGGTCATGGAACAGCCCGGGGCGACCAACTTCGCCGACACCGACAACACCAGCGGCGACACCGGCAGCGAAGCCGGCACCGAGGGCGGCACCACCGCCGCCGCAGGCGTCAACGGCTCGCGCGCCCGGCTGCCGTTCGGTCTCGACCCCGCCCGCACCCCGGTGCTCGGCAGCTGGCGCAGCGGCACGCAGCAGCCTGCGTTCCTGCGCTCGGCCTGGTACCAGCTGCCGACCGGTTGGAGCGACCGGGACCGCTCCGACTCGCTGCTGGTGGTGGCCGCCGCGGGACGCTTTGACTCCGGCGAGGTCGTGGTGCAGTGGGCCGGCCCGGACGGCGAGCCCGGTGGCAGCATCGAGTTCGGCGACGTCGGGGCCGCCCCGGCTTGGCGCAACCTGCGCGCGCCACTGTCGGCGATCCCGGCCGAGGCCACCCAGATCCGGTTGGTGGCCAGTGACGACGACCTCAGCCCCGAGCACTGGATCGCGATCACCCCCCCGCGTATCCCGGAGCTGCGCACGCTGCAGGACGTGGTCGGCTCAAGCGACCCGGTGATGCTCGACTGGCTGGTGGGCCTGGCGTTCCCGTGCCAGCGCCCGTTCGGGCACCGCAACGGCGTCATCGAGGTCCCGAAGTGGCGGATCCTGCCCGACCGGTTCGGCGCCGAGGCCAACTCGCCGGTGATGGACTACCTCGGGGGCGGCCCGCTAGGCATCATCGAGCTGCTGGTGCGCCCGGTGACGGTCCCGACCTATCTGAAGTACGACTGGTTCCGCGACTGGGGCGCGCTGCAGCGACTGCTGCCTTTCTACCCGGACGCCGAGCCGGCCCGGCTTGACCTCGGGACCGCCGAGCGCAGCGGGCTGTGGAGCCCGGCGCCGCTGCGTTTGAGCTGACGACTCGGCCGCCCCCCGGGCACGCCGACGTTCCGTGCACAAGAACTTCGCTACCATCGAGCCTCGTGCCTGCCCTGTCCGCCCGCGTCGTCGCCGTTCTTACGGGGCTTCTCGGAATGCTCCTGTGCGGGCTCACTCCGCTGCTGCCGGTGCAGCAGTCCACGGCGACGATCCTGTGGCCGCAGGCCGTCGACGCGGACGGCTTCGTCCGCGACGTCACCGCGCCCCTGGTGTCCGGCGCGCCGCGCGCACTGGAGGTCACCATCCCGTGCGCGGCGGTCGCGACCCTGCCCGAGGACGACGGCGTGGTGTTCTCCACGAACCCCGCCGGCGGCATCGACGCCGGCCGCAACGGGCTGTTCGTGCGCGCCAATCCCGACGTCGTCTACGTCGCCTTCCGCGACACCGTCGCCGCGGTCGCCCCGCGTGAGGCGGTGGACTCCGGCGCCTGCAGCGAGCTGCGCATCTGGGCGGACGTGGGTGCCGTCGGCGCCGATTTCGTCGGGATCCCGGGTGCGACGGGCACCCTGGCGCCGGACAAGCGACCCCAGGTCTCCGGCGTGTTCACCGACCTGGAAACGGGCCCGGATTCCGGCATCCGTGCCCGCATCGACGTCGACACCCGCTTCATCAGCACCCCGACGACTCTCAAGCTCGCCGTGATGGTGCTCGGGGTGCTGTGCGTGATCGCGTCGATCGTCGCGCTCGCGGTGCTGGACCGGACGTCGGGCCGGCGGATCCCGCGCGGGCTCGGCCGGCGCCACCGCGCCGGGCTGTGGACCTGGCTCACCGACGCGGCCGTGATCGGCAGCCTGCTGATCTGGCACGTCGTGGGCGCACTGTCCTCCGATGACGGCTACAACACCACCATCGCCCGGGTGTCCGGGGAGGCCGGCTACATCACCAACTACTACCGGTACTTCGGCGCCTCGGAAGCCCCGTTCGACTGGTACCAGAGCGTGCTGGCCCAGCTGGCGTCGATCAGCACCGCCGGCGTGTGGTTACGGCTGCCGGCCACCGCCGCGGCGATCGGCACCTGGCTGATCGTCAGCCGCTGCGTGCTGCCGCGGCTCGGCCACCGGCTGGCCGCCAATCGGGTGGCGGTGCTCACCGCCGGCGCGGTGTTCCTGGCCGCGTGGCTGCCGTTCAACAACGGGTTGCGTCCCGAGCCGCTGATCGCGTTCGGCGTGGTCGCGATCTGGATGCTGACCGAGACGACGCTGGCGACGCGCCGGCTGTGGCCCTACGCGCTGGCGATCGTGGTCGCGGTGTTCTCGGTGACACTGGCCCCGCAGGGCCTGGTCGCGCTCGCGCCGCTGCTGGTCGGGGCCCGCGGGGTCACGCGCATCGTCGCCGCCCGACGCCCGGTCGACGGTCTGGCGGCCCAGCTGGCGCCGCTGGCCGGCGCTGCGTCGCTGATCTTCGTCGTCGTGTTCCGGGATCAGACCCTGGCCACCGTCGCCGAATCGGTGCGCATCAAGTACGTCGTCGGTCCCACACTGCCCTGGTACCAGGAGTTTCTGCGCTACTACTTCCTCACCGTCGAGGAGAGCGTCGACGGGTCGCTGACGCGCCGCTTCTCGGTACTGATCCTGCTGCTGTGCGTGGTCGGCCTGTTCGTGGTGCTGCTGCGGCGCGGCAGCCTGCCCGGCGCGGTCAACGCCCCGGTGTGGCGGCTGACCGGCACCACCGCGATCGGCCTACTGCTGCTGACGCTGACGCCGACGAAGTGGGCGGTGCAGTTCGGTGTGTTCGCCGGTCTGGCCGGCGCGCTCGGCGCGGTCACCGCGTTCGCGTTGGCCCGGGTCGGCCTGCACAGCCGCCGCAATCTGGCGCTGTACGTGACCGCGCTGCTGTTCGTGCTGGCATGGGCGACCTCGGGGATCAACGGCTGGTTCTATGTCGGCAACTACGGGGTGCCGTGGTTCGACAAGCAGCCGGTGATCGTCGGCTACCCGGTGACGACGATCTTTCTGGTGCTGGCCATCGCCGGCGGACTGCTGGCGGCCTGGCTGCACTTCCGGATCGACTACGCCGGGCACACCCAGGTCGCCGACACCGGCCGCAACCGGGCGCTGGCGTCGTCGCCGCTGCTGGTGGTCGCGGTGATCATGGTGATCCTCGAATTGGGCTCGATGGTCAAGGCCACCGTGGGCCGCTATCCCGTCTACACCACCGGAGCGGCCAACATCTCGGCGTTGCGGTCGGGCCTGAGCGACGCCTCCTGCGCCATGGCAGACGACGTCCTGGTCGAGGCCGACACGAACGCGGGCATGCTCGAGCCGGTGCCGGGCCAGCGGTTCGGCGAGTACGGCCCGCTCGGCGGCGAGGACCCGGTGGCCTTCACCCCCAACGGCGTCAGCGACACTCTCGAGCCGGCCGAACCGGTCGCGGCCAACCCCGGCACGGTCAACTCGGACGGTCCCGTCGACAAACCCAACATCGGGGTGGGCTACGCGGCCGGCACCGGAGGCGGCTACGGGCCCGAGGGCGTCAACAGATCCCGGGTGTTCCTGCCGTTCGGGCTCGACCCGGCCACCACCCCGGTCATGGGCAGTTTCGCCGAGCCCGGCTCAGATCAGGCCGGGGTGGCGGCGAAGGCCACCTCGGCGTGGTACCAGCTGCCGCCCCGTACGCCGGACCGGCCGCTGGTGAGCGTCGCCGCGGCGGGCGCGATCTGGTACTACAACGAGGACGGCTCGTTCAACTACGGGCAGTCGCTGAAGCTCCAGTGGGGCGTGCACCGGCCCGACGGCTCCTACCAGGAGCTCGGCGAGGTGCAGCCGATCGACATCTTCGTCCAGAAGGCGTGGCGCAACCTGCGGTTCCCGCTGGAGTGGGCGCCGCCGGAGGCCAACGTGGCCCGCATCGTCGCCGACGACCCGAACCTGTCCGAGGACCAGTGGTTCGCGTTCACCCCGCCGCGGGTGCCGGTGCTGCAGACCGCGCAGGAGTTCCTGGGCCGCGACACCCCGGTGCTGATGGACATCGCCACCGCAGCGCACTTCCCGTGCCAGCGGCCGTTCGCCGAACGCCTCGGGGTCGCCGAACTGCCCGAGTACCGGATCATGCCCAACTTCAAGCAGATCATCGTGTCGTCCAACCAGTGGCAGGCCGCGCAGGACGGCGGTCCGTTCCTGTTCATCCAGGCGCTGCTGCGCACCGAAGCCATTCCGACCTACCTGCGTGGGGACTGGTATCGGGACTGGGGTTCGCTGGAGCGCTACCTGCGGGTGGTGCCGTCCGACGAGGCGCCCGACGCCGTGATCGAGGAGGGGTCGACGCGAGTGTTCGGCTGGAACCGTGGCGGACCGATCAGGGCGCTCCCGTGAGAGCGCCTGCGAACGAACCGAAGATGAAGAACGATGTGAGGATCGCCCGCTGGGTCGCGACGATCGCCGGGCTGCTCGGCTTCGTGCTGGCCGTCTCGATCCCGCTGCTGCCGGTCACCCAGACCACCGCGACGCTGAACTGGCCACAGCAGGGGCAGCTCAGTAACGTCACCGCGCCGCTGATCTCGCAGGCGCCGGTCAGCCTGACCGCGACCGTGCCGTGCGACGTCATCCGCGACATGCCCGCCGACGGCGGTCTGGTGTTCGGCACCGCGCCCGCCGAGGGCCGCGACGCGGCGCTGAACGCGATGCTGGTCAGCGTCAGTGAGTCGCGGGTCGACGTGATCGTGCGCAACGTCGTGGTCGCCAGCGTGGACCGGGACCGGGTGACGGGATCGCCGGGCTGCTCGACGATCGAGATCACCTCGAACCTGGACGGCACCTACGCCGACTTCGTCGGGCTGACCCAGGTCTCCGGTGCCGACGCGGGCCAACCCCAGCGCACCGGCTACCCCGACCCCAACCTGCGTCCGGCGATCGTGGGCGTGTTCACCGACCTGACCGGTCCGGCGCCGCCCGGCCTGTCAGTCTCGGCCACCATCGACACCCGGTTCACCACGGAGCCGACCCCCGTGAAGCTCGCCGCGATCGTGCTGGCCATCGCCTGCACCGTGCTCGCGCTGCTGGCGCTGTGGCGGCTGGACCGGCTCGACGGGCGCCGCATGCACCGCCTCATCCCGACGCGCTGGCGCACCGTCACCGCCGTGGACGGCGTCGTCGTCGGCGGCTTCGCGATCTGGTACGTGATCGGCGCGAACTCGTCGGACGACGGCTACATCCTGCAGATGGCCCGCGTCGCCGAACACGCCGGCTACATGTCGAACTACTTCCGCTGGTTCGGCAGCCCGGAGGACCCGTTCGGCTGGTACTACAACCTGCTGGCGTTGATGACGCAGGTGAGCACCGCCAGCATCTGGATTCGGCTGCCGGACCTGATCTGCGCGCTGGTGTGCTGGCTGCTGCTGTCGCGTGAGGTGCTGCCGCGCCTGGGGCCGGCGGTGTCGAGCAGCCGGGCCGCGCTGTGGGCCGCCGGGCTGGTGCTGATGGCGGCCTGGATGCCGTTCAACAACGGCCTGCGCCCCGAGGGGCAGATCGCCACCGGCGCGCTGATCACCTATGTGCTGATCGAACGTGCCGTGACGTCAGGCCGGCTCACCCCGGCCGCGCTGGCCATCACCTCCGCCGCGTTCACCCTCGGCATCCAGCCCACCGGGCTGATCGCGGTGGCCGCGCTGGTCGCCGGCGGGCGCCCGATCCTGCGCATCCTGATGCGGCGCCGCCAGAGCGTCGGGCTGTGGCCGCTGCTGGCGCCGCTGCTGGCGGCCGGCACGGTGGTGCTGGCGGTGGTGTTCGCCGACCAGACACTGGCGACGGTGCTGGAAGCCACCAAGATCCGCACCGCGATCGGGCCGAGCCAGGAGTGGTACACCGAGAACCTGCGCTACTACTACCTGATCCTGCCGACCGTCGACGGCGCGATCGCGCGCCGGGTGGCCTTCCTGTTCACCGCACTGTGCCTGTTCACGTCCCTGTTCATCATGTTGCGCCGCAAGCGGGTTCCCGGTGTCGCGCGCGGACCGGCCTGGCGGTTGATGGGCGTCATCTTCGCCACCATCTTCTTCCTGATGTTCACCCCCACCAAGTGGATCCACCACTTCGGGTTGTTCGCCGCGGTGGGGGGCGCGATGGCCGCGCTGGCGACAGTGCTGGTGTCGCCGGTGGTACTGCGCTCGGCGCGCAACCGGATGGCGTTCCTGGCCGGTGTGCTGTTCATCCTGGCGCTGTGCTTCGCGTCCACCAACGGCTGGTGGTATGTGTCGAATTTCGGTGTGCCGTACAATACTTCGGTGCCGCAGCTGGGCGGGGTGACGGCCAGCACAGTGTTCTTCGTGCTGTTCGGCGTCGCGGCGCTGTGGGCGTTCTGGCTGCACGTCGGCAACAGGCAGGAGTCGCGGGTGATCGACGCGCTCACCGCGGCGCCGATCCCGATCGCCGCCGGCTTCATGGTGGTGTTCATGGTGGCCTCGCTGGCGACCGGCGTGGTACGGCAGTACCCGACCTATTCCAACGGCTGGGCCAACATCCGCGCGTTCGCCGGGGGTTGCGGACTGGCCGACGACGTGCTGGTCGAGCCGGACTCCAACGACGGCTTCCTGCAACCGATCCCGGGCCGATACGGCCCGCTGGGCCCGCTCGGCGGCACCGACCCGGCAGGCTTCTCCCCCAACGGTGTCCCGGACCGGATCATCGCCGAGGCGATCCGGCTGAACAACCCGCAGCCGGGCACCGACTACGACTGGAACCGGCCCATCGAGCTGTCCCGGCCCGGTGTCAACGGCTCCAGGGTGCCGCTGCCGTACGGTCTGGACCCGGCACGGGTTCCGGTCGCCGGCACGTATTCGACCGGGCCGCAACAGGAAAGCCGCCTCGCGTCGGCGTGGTATGCGCTTCCGCCGGCCGACGACGCGCACCCGCTGGTGGTGATCACCGCCGCCGGAACGATCTCGGGCACCAGCGTCGCGAACGCGTTCACCTCCGGTCAGACCGTCGACCTGGAATACGCCACCGCCGGGCCCGACGGGGTACCGGTGCCTGCCGGACGGGTCAGCCCGTACGACATCGGTCCGACCCCGTCGTGGCGCAATCTGCGCTACCCGCGGGCCCAGATCCCGGCCGACGCCGTCGCGGTCCGGGTCGTCGCCGAGGATCTGTCGCTGGGCCAGGGCGACTGGGTGGCGGTGACACCGCCGCGGGTGCCCGAGGTCCGCTCGGTGCAGGAGTACATCGGTTCCGAGCAACCGGTGCTGATGGACTGGGCGGTCGGGCTGGCGTTCCCGTGCCAGCAGCCGATGCTGCACGCCAACGGCGTCACCGAGATCCCCAAGTTCCGCATCTCGCCGGACTACTCCGCGAAGCTGCAGAGCACCGACACCTGGCAGGACGGCATCAACGGCGGTCTGCTCGGCATCACCGACCTGTTGCTGCGCGCGTCGGTGATGTCGACGTACCTGTCGAACGACTGGGGCCAGGACTGGGGTTCGCTGCGCCGGTTCGACACCATCGTCGACGCCGAGCCCGCCGCGATCGACCTGGGATCGTCCACGCACTCCGGATTGTGGTCGCCGGGACCGATGCGCTTCCAGCCCTGATCCCCGCCGAAATCGCATTCCACGCGGCGAAAGTCGCGAGAAGTCAACGTGGAATGCGATTTCGGCGGGGACGGTCAGCTGTCGTTGGCAGTCGGGTCGCTGTTCTCCTGCAGAATGTCGTCGTGGCAGTCCACCTGACTCTTGCCGGTCTGCTGCATGCACACCAGCACCGGGGTGTCTGGATTCGACTCTCCCGGACCGGCCACCGACGTCGCTGTGGGATGCGGGATCTCACCGGGATACAGCGACCAGAGCGGTGCCCCCGATGACGCCAGCCGGGCACAGTAGGCCGGCTCGCCGCCCTCGGTGACACCGGCGGCGCCGAGCGTCGCGCAGTCCGCCCCTACCACGATCACCGGCAGCGTGACACCCGACGGGGCGCTCCGCGGCGCGCCGGCCGACGTCGTGGGCCCGGCCTCGCCGCGGCCTTCCTGTCGCTCGTACTGGGCCAGGAACACCACCGCGGCAACCGCGAGCAGCACGAGCAGCAGCCCCGCACCGGCCAGCAGGTATCGCCGCCGTGAGTTCGGCGCCGCGCCGGGTCTGGCGTGGCGCGGTCCGGCCGTGGCCGCGGCGAGCATCGTCGCGTCCGGGTCGAGCGCCACCCCCGGGGGCGCCCGCCGCGCTGCGGCCGGCCAGCGCGCGGGCGAAGTCCACGCAGCGATCGAACCGGTCTGCCGGCGACTTGGCCAGCGCCTTGTCGAAAGCCGTTCCGAGGGATGACAATTCGGGACGGTGCACCGAGATCGGCGGAGGCTGCGCGGTCAGGTGCGCGCTGATGACGACCGCGGGGTTGGTGTGCCGGAACGGCGGCGTCCCGGTCAGCAGTTGATATGCGGTGGCCGCCAGCGCGTACTGGTCGGCGCGGCCGTCGATGCCGGTGTCGGCGGTCAGCTGCTCGGGCGCCGAATAGGCCACCGTGCCGACGGTCATGTTCGTTCCGGTGAGGTTGCTGGCCTCACCGACGCGGCGCGCGATCCCGAAATCGGCGAGCATGATGCGTTCCCGCTCCGTCTCCGGGTCGGCGATCAGGATGTTGGCCGGTTTCACGTCACGGTGCAGCAGGCCGCGCTGGTGCGCGTAGTCGAGCGCCTCCCCGACCGCGGTGACGATCCGGATGACCAGATCGGGTGGCATCCCGTCGGGATAGCGGTCGGCCAGCAGGGCGGCGGTGTCAGTCCCCTCCACGTGGTCCATCGAGATCCACAGCCGGCCGTCGAAGTCGCCGCGGTCGTGTACGGCCACGATATGCGGATGCCACAGCGTGGCCGCGATGTCGGCCTCGCGGTCAAACCGCTGCCGGTACTCGTCGTCGGTGCTCACCGATGCCGACAGCACCTTCAGCGCGTCGTGGCGCGGCAACCGCCGATGCCTGGCCAGATAAACCTCACCCATGCCGCCCGAACCCAACAGCCGCACGATCGTGTACCCCGAGATCAACTCGCCGTCGCTCAGCGGCATGCGCGGAATCCTATGTCCAATCGTGTGGCGGCGTCAGGAACGGTCACGGAAACGGGATCGGCGGCCGCGCATCCGGTCCACGAACCCGGCCAGCGTGTCGGGGTCGACGGTGGGGAGCGCGGTGGACTCCCGGATGATGGCCCGCAGGTCCACACCGTCGATGACCTTGTCGGCCAGCGCCACCACGTCGATCCGCGCGATGACCGCGTCGACGGTCTCGGCGGTGATCCGCTCCCGCACCATCTCGTCGAGGTCGAGTTCGTCGACCACCGCGGCGACGACCACCGACAGCACCGCGTGCGCCTCCTGCCGGCCCCGGGTGAACAGACCGCCCACCAGAGGCAACGCCTCACACGTCCGATACGCGGAGATCAGCAGGGATGGTGGCGCTGCAGTGTCGTCGTCCATGATCTCAGCGGGGGGCGCCGAGGTAGGGGAACTCCGGGAGCAGCTCGGTCGGCGCGCTCAGGCCGGTGAAGCCCTTCTGCCCGTTGGTCAGAAATCTCGACCGGTAGTCGGCGACGTCGTCGGTGAGCCTGCGCCCGTTCGGGTACCCGGGCGGGTCCGACGGCTTGTAGGTCAGCACGTCGGGCAGCGTCCCCTCGGCCTCGATCGCGCTGATCGCGTCGTCACGGCTGTAGCCGCCGGTGTCGGCCATCAACTCGATCAGATGGCCCATCCAGCGCGCCCGGTCCTGATTCGGCTCTCCCGCGCTGTACTCGGCGAGCTCGTCGTCGGCGGCGAAGAAGCCGCTCACCCACGGATGCGCGACCCGGTCGGCGTGCACCCAGCCGTCGTCCCCCAGCACGCTGCAGCGGGCCCAGATCCGCACATCGGGTTCGGCACCCAGATAGGCCGTCGGCAGTTCCACCGCCATCACGATCACATTGGTGTCGGCGAACCACGCGTCGCCGCGGACACCCGCGAAGAACGAGTAGGACCCCGACTGCCACATGTGTGGGGTCTCGTCGAACGACACCTCCACGTCGCCGAAGATCCGCGACCCGGCCGCCGCGTCCACTCGGGCGTCCGCCTGCAACGCCAGATACACGTCCACCCACTGACGTTGACCGGACGGGCCTGCGGAAGGCTCGCTGAAGACGAAGTTGAACGCGATGTCGTTGCGCAGGTCGCCGTCGTTGTCGATGGCGATGCGGTAGACGGCGCAGGGATGCATCGTGTCCGCGTCCGGGTTCGCGGTCAGGATCAGCGCGGTGCGCGAAGGATCCTTCGGCGACGGGAACACGAACAGATCGCACAGGTCCAGCCGGGCATCGCCGAGCGGCGCGCCCCTCCTGAGCCCGGTGAAGTCAGTCGACACGGCAATACTCCTCGCGCAAGCGCTCGTCGGTGCCTCCATCCAACAGCACCCGCCGGTCTAGATCGGCGTCAGGCCATGCTTGCGCTGCACACGGTTGATCTGCTTGTCACGCAGCAGATGCATGCACTTGCGCAGCAGCAGCCGCGTCTCGTGGGGCTCGATGACGCCGTCGATGAAGCCGCGCTCGGCCGCGATCCACGGCGTGGCCAGGCTGGTGTTGTAGCCCTCGATGAAATCGGCCCGGATCTTCTGCACCTCGGGTGCGGTCGGATCGGGGAATCGCTTGACCAGCAGCTGGGCCGCGCCCTCGGCGCCGATCACCGCGATGCGGGCGGTCGGCCAGGCGAAGTTGAAGTCCGAGGTCAGCTGCTTGGAGCCCATCACCGCGTACGCCCCGCCGTAGGACTTGCGGATCGTGATCGTGACCTTCGGGACATCGGCCTCCACCACCGCGTTCAGGAAGCGCCCGCCCCGCTTGATGATGCCGCCCTTCTCCTGCGCCACACCGGGCAGGAATCCTGGCGTGTCGACCACGAAGACCAGCGGGGTGTTGAACGAGTCGCAGAACCGCACGAACCGGGCCGCCTTGTCGGAGGCCTCGTTGTCGATGGCGCCCGACAGGTACATCGGCTGGTTGGCGATCACACCGACCGGGCGGCCGTCGACCCGCGCGAACGCGGTGATGATCGCCGGGCCCGCGTTCTCGCCCACCTGGAACACGTCGCCGTCGTCGAAGATCCGCAGCAGGATCTCCATCATGTCGTAGGCCTGGTTGTCGGCGTCCGGCACGATCGTGTCCAGCTCAAGATCGTGCGGGGTGACCTCCGGTTCCAGACCGGGGTTGACGATCGGCGCGTCGTCGAACGTGTTGGCCGGAAGGAAGCTCAGGTAGTCGCGGACGTACTGGAACGCCGCGGCCTCCGATTCGACGACCTGGTGGATGTTGCCGTACCGGGCCTGGGCGTCGGCGCCGCCGAGCTCGTCGAGGGTGACGTCCTCACCGGTGACGTCCTTGATGACGTCGGGGCCGGTGACGAACATGTAGCCCTGGTCGCGGACCGCGACGATCAGATCGGTCTGGATCGGCGAGTACACCGCACCGCCGGCGCACTTGCCGAAGATCAACGAGATTTCGGGCACCAGGCCGCGCAGCAGCTCGTGGCGGCGGCCCAGTTCGGCGTACCAGGCCAGCGACGTCGCGGTGTCCTGGATGCGGGCGCCGGCGGAGTCGTTGATGCCGATGATCGGGCAGCCGACCATGGCCACCCACTCCATCAGCCGGGCCACCTTGCGGCCGAACATCTCGCCGACCGAACCCTGGAACACCGTCTGGTCGTGGCTGAACACGCCGACCGGACGGCCGTTGATGGTGCCGTGGCCGGTGACCACGCCGTCGCCGTAGAGCGCCTCGGGATCGCCCGGCGTCTTGGCCAGCGCGCCGATCTCCAGGAAACTGCCGGGGTCGAGCAGCGCGTGGATCCGGGCCCGGGCGCTGGGGATGCCCTTCTTCTCCCGTTTGGCGACGGCCTTCTCGCCACCGGGTTCCTTGGCCAGCTCCAGCTTCTCGCGGAGTTCGGCCAGGAGTTCGGCGGTGGTTTTCGGGTGGTGGGTGGGAGAAACCTCGGTGGTCACTTGCTCTCGCTCTCAGCCTGAATAGCGTTGATCGCTTCACTCATGTGCGCGCCGACCTTTGCAATGTACGGCTCGTCGATCGCCTGGATATGCTCGCCTCCGATCGGCACGACCTCCAGGTCGGCGACGAATTCACCCCAGCCGCCGTCGGGTTGGCGGACCGCGTAGCGCGGCTCGAACATGATCGCGTCGTCGTGGTAGCGGTCGGCCATGTACAAGGTGACGTGGCCGTCGTAGTTCTCGATCACCGCGGTGTCGAGCGCCCGGTTGTCCAGGTAAGACGTGCGCTGGTGCTCGATGATGCCGCCGGGGATGTCGACGCCGCTCTCCTTGACCGCGTCCAGGACGAACTTCACCTGGCCCTCGTCGTCGAGCTCCTCGAGCTGCTCGTAGGGGATGGCCGGGATCTCGACGTTGAAGGTGCGCTGCGCAAAAAGCGCGTAGCGGTCCCAGCGGGCCCGGATCTCCTCCTTGGTCTGCGGCACCTCCTCGCCGGCGCGCACCGTGTCGATCAGCCCGACGAACCTCACGTCGGCTCCCTGGCTCTTCAGCCCGACCGCGCATGCGTAGGCCAGCGCCCCACCCAGCGACCAGCCGGCCAGGATGTAGGGGCCGTTGCCCTGGATCTCCATCAGCTTCGGCACGTACTCGCGGGCCCGCTCCTCGATGGAGCCCTCGACCCGCTCGATGCCGTACACCGGGGTGTCGGCCGGCAGCCGCTTCATCAGTGGCTCGTAGACGACGGTCGAACCGCCCGCCGGGTGGAACACGAACACCGGGACCCGGGTGGACCCTTCCGGCCGTGCCCGCAGGGTGCGGACGAACCCGTCGAGTTCACCGGAGTCCATCTCGTCGCGCACCGCGGTGGAGAGGTCCTGGATGGTGCGGGCCGAGGTGACCTGCTCGACGGTGATCGTGCCCTCGGCGCGCTCGGAGAGCCGCTGGGCGATCTTCTCGGCGACGTCGTCGGCGATCGACGGCAGCTCGTTGAAGATGCCGCCCGGCGACTTGCCGGTGACGATCGCCCAGGTGGCGAACGTGACCCGCTCGGCGGCGTCACGCGGCGGCACGTCGGCGCCGAGCGCCTCGGTGACGGCTTCCTGGGTGAGGACCTTGGCGGCCAGGCCTGCGGCGGAAGGTTTGTCGCCGGTAGCCGTTTCGCCCACGGGTCCCGACGGGTCGCTCGGTGGAGCCGGGATGGACGGACCCGAGGGGTCGGTCGGCGGAGCCGGCACCTGGGCCTCGACGGCGTCGGTGGCGATCGCCGCGGCGTTCACCTCGGCCGCGATGGGATGGCCCGCCTCGGCCAGCTTGGCCTCGAGCTCGGCAACCGTGGTCGCCCCGCCCATCAACTCGGCCTGGGCCGCGGCGATCTCCTCGGCGCTCTGCCCCTTCTGCGTCTCGGCGAGCTCCTCGACCTGATCGCGGTTCTCGACCGCGTACGCGATCAGCTTCTCGACCGCGTACAGGTTGGCGTCGCGGACCGCGGTCAACTGAATCGGCGGCAGGTCGAAGTCGTACTCGACGCGGTTCTTGATGCGCACCGCCATCAGCGAATCCAGCCCGAGCTCGATCAGCGGCACCTCCCACGGCAGGTCCTCGGGCTCGTAGCCCATCGCCGCACCGACGATGGTGCCGAGCCGCTCGCCGATGGTCTCCCCGGAATCCGGCGACCACTTCGCGAAGCCGGCGGCCAGGCCGGCACCGGCGGTGAGGTTGTCCTGCAGGATGGCTGCATCATCCTCGGGCTCCGGCTCTGCCGGTGCGGCAGAGGCGATCTCGGCGACGGTGCCCGCGCCGACGGCCGTCGGCAGCGCGGTCTGGGCGCCGCCGCGGGTCACGATGGCGTCGTAGACGAGAGTGAAGGATTCTTCGATTCGGGCGTGTACCTGCACGCTGGCTCCGCCGGGATGCCGGGTCAGCGTGGTGACCAGCCGCGACCCCTCACCCGGGACCGCGCGCTGCTCGGAGGCGGTCAACTTGGCATCCGGAAGGACTACTGCCGCAGCGGCTTTCACCAACGCGGCCAGATCGGTCTGACCCTTCGGCAAGTACTCCCACACGTGCCTGCCGTCCGGGGTGGCGACGTGGTTGCCCGGCATCACGGCCGAGCTGTCACCGGTGAAGTGCGCCTCCAGCCAGTGCGGCTTGCGCTTGAACCGCGTCGGCGGGATGTCGGCGTAGTCGACCGCCGGATCCACCGGCCGATCCGTCGGCAGCGGGAACAGCGTGCGCATGTCCAGGTCGTGGCCGTGCACGTACAGGTGCGCCATGGCCGTGGTCATCGAGTCGACCTCGTCCTGCTTGCGCGCCAGCGTCGGGATCAGTTGGGCGTCATGCAGTCCGGCGGTGGCAGTGGTCAACCCGACCTGCATCAGCGCGACCGGGTTGGGAGCCAACTCCAGGAACGTGGTGTGACCGTTGTCAACGGCGTTGCGGATGCCGTGCGTGAAGTACACGCTGTGCCGCAGGCCCTTCTTCCAGTAATCCACATCGTGGATCGGGTCCGAGCCCGCGCGGATCAGGTTGCCCTCGTGCACCGTCGAGTAGTACGGCACCTGCACCGGATGCGCTTGAATGCCTTGCAGTTCCGCGGCGAGCTCACCGAGCAGCGGATCCATCTGCGAGGTGTGGCTGGCGCCCTTGGTCTGGAACTTGCGTGCGAACTTGCCCTCGGATTCGGCGCGGGCGATGATCGCGTCGACCTGGTCGGGCGGGCCGCCGATCACCGTCTGGGTCGGTGCGGCGTACACGCAGACCTCGAGGTTCTTGAAGTCTGAAAAAACAGTCTCGATCTCCTCGGCCGAGTACTCCACCAGCGCCATCAGCCGGATGTACTCGCCGAACAGCATCGCCTCGCCCTCACCCATCAGGTGGGCGCGCGAGCAGATGGTGCGGGTCGCGTCCTCCAGCGACAGACCACCGGAGAAGTACGCCGCCGCTGCCTCGCCCAGCGACTGGCCGATCAGCGCGCCGGGTTTCGCGCCGTGCGCCTTGAGCAGCTCGCCGAGCGCGACCTGAATGCCGAAGATGACCAGCTGCACCTTCTCGATCGGGAGCTCGGTGGTCTCGTCGGTGTAATCGACCGCGTCGTCGAGGATGAGCTCGAGGATCGAGTGTCCGCGCTCGTCCTGGATCAGCGCGTCGACCTTGTTGATCCACTCGGCGAAGATCTCGTCGCGCAGGTACAGGCTCTTGGCCATCTTGCGATGCTGCGCACCGAAACCGGCGAGCACCCAGACCGGGCCGTTGGTGACCGGGCCGTCGGCGCTGATCACGATCGGGTTGGGCTTGCCCTCGGCGATCGAGCGCAGCCCCTTGACGGCCTCATCGTGGTCGTGGGCCAGCACCACCGCGCGGGACCGGCCGTGGTTGCGCCGCGACAGCGACCGGCCGATCGACTCCAGCGAAGCCGCGCGGCCCTCAGGACTGTCGATCCAGTCGGCGAGCTCGGCGGCGGTGGCCCGCTTGCGCGAGGTCAGGAATCCCGAGACGGCAATGGGCACAATCGGAGTCGTGGGGTTCTCGGCCTCGGCCGCGGCGAGTTCCTCGCGCGCGACCTCCAGCAGGCGCAGCGCCTCATCGGTCAGCCCCGGAAGCTCGGGCTCCTCATCGGCTACCCGGCCGTAGAACTCGTCGTCACCGCGGTCGTCGTCGTCTTCATCGAGGAATTCACCGTACTCGTCCATCCGGACCCCGCCGACGTACACGGCCTTCGCCTCGTCGGTGGCCGGGGTCACCACCGCGACATCGGGCTCCGGCGCGGGCTCCACCAGGTCGGTGGGCAGCACCTCGCGCACCACCAGGTGCGCGTTCGCGCCGCCGAATCCGAAGCCCGACACACCGGCGACGGCGTGGCCGCTGTAGCGGGGCCAGTCGGTGAGCGTGTCGGTGACCTTCAGATGTTCTTTGTCGAAGTCGATGTACGGGTTCGGGCCCGCGTAGTTGATCGACGGCGGGATCTTGTCGTGGTGCAGCGCCAGCGCGACCTTGGCCAGGCTGGCCGCACCGGCGGCGGACTCCAGGTGTCCCACATTGGATTTGACCGCACCGAGCAGTGCGGGCCGGTCGGCGGCGCGGCCACGACCGATCACCCGGCCCAGCGCGTCGGCCTCGATCGGGTCACCCAGGATGGTGCCCGTGCCATGGGCCTCGACGTAATCGACACTGCGCGGGTTGATGCCGGCGTCTTTGTAGGCCTTGCGCAGCACGGCTTCCTGGGCGTCCGGGTTGGGCGCCAGCAGACCGTTGGATCGGCCGTCGTGGTTGACCGCACCGCCGGCGATCACAGCCAGGATCTGGTCGCCGTCGCGGCGTGCGTCGGCGAGGCGCTTGAGCACCAGCATGCCGCCGCCCTCGGAACGGGCGTAACCGTCGGCGTCCTTGGAGAACGACTTGATGCGGCCGTCCGGGGCCAGAACGCCGCCGACTTCGTCGAAACCGACTGTGACGAGCGGGGTTACGAGCGCGTTGACGCCACCGGCGAGTACGACGTCGGCGTCACCGGCGCGCAGCGCCTTGACGCCCTCGTGCACCGCCACCAGGGACGACGAGCAGGCGGTGTCGATGGCCATCGACGGACCGCGGAAGTCGTAGAAGTACGACACCCGGTTGGCGATGATCGAGCTCGCGGTGCCGGTGATCGCGTACGGATGCGCGGTGGACGGGTCGGCGACACCGAGGAAGCTGTAGTCGTTGGTAGAGCTGCCGACGTAGACGCCGACATTCTGGCCGCGCAGGCTCGATGCCGGAATCCGGGCGTGCTCCAACGCTTCCCACGTCAGCTCCAGCGCCATGCGCTGCTGCGGGTCGATGTTGTCGGCTTCCATCTTCGACAGCGCGAAGAACTCGGCGTCGAAGCCCTTGATGTCCGACAGGTAGCCGCCGCGGGTGCGGGCCTTGGCGACGCGTTCGGCGATGCGCGGCTCGGACAGAAACTCCGACCAGCGGCCCTCGGGCAGGTCGGTGATCGCGTCCCGGCCCTCCAGCAGCGCGTCCCACATCTCGCCCGGGGTGTTCATGTCGCCCGGGAAGCGCGTTCCCACACCGACTATCGCGATATTGAGCCGGCCTTCGTCGCCGTCGCGCGACCAGTCCTCGGCGTCGAGCGCCTCGGTGTCCTCTTCCGGCTCACCCTCGATGATCACCGTCGCCAACGACTCGATGGTCGGATGCCGGAACGCCACCGTCGCGGTGAGCGTCACCCCGGTCAGATCCTCGATGTCGCTGGCCATTGCCACCGCGTCGCGCGACGACAGACCGAGCTCCACCAAAGGTGCGGATTCGTTGATCGAGTCCGGAGCCTGGCCGGTGGCGTTACCCACCCAGTTGCGCAGCCACTCACGCATCTCGGCGACCGTCATGTCCGGCCCGGACTTACCCGAATCTTCTTGTGCTTGCGCCATGTCTACTCAACCTCACGATTGCGTTGCGACCGGCACGGCCGCCGAAAATATTTGAGCGTCAGTCCGATTCGTCCGGGAACGCGTTGGCCACCTTGCCGCTGCGCAGGCT
Organism: Mycobacterium sp. SMC-8; assembly: GCF_025263565.1. Lineage (NCBI taxonomy): Bacteria > Bacillati > Actinomycetota > Actinomycetes > Mycobacteriales > Mycobacteriaceae > Mycobacterium > Mycobacterium sp. SMC-8. The sequence continues at coordinate 1,160,753 of NZ_CP079865.1, forward strand.
GCCGTCGAGGTAGGCAGACCGGCACGCGCGGCGGCCGATCTTGCCGCTCGAGGTGCGCGGGATGGCACCGGCCGGGGTCAGCAGCACGTCGCGCACGGTCACCCCGTGCCGGACGGCGATCGCGGCGCGGATGTCGTCGGCGATGGGTCCCATGTCGAGCTTGTGCGCCCCCGGAGCGCGCTCGCCGACGATCACCAGCTGTTCGGAGGTGTCGTCGGGATCGCGCTTGAGTCCGGCGTGCGTGTCCTCGAACACCTCGTCGGGCAGCTGGTTGGCCGGCACCGAGAACGCCGCGACGAAACCGGTCCGCAGCGCCTTGGTGGCCTCCTGCGCGGAGTACTCCAGGTCCTGCGGGTAGTGGTTGCGGCCGTCGATGATCACCAGGTCCTTGGTGCGGCCGGTGATGTACAGCTCACCGTCGTGGTAGGCACCGAGGTCACCGGTGCGCACCCAGGTGGCGTCGTCGGCCGCGCCCTCGGCGTGCGTCGGAGTGGTGCGCGACTTGAGCGTGTTCTGGAACGTCGCGACGCTCTCCTCGGGCTTGTTCCAGTAACCGGTGCCCATGTTCTGGCCGCTGATCCACACCTCGCCGATCTGGCCGTCGGGCAGCTCGGAGGCCGACTCCGCGTCCACGATCACGGCCCACTCGGCGACACCGATCTTTCCGGCGCCGGCCTGGGCGACCGCCTTCGGCGAATCGACGGGCACCTCGACGAAGCGGTGCCTGTTGAGCTCGTCGCGGTCGACATGGATGATCCGGGGCTCGGCGTGCATCGGGGTGGTCGACACGAACAGCGTGGCCTCGGCCAGGCCATAGGACGGCTTGATCGCCTCCGGCTTGAAGCCGAAGGGGCTGAACGCCTCGTTGAACCTGTGCACGGTCGCCGCCGAGATGGGCTCGCTGCCGTTGAGAATGCACTTGATGTTGGACAGGTCGAGCGGCTCGGCCTCCTCGTTGTCCTTGGGCACGCCGCGCGCGGCGGCGTGGTCGAAGGCGAAGTTGGGGGCCACCGAGATCGTGCCGCCGGTGTCTCCCGGCTTACGCGCCATCTCGCGGATCCATCGTCCGGGCCGGCGCACGAACGCCGCCGGGGTCATGAACGTGATGTTGTGGCCGAGCATCGGCGACAGCAGCACCGTGATCAGGCCCATGTCGTGGAAGAACGGCAACCACGAGACGCCGCGGTCACCCTCCTGGCCGTCGAGCGCCTCGATGACCTGCACGACGTTGGTGGCGAGGTTGAGATGGGTGATCTGCACACCGGTGGGGATGCGGGTGGAACCTGAGGTGTACTGCAGGTAGGCGATGGTGTCGTGCTGGACGTCGATCGGTTCCCAGGTGGCGCCGACCTCGGTGGGCACCGCGTCGACGGCGATCACGCGCGGGCGTTGGTTGGCCGGGCGGGTGCGGAAGAACTTGCGCACCCCTTCGGCGGCGGCCGTCGTGGTCAGGATCGCCGACGGGGTGCAGTCATCGAGGACGGCATGCAGGCGGCCGACGTGTCCGGGCTCGTTGGGGTCGAACAGCGGCACCGCGATGCGGCCGGAGTACAGGGTGCCGAAGAACGCCACCAGGTACTCCAGGTTCTGCGGGCACAGGATCGCGACACGGTCGCCGGGCTGGGTGACCTGCTGCAGCCGGGCGCCGACCGCGCGGTTGCGGGCACCGAAGTCGGCCCAGTTCAGGTCGCGGGCCACCCCGTCGCGTTCGGTGGAGAAGTCGAGGAAGCGGTAGGCCAGCTTGTCGCCACGCACCTTCGCCCATCGCTCGACGTGTTTGACCAGGCTCCCGCTGTCGGGGAATTTGATCAATCCGTCCTTGATGAACGGGTTGTGGAAGGCCATTCGTTACTCCAATCAAGCGGGCTCTCTGTCCCGAAAAACCCCGTGCATCCTACCGGGAAGGGGGCTGCCCACCCATCAGCCGCCAGCATCCGCTCTTAGATTTTCCTTAAACTCAGATAATGCTAGGCGACCTGCGTGGCCCTGGCCAAATTCGATGAGAATCGATCAGGTCACAGGTCAGCCATGTTTCGGCTGCGGGGCGTTGTTCACCAGATTCTGCGCCCAGTCCAGCGTCCATTCGGTCGCCGGCCGGCCGTCGAGGTTCCAGAACTGCGGGGTGGCGTACATCGCGTGCACCGGCTGTCCCGCGCCGCCGGAGAGCACCTCCAGCGTCTTGGGCAGCGCGGTGATGTTGAACGCCGATTCCGGGGCCGCGCAGATCAGGTCGCCGCGCGCGCAGATCTCGTTGGTCCGGTCGTTGAGCGCCCCGAAGCCGCCGGGGCGCGGGCCGCTCATCGTCAGCCCCAGAGCTGACAGCGTGGGCACCTCGTGCAGCGTGATCTCCGCGCCCTGGCCGGGCGGGTTGGGGCCGACGTCCTGGCCGACGCCGGGCTGGCGACGGCCGTCGGCGATCAGCGTCACCCCGAGCACCAGGTCCTGGTCCACCGGACCGCGGCCGTTGCCGATGTCGGAGGCGATGTCACCGGCGATGACGGCGCCCTGCGAGAACCCGACCAGCACGTAGCTGGTCAGCGGGCACCGGTTGTTCATGTCCGTCATCGCCTGGACCGCGGCGCGGGTGCCCTCGGCGCGGCTGTCGTTGTAGGACATCTGCCGGTCCGCCGACAGCGGATTGTGGAACTGCGCGGTGTAGGGGACGGTGAACACTTCGAGGCGGTCGCCACCGAACTGGCCCCGGATCGGGTTGGTCACGTTCAGCAGCAGCGCGGCCGGGAACTGCACGGGGTTGAACGGGTCGAGCTGTACCGACGACTCCCAGGTGCCCGGGATCGAGATGAGTTGCACGTCCGGGCAGCTGGCGTCCTGGAACTCCGGGCGCGGCTTCGACGTGGGCGGCGCCGCCGTCGGGGGCACCGCGGTCGGCGGAACCGCGGTGGGCGGTGTGTCCGGCCTGCGCAGCACCACGATCACGATCGCGATGATCAGCACCACGACGAGGCCCACCGCTGCGGCGGCGAACATCGCCAGCAGGCGGTGGCGTTTTCGCTGGTTGGTCGACCGGTTGGTCTTGGCCATGCGTCAGGTGCTCCTGTGGTCCGTGAGTGCGCGGGGCGGGCTGGTGCTCAGCACAGTCGCTCGGTGGCGATCCGAATGTAGTCGGCGGTGGTGGTGTCGACGTCGTGCGCCGCCGGCGTCTGCGGGTGCGCGTTGACGGCATCCTCGGCGTCATCGACGTCGTTGCGCACCAGTGGGGCGACGAAGTCCCAGACCGCCTGCTCGTCCTGCCGGGCCGCGCGGGCCTGGCACACGTACGTCCCGATGCTCAGCGCGGACAGATCGCTGGACGGGGTCACCCCGGCGCCGTGCAGCGCGTCCAGGTACTCACGCTGGCGCGGGGTGACGACGAGCGCATTGGAGGCGGCGGCGTGATCACCGGGGCCGGGCGGCGCGGCGGTCGACCGGCCGTGCGGCGGCGCCGTCTCGATCTCCGATCCCATACCGGCGATCATGCCGCTGTCCAGCGAACACCCGGTCAGGCACGCGATCGGCAGTGCGAGCAGGGCGGACAGCCCGGCCATTCCCGCCTTCGCCGCGCGTGAACCGTGTTGCACGACTCCCAAGGTACCGGGCTCGAAGACGACTTATGGTCAGCGAACCGTCGCGACGAGTTCGCCGGACATGGCGGCCAGCTGGGCGCTCCACGAACCCCAGTCGTGATTGCCCGAGGTCGGGAAGTCGAAGTGGCCGTTGCCGCCGCCGACAGCCCGATAGTGCTGGTAGAACGTGCGATTGCTGCCCTGGGCCTGGTCGCAGTACCCGATCATCGCGGGCACGTCGGTGCAGGTCGTCGTCGCCGGGCTGTAGACCCACAGCCGGGTGTTGTTGTTCACCAGCAGCTGCACGTGCACGTCCGGGTCGTGCCACTTCCAGCGCCCGAGCTGTGGCAATCCCCACATGTTGCGGGTGTCCACCCCACCGAACCGCGCGAGGCCCGCGGTGATGGCGCCGTTGAGCGCGGTCGCCGACGGCGTCAGGAAACCCGACAGGGACCCTGCGAAACGGTAGCGGTCCGGGTGGAACGCGGCCATCGTCATGGCTCCGGTCCCGCCCTGGGCGGCGCCGACGATCGCGTGCCCGTTCGGGGCCAGACCCTTGTTCGCCGCGAGCCAGTTCGGCAGCTCGTCGGCGAGGAAGGTCTCCCACTGCTTGCTGCCGTCCTGCTCCCAGTTGGTGTACATGCTCCACGCCCCGCCGGCCGGCGCGGCGACCGAGAGGCCCGTACCGGACAGCGTGTTCATCGCGTTGCCCGCGGTGACCCAGTTGCTGACGTCGGGGGCGGCGTTGAACGCGTCGAGCAGCACCACCGCGTGCGGTCCGCCGCCCTGGAACGCGACCGGAATCGCCCGGCCCATCGCCGCCGACGGCACCATGAGCATCTCGACGCCCTGGGCGTTGGCGGCCGGTGCGCTCACGCCCCCGAAGATCGCCGCCGCGGCCAGCACTGCCGCCCCGATCGCTCGAAACACCGCGTGCATCTGCCACCTCATCTTTCGCGCGCCGCCGCCGGATCCCGCCCCTGCTCCGCAGTAGTGAATCACATCACCGGCGACCGCCGGTGCCCAATACGACCGACGGCGGTGACCCTCTTTCGAGGATCACCGCCGTCGCATGCGTGAAGTTGCTAGCCGCCCGAGACCGGCTCGGCGACCGGCTCGGCCGGGGCCGAGGGCTGCGGCACAGCGCCGAGCACCCGCTGGATGTCGGGCTTCATCTGCTGCAGCTGTTGACCCCAGTACCCCCAGCTGTGGGTACCGCTGGACGGGAAGTTGAACACGCCGTTCTTACCGCCCGCGGCGATGTACTCCTCCTGGAACGTCTTGTTGGTGCGCAACGTGAAGCCCTCGAGGAACTTGGCGTTGAACAGGTTGCCCGAGGTGGCGCCGGCATCGAGCTCCGACGGCTTGCCGTTGCCGCAGAAGATCCAGATGCGGGTGTTGTTGGCCACCAGCTTGGACATGTTGACCATCGGGTCGTTGCGCTTCCAGGCCGGGTCACTGGAGGGACCCCACATGTCCTCGGCCTTGTAGCCGCCGGCGTCGCCCATCGAGATGCCGACCAGCATCGGCCACCAGCCCTCGGACAGGTTCAGGAAGCCCGACAGCGAGCTCGCGTACTGGAACTGCTGGGGGTAGTGGATCGCCAGCGTCAGCGCCGCCGAACCGGCCATCGACAGCCCGACCGCGGCGTTGCGGTTGGGGTTCACACCCTTGTTCGCCGCCAGGTAGGCGGGCAGCTCCTGGGTGAGGAACGTCTCCCACTTGTAGGTGCTGCAGCCGGCCTTGCCGCAGGCGGGCTTGTACCAGTCGCTGTAGAAGCTGGACTGACCGCCGACGGGCATGATCACCGCCAGGCCGGAGTCGACGTACCACTCGAACGCGGCGGTGTTGATGTCCCAGCCGTTGAAATCATCCTGGGCGCGCAGACCGTCCAGCAGGTACACGCCGGGGGCGTTCGGGCCTCCGCTCTGGAACTGGATCTTGATGTCGCGCCCCATCCCGGCGGACGGCACCATCAGGTACTCCACCGGCAGACCGGGGCGCGAAAACGCACCGGCGGTCGCCGACCCACCCACCGCGCTGATCAGGCCGGGCAGCACAATCGCCGCGAGCGCAGCCACCGTGAGCCGGCGACCTACCTCGCGCAGCTTCCCAACGAGCTTCATGCTTGTCTATTTCCCATCTGTCGTAAGCAGCAACGGGCCGCCCGTCCGGAACGGACGGTCGTAGAAACCGGCCACTTTGCCCGTGTAGTCAACCACACCTTTGTGGTGATCTCTCTTTCCGCGAGCGCGGGCGCTGCGGCGGTGTGAGGCCCTCACGGACCCCTTCACATGCCTTATCTGACCGACATGGCTTCAGCGTTACCTAAAGCGTTACGTAAGCAGAAACCCCTCGCCGCCAACAAATCGCTACGGTCCGGTCGCAGGCAGCCCGGTATAGGGCGGATTCACCGGCTCCGGCACCGGCAGCCCGCACCGCTGCAACTCATAGCGCGGCACCCGGTCGATGCGGTACCTCGTGTACTCCACCGCATGCATCAGATTGGACAGAAATCGCCTCGGACTCATCGGCGCCCGGATCGCGTTCAGCACGGCCTCGGTCTCCGGACACTTCAACGCCGCCTCGGCCTGGCGGATCCAGTCCTCGTCCAGATAGGCCGGGATGTATGGAGGTTCTTTGAGGAACGGCCCTTCGGCGACCGCCCAGTCGGGAAACAGGTTTTTGTCGTGGCCGATTCGACCGTCCTCGATCCGCGCGGTATGCGCCGCAAGAGGATTCGCCAGGCCGATCTGGTCGATCACCCGCACGTCGAGGCCCACGTTCATGCCGAGCATCCCGAGATTGGTGAAGAACACCGTCTGCGGACCGCGGTAATCCGGCGGCGCGTCGGGCGGCGGCGGGTAGGCCGGCACCACGTCCCACATGTCGTAGTTGCCCGACGGCAACCACAGGGCGCCGTCGGGGGTGTTCCGGATCGCGGTGAGCACCGCGCGCATCCGCGGGTAGTCCAGATAATCCGCCGCGGTCAGTGGATGGGCATTCCCGGTGGCCTGCGAGTAGAACCGGCGTTCGTCGACGATGCCGGTGTAGGTGACCCGGGTGGCGTCGGCGCCCATCCCCGGGCTGTGAGCCGCCCACAGTGACCATCCGGCGACCGCCACCCACAGCACAGCGGTAGCGCCCGCGTACAGATAGCTTGCGCCCCTGGCCATCCGGCGGCTGTCGGGAAGCATCAGCGGGATCACCGCAACCGGAGCCAAAAGACAGAACAGCGGCGTCAGCAACACCCGGCCGTGCATGAAGTCGCCGCCCTGGCGGATCCAGTAGATGCCCTGCAGCAGTCCGCTCACAAGCATGAAAAGCACCACCGCCGAAGGGCTCTGCACCATGCGCGCCACCCAGCCGGAATCGGCGGGGGCACGCCTGTCGGCCCCGGGCCGCCTTCCGCACAGCAGCATCACCATGATCGCCAGACCGATCAGCAGCACCGCCGGCGCCCACAACAGGTAGGGCTGGTTGAAGTTCGCCAGATAGACGAACCCCTGCTGCCACTTGGCACCCGAAGCGTCCTTGGCCAGTGCGGTGCCGGGAAAGATCAGGCCGTAGTAGCCCATCCGGAAGATCTGGTAGGACACCGGAAGCAGGCCGCCCGCGACGATGATCAGCCCCCGCGCGCGCCAGTCCTTGGCGGCGATCAGCATCATGAGCAGGGCGAGCCCACCGATCAGGGCGAGCTCTGGACGCACCAGCACCGACAGGCCGGCCAGGAACGCCAGCGCCAGGTCGAACGGGCGCGAGGTGGCCGTCTTGCGCTCCGGCCGGCGCTCGCGCGTCCCGCGCAGTGCCTGCGCCCAGACCACCATCATCCACCACAGCAACCCGAGATAGGCCAGCACCAGCCCGTTCTCGAGTCCGGAGGTCGCGAAGTCGCGCGCCGGCGGCACCGCGATGTAGACCAGGATCCCGGCCGGCAGCAGGATCGCCCGGCGTCCCTTGAGCGTCGGCCGGTACAGCCTGGCGGTGCCCAGTATCACGAACACCGCCCCCAGCACACTGAGCAGCAGAGCCAGCACCAGCGCCACATACTCAAGGCGGGCAGGGCCGGCCACCAGGCCGCCGAGGTACATCAGGTAAGACCACACCGTGGACGTGTTGGCCTCCACGCGCTCCCCGGCGTTGAACACGGGGCCGTTGCCGGCCAACAGGTTCCGGACCGTGCGCAACACGATCAGGCCGTCGTCGGCGATCCAGCGGCGCTGCCATGCGCCCCAGCCGAACAGGACGGCGACCAGCGTGACCGAGAGCCACAGGCTCACCCGCAGCGGCAGATCGGACGGGATCGCGGGCCGGCGGACGGCCGCCGGGACGATCAGCGTCTCAACTGAGGATGACTGCGGCACCGACGGTTCCAATCCACGCCAGCGCCAGCAGCTGGAGCACCCGGTCCTTCAGGGCGATCTCCTCGGGCTCACCGGCAAGGCCGCCGTCGACGTCGACGGCATAGCGCAAGATGGCGATCGTGAACGGGACCATGGAGACCACGAACCAGGAGGTGCCTCCGGTCGCGTCACGCTCGAAGGACCACAGGCCGTAACACAGCACGAGCGCGGTGGCCGACAGGGTCCACACGAACCGCAGGTACGAACTGGTGTAGCTCTCCAGCGACTTGCGGATCTTGGCGCCGGTGCGCTCGGCCAGTTGCAGTTCCGCGTACCGCTTTCCGGCCGCCATGAACAGCGACCCGAATGCCATGGTCAGCAGGAACCACTGGGACAGTGGCACATCGGCGGCGACACCGCCCGCGATGGCGCGGATCAAGAAGCCCGACGACACGATGCAGATGTCGATGACGGGCTGGTGTTTGAGACCGAAACAGTAGGCCAGCTGGACGGTGATGTACACCGCCATCACCAGCGCGAGGTTCGGGGTGACCAGCCACGAGACCACCAGCGAGATCGCGGCGAGGATCGCGGCGAGCACGTAGGCGAACGTCTCGGGGACCACCCCGGCGGCGATGGGCCGGAACCGCTTGGTCGGGTGGGCGCGGTCGGCCTCGACATCTCGAGCGTCGTTGACCAGGTACACGCTGGAGGCCGCCAGGCTGAAGACCACGAACGCGATCACGACGGGCAGCAGCACCGACAGCGGGTCCTCGCGCAGCCGGTCGACGAAGCTGGCATCGGCCAGCGCAGCCACCGGCGCCGCGAACACCAGCACGTTCTTGACCCACTGGCGCGGGCGGAGCGCCTTGACGACGCCGGCGGCGAAGTTCCGCGGCGGACCCTGGGTCGGACCGGTCTCCTGGCCCACCTCGGACGTGCTCATCGCGGTGCCCTCCTACGCTCCCGGTCGGCGACCGTGTCCGCCAGCTTGCCGACTGCTTTTCCGACGACCGCCCCGACCGCCACCCCGGTGAGCACGTCACTGGGATAGTGCACGCCGACCACCAGTCGCGACAGCGCCATCGGCGGTACCAGCACAGCCGGCAGCGGCAGCCCTGTCGGGCGCGCGAGCAGGACGGCCGCCGCGGTCGTCGACGTGGCATGCGCGGACGGGAAGCTCAGCCGGCTCGGGGTCCCGACGTTGACCGCGATCGCCGGGTGGTGCGGCCGCTGCCGGCGCACCACCCGCTTGATCACGACGGCCGCGGCGTGCGCCGCGAAGGCCCCGGCCGCCGCGGCGAGGTAGTCCCGGCGCCGGCGCGGGGACAGCAGCGCGCCGAGCGCGGCGATGCCGATCCAGCCCAGGCTGTGCTCGCCGAAATGCGACAGCCCGCGCGCCGCGGGAAGCACTCCGGGCCGTTCGGCCAGCGCATGCTGAACGGCGACCAGCACGGCGTCTTCGCCGCGCGCAGCGTCAGTCATCACCGAACTCGTTGAGCAGCACGCTCTCCCACTTCTGCTTACTCGTCAGCGTGGGCAGCGCGGCGCGGTAGGCCTTGCGCATCCGGTGGAACTTGCGGGCCAGCAGCGCCTGCCGCTTCAACGACTCCCGTAGAAGCTCGAACATCTTCTCGCGGTCACGCTGCCGGTAGACCACACCGCGCCCGTCGGCGGTGGTGACGGTGACACCGTCGACCTTGCACAGCGAGAACCAGCGGGCGTCCTGGGTGGCGACGTTGATCTGCGGGCGGCGGTGATGCTCGGGGTCGTGCGCCTTGAGCTGGTGCAGCACCCCGCGCGTGAGCCGCAGCGAGATCGCCGCCGGCCCGACCGGGATCTGCACCTTCTTGCGCCACTTCGTGTCCGACGGTGTCGGCAGCACCGTCGCGCTCGGCAGCACCACCGCGTCGGGGAACTGCTGGCGCATCTTGCGCACGTCGGGCAGCGCGGACTCCAGGATCGCGAACAGGTTCTCCGGGCCGGCCAGGAAATCGTCCATCGCCTTGTTCTGGATGGCGACCGTCGAATATTCAAGGCACAGAAGGTGTTTGAGCGTCGCCTTGAGGTGGCTGGTCAGCAGGCCACGGATGTTGCCGTCCCAGTGCAGCGCGGCGACCACCAACCGGTTACGCAGGTGGAAGTACGCCTGCCAGTCGATCGCGTCGTCCTTGTCGCTCCACGCCATGTGCCAGATCGCCGCCCCGGGAAGCGTCACCGTGGGGTAACCGTGCTCCCCGGCGCGCAGCCCGTAGTCGGCGTCGTCCCACTTGATGAACAGCGGCAGCGGCTGGCCGAGTTCCTCGGCGACCTGCCGCGGGATCATGCACATCCACCAGCCGTTGTAGTCGACGTCGATGCGGCGGTGCAGCAGCCGGCTGCGCTCGCTCTCCTCGTCGCTGAGCGGGTACTTCGCGAAGTTGTGGTCGTACTCGGTGTTGACCGCGTTGGTCCACATGAAGTTCGCTGAGTCGACCATCTCGCCCATGACGTGCAGGTGCGACGGCTCCTGCAGATTGAGCATCTGACCGCCGACGAGTGTGGGCCGCTTGGCGAACCGGTTCAGCGCGAGCGCGCGCAGGATGGAGTCCGGTTCGATGCGAATGTCGTCGTCCATGAACAGGATCTGCTCACAGTCGGTGTTCTTCAGCGCTTCGTACATCACCCGGCTGTAGCCGCCGGAGCCGCCGAGGTTGGGCTGGTTGTGGATCGCCAGCCGGTCGCCGAGCGCGGCGGCCGCCTCCGCGAAGCCCGGGTGGTCCTTGGCCTTGCTGGTGCCCTGGTCGGACACGATGACCGCGCCGATCACCTCGTCGACACGCGGATCGGAGGTCAGCGCGGCCAGCGCGTTGACGCAGTCGGCGGGTCGGTTGAACGTCGGGATGCCGACCGCGACGTTGGCGCGCCCGGGGGCGTCGATCGGCGCGTACCAGGCCGCGTGGTGCAGCGTGGACTTGGCGTCGGTGGTGATGTCGAACCAGATCCAGCCGCCGTCCTCGAACGGGGTGAGCTCGATCTCGAACTCGAGCACCGCGGGCGGTCCGTCCTCGGGGCCGGCGATCGGGGCGCCGCCGACGGTGATCCGGGCGCCGGTCGCCTTGGACCGGTAGACGTCGACACGGGCGCTGCCGGTGAGCTCCACCCGCAGCACCACGGACTCCAGAATCGACCACCGCCGCCAGTAGCTGGCCGGGAACGCGTTGAAGTAGGTGGCGAAGGACACCTCGGATTCGGCGCCGATCTCCAGTGTGGTGCGGGTCGGTGCGTGCGCACGCCGGGCATTGGTGTCCGATTCCTCTATATAGAGCTTGCGGACGTCGAGCGGCTCGCCCGGCCGCGGCAGGATGATCCGGGCCAGGGGGCTGACCGCCCGTGACTGCTCGGTGTCGAGCGCACCGGACGGGATGTCACTCATGCTCCACTGCTTTCTGTCTCGGGATCCGCCAGCGGCGCACCGTCGCGCAGGTGGGGCGCGAGCGTGTTGTCGTACATGTTCAGCGCGCTGGCGATCGCCATGTGCATGTCCAGGTATTGGTAGGTGCCGAGGCGGCCGCCGAAGAGAACCTTCGACGACGCCGTCTCCGCCCTGGCCCGCGCCCGGTAGGCGGCCAGCACCGCGCGGTCGGCATCGGTGTTGATCGGATAGTAGGGCTCGTCGTCGTTCTCGGCGAACCGCGAGTACTCCCGCATGATCACCGTCTTGTCGGTCGGATAGGACCGCTCGGGGTGGAAGTGCCGGAACTCGTGGATGCGGGTGTAGGGCACGTCGGCGTCGTTGTAGTTCATCACCGGGGTGCCCTGGAAATCTCCGGTCGGCAGCACTTCGACCTCGAAGTCCAGCGTGCGCCACCCCAGCCGGCCCTCCGAATAGCCGAAGTAACGATCCAGCGGGCCGGTGTAGACCACCGGGGCGTCCGGGTTCGCGGCGCGGAGCCCGTCACGCACATCGAACCAGTCGGTGTCCAGCCGCACCTCGATGCGCTCGTCGGCGGCCATGTTCTCCAGCCACCGGGTGTAACCGTCGACCGGCAGGCCCTCGTAGGTGTCGTTGAAGTATCGGTTGTCGAACGTGTAGCGCACCGGCAACCGGGTGATGTTGCTCGCCGGCAGCTGCTTGGGGTCGGTCTGCCACTGTTTGGCCGTGTAGTGCTTGACGAACGCCTCGTAGAGCGGGCGGCCGATCAGCGAGATGGCCTTCTCTTCGAGGTTCTGCGCGTCGGCGGTGTGGATCTCGGCGGCCTGCTCGGCGATCAGCGCCCTGGCCTCGTCGGGGGTGAAGTACCTGCCGAAGAACTGGCTGACCAGGCCCAGGCCCATCGGGAACTGGTAGGCCTGCCCGTTGTGCAGGGCGAACACGCGGTGCTGGTAATTGGTGAAGTCCGTGAACTGGCGCACGTAGTCCCAGACCCGCTTGTTGCTGGTGTGGAACAGGTGGGCGCCGTACTTGTGGACCTCGATGCCGGTCTGCGGCTCGGCCTCCGAATAGGCGTTGCCGCCGATGTGCGGACGGCGTTCGATCACGAGGACACGCTTGCCCAGTTGCGTGGCCGCCCGTTCGGCGATGGTGAGGCCGAAGAAGCCGGAACCGACGACGAAGAGGTCGAATCCGTCGGCCTGCGGGCGCGCTGCGGCCCGGGGATCAGGAGAGATCATCGGCAGCAAGGGTATCCGACCGGGGCTGCCCGACCCGAAACGACCGAGCCGTGCAGGTCGCGATTCGCTCACGATTCAGTCTCGTCACTCTAGACACTCCAGTCACGTCAGTAACATCGACCGCGTACCCCAGTACGTGATCCGAGCTTTTTCATATTTGAGAGGACATTCCGTGCCGAACCGACGTCGCCGCCGGCTCTCGACAGCCATGAGCACAGTCGCGGCTCTGGCAGTCGCGAGTCCAGTAGCAGTTCTTGCCGTTTCCGAATTGTCCGCGCCACCGTCAGGTGACGGCGCGCCTGAGCACCGTGAGTTCGTCCAGGCCGCGTCCATCGCCGACCTGCCCGGCGAGTTGATCTCCGCGCTCTCGCAGGGCCTCTCCCAGTTCGGCATCAACCTGCCGCCGATGCCGACGAGTCTGCTCACCGGGACCGGAGCCTCGTCCCCGACCACCTACGCACCGGGTCTGGGCACACCCAGCCTGGCCTCCCCCGGGCTGACCATGCCGGGCCTGACCGCTCCGGCGTTGACGGATCCGGGGCTGGCCAATCCGGCCCTGACCAATCCTGCGCTGACCAGCCCGACCGGGGCGACCCCGGGTCTGACCACCCCGTCGCTGGCCGACCCCGGCCTGTCCACCCCGAGCCTGACCGACCCGGCACTGGCCTCCCCCGGCCTGACCACGCCGTCGCTGGCCGACACCGGCCTGGCGACCCCGGGGCTGTCGACGCCGGGCTTGTCCACCCCGCCGGCGCTGACCGATCCGGCGCTCGGGGCGCTGCCCATCTCGACGTCGGGCTTGCCCGCCACCGGTGAGATTCCGATCTCCGCGCCGGTCGGCCTGGATCCCGCCCTCGGGTCCTACCCGATCCTCGGCGATCCGTCGCTGGCCGCGACCCAGCCGGTCGCCTCCAGCAGCGGCGGACTGCTCGGGGATCTGACCAGCGCGGCGAACTCCCTGGGCGCCGGGGAAGCGATCGACCTCCTCAAGGGCGTGCTGATGCCGGCGATCATGTCGGCGGTCAAGCCGCCGGTCGCCCCGCCCGCCGCTCCGGTTGCGCAGGCCGCGGGTGAAGCGGGCGCCGAGGCCGAGGCCGCCCCGCTGGGGGCCGCCGAGGCCGCGATCGAACCGGGCGCGTAGCACCGCCCGGCCGCAGTCCTGTCGCGGAACGGCACCGCAGAAGCGCCTGAGCGCTCTGCGGTGCCGTTGCGCGCGTGTCGCAACACAAGCAACATACGGCACATAAGTAACATCAGTCCGTGCTGTATCGGCGTCCCGCACCTTCGATACTGTTTTCCGCGCTCGCGGCGACAGTGGTGCTGCTGCCGTTGGCGATCGCCGGAGTCCCCGACTCCGGCGATTCCCCGTCGACGGCCGCACCGCAGGTGGTCGAGCAACCGCTGGCCGACCTCGGAGGCGGCGAGACGATCCGCGAAGTCCACCAGGACACCCCGTTCTCGATGGTGGCCCTGACCTCGCAGGACTTCGGCGGCACGACCGTGCGGTTGCGCGCCAGAAAGGACGACGGCTCGTGGGGGCCGTGGTATGACGCCGAACCCCTCGAGGGTGTCGGCGCCGACCAGCCCGCACCGGGCGGGGTCCGAGGCACCGACCCGATCTTCGTCGGGCGCACCACGACCGTGCAGATCGCGGTGACCCGCCCCGCCGACGCGCCCGCGACCGGGCCGGCCGCGCCCGGGCAGCCACCCGCCGGCCCCGAACTCGGCTACATCCCGGCCAACGTCGAGCAACCGCTGCCGCAGAACATCACCGCGGTGTTGATCAGCCCGCCGCAGGCGCCGCCGGACCTGGTGCCGATGCCCAACGCCGCGACGCCCGCAGGTCAGCCGCCGCGCATCATCAACCGGGCCGAATGGGGCGCCGACGAAGGCATGCGGTGCGGCGAACCGCGCTACGACAGCAGGGTCCGTGCCGGCGTGGTGCACCACACTGCGGGGAGTAACGACTACACCCCGCAGGACTCGGCGGGGATCATCAGATCGATCTACGAGTACCACACCCGGACCCTGGGCTGGTGCGACATCGCCTACAACGCGATGGTCGACAAGTACGGCCAGGTCTTCGAAGGACGTGCGGGCGGCATGAACCGACCCGTCGAGGGTGCGCATACCGGCGGCTTCAACCACAACACGTGGGGCGTGGCGATGCTGGGCAACTTCGACGTCGTCCCCCCGACACCGATCCAATTGCGCAACACCGCAAGGCTTCTGGGGTGGGTGCTGGGCCAGTCCGGGGTCGATCCGCTCGGCACGGTGGTGCTGCCGTCCGAGGGCGGCTCGTTCACCAAGTTCCCGTTCGGCTCGTCGCCGACGCTGCCGGCGATCTTCACCCACCGCGACGTCGGCGCCACCGAGTGCCCGGGCAACGCGGCCTACGCTCTGATGGGCCAGATCCGCGACATCGCAGCCCGATTCAACGATCCTCCCGGCCCCGAGCAGCTCGCCGAGACGCTGCGTGGCGGCGCCATCCATGCCAAGTGGGAATCCCTGGGCGGCATGAACAGTTTCCTCGGCCGGCCGACCTCACCCGAGGCGTCCGGCGAAGGCGCCACCCGCTATGTGACCTTCGAGCGCGGCGCGGTGTACTGGTCCCCCGAGAGCGGCGCCGAGCCCGTGACCGGAGAGCTGTACAAGGCCTGGGGCGCACTCGGATTCGAGCGCGGCGCGTTGGGCCTGCCGACCAGTGCCGAAATCGCCGAACCGCTGTGGATCGTGCAGAACTTCCAGCACGGCACCCTGAACTTCGACCGGGAGAAGGGCACCGTCACCCGCGTGATCGACGGTGTTCCCGTCGAATTGCCGCCCGACACCGGCGATTCGGAGCCGGTGCAGTTGGAGCGGTTCACCCCGCCGAGCAACCCCGTCTAGACCGGCCGGCTACGTCAGCCGGGTGCCGAGCTGAGACCGGGAGCGGATCCCCAGTTTCCGGTACACCCGGGTGAGGTTGGTCTCCACCGTCTTGACGCTCACGTACAGCGTGTCGGCGACCTCCTTGTTGCTCATGCCGGAGGCCACGAGTTCGGCGATCCGGCGTTCGGAATCGGTCAGCTCGGCGCCGCTGCGGTCTCCGGCGTCGATGCGCGCCAGTTCCGTGCGGGCCCGCTCGGCCCACAGCGGCGTGCCGAGCTGTTCGAACTGGCGCAGCGCGCCGCGTACCGTGCCGGCCGCCGTGTCCCGGCGGCGCAGGCTGCGCTGGATACCACCCATCACCAGCTGGGTGCGGGCCCGCTCGAACGGCATCGGCAACCGATCGTGCTGGACCATCGCCCGCCCGACCGCGGCAAGAGCGCCGTCCAGGTCACCCTGCGCCGCGCACAGCATTGCCCGGCAACGGTTTCCGACAGCCAGCAGCCACGCCCGGTCCAGCGCCGCGCCGTTGCGCTCGAACGCAGCGATCATCGGCTCGGCCTCACCGTGCCGGCCGAGCGCGATCAGCGCCTCCACGGCGTCGGGCACGAACCAGCATCCGATCAGCTCGGTCCCCCTGAACGGCCGGTACAGCTCGATCAGCGGTTCGGCCATCGCCGCCGAGCGGGAGTGGTCACCGCGCGACACGTGCAGAAACGACAGCGCCGCACGCGCCCAGACCGTCAGCGCCGCGTACCCGGCGCCCCGCTCGAGTGCGCTGTGCGCCAGTTCCCGCGCATGGGCCTCGCGGCCGCGGTAGGCGGCCGCCACCGCGCAGATGCTGGTCGGGATCACCATCGACCCACCGACCTGCCGGGCTCGCTCCAGAAGGTCCGCGGCATGCCGGTCCGCCTCGTCGTATCGGCCGCGCCAGATCGCCACCAGCGTGCGGTACCCCGTCACAGCCATCACGTCGTGTTCGGCGCCGCGCTGCACACACCGCTCGGCGATGTCGGTGAGCTGCCGGTCGGCCTCGTCGAGACGACCGGTGATGGCCAGGGTGAGGCCGCGGGTCGCGCTGGCCCGGAACGGGACCGGGATCGCTGCGTCGACGTCCTCCAGGTCGACCGCACGCTGCAGCGCGGCTTCGTCGAGTCCGTCCCCGGCCTGGCACCGGACATACACCGACGTTGCCAGCGCCTGGCTGGTCAACGCCGGCATCCGGGTGCGTTCGGCGATCTCGACGGCCAGGTCCACCGACGCGATCTGACGGTCGAACGCCCCGGTCATCCCTTGGGCGAACCCCAGCATCAGCAGCGCAGACACGTGCACGGCGTCGTGACCCTCGGCGTCCACGCAGGCGCGCTCCAGCAGGGCGACGGCCGCGCCGTAGTCGTCCTCGAAAATCCGCACGCCGGCAAGCAGATTCAGCGCGATCGCGCGCAGCACGCCTGAGCCCAGTTCGCCGATCACGCCGTCGAGCAGGGTGGCTGCCCGCGGCATGTCGCCGGCGGCGTAGTGGTGTTCGGCCGCACGGATCCGCCGGGACACGCTGTCGCCGCCGAGCCGGATCGCCAGTTCCATGAACTCGGCGGCTGCCGCGGGCGCCCCACGGTGACGCGCCGAGTCGGCCGCCGCGTCGAGCGCCGCCAGCGTGGCGTCGTCGGCGACGGTGGCCGACATCGCCAGGTGCCGCGCGCGCAGTTCGGGGTGCTGCTTGAGGTCGGCCAGTCGACGATGCAGCTCGCGCCGCCGGGCCGGCGGCGCGCTGTCGTAGATGCCACTGGCCAGCAGCGGGTGGGTGAAGCGGACCCGGTTGCCCTCGATGACGACAACGCCGGAGACCTCCGCGGCTTCCAGCATCGTGGTCACCTGATCTGCGCTGCGCTCAACGGCTTCGGCGATCAGGTCCACCGTCGGTGCGGTCGCCGACGCGGCGGCCAGCAGCATGTCGCGCACCTGCAGGTCGAGTCGGTCCACCCGCAACCGGACCAGCTCTGCCAACGTCGCGGGCAACCGCACCGCCGGCCCCCACGACTCGCCGTCCATCACCCGTGCCAGCTCGAGCGCGTAGAGCGGGTTGCCGCCCGACACCTCGGCGATCCGCACGATCGCAGGTCGTGAGAACCTGCGCCCCAGGCGAGCCGACAGCATGGCGTGCAGCGCGCCCAGGCTCATCGGCGTGACCTGCACCCGGGTCAGCGCACCGGTGCCGACCTGCAGCCAGGAGGCGGCAGGCTCCCCGACCTGCGCGCCGGTCCGTTCGGTGACGACGACACCGGCGGGTCCTCTGAGCCTGCGGGCCACGAACGCCAGCACCGCGCGACTGGACGGGTCGAGCCACTGCACGTCGTCCACGGCGATCAGCACCGGGGCCTGCGCCCCCAGAATCTGCACGGTGCTCAACAGTGCTGCGGCGGTGACCCTTTCGTCGGTCTGCCGGCCGGAGGTGTTCTTGCGCAGCAGGACACGGTCGGCGGCCAGCCGCTGCATGCCGGGCAGCGCCGCCAGCACGTCCTGGTCGACGGTGCTCAACAGATCGGCGACGGCGGCGTGCGCCAGCCCACTCTCGGCCTCGCCGGTGCGCGCCGAGAGCACCACGAATCCGGCCTCGGCGGCGCGCGCGAGCGCTCCGGCCCACAGCGTGGTCTTACCGATGCCCGCCTCACCCTCGATCAGCATCCCGACCGGCTGCCTGCGGGCTGCTGCGAGGAAATACCCCACGGCGGTCGACGCCGCGGGGCCATACCCACCCCCCACACCGGACATCATGCCAGGAGCAAACCCGGGCACTTACCGGAAGGTGAGAGTGTCCTGCAAGATCCCTGTGGTCTATCGACTACAGCCACCACCGCTCGAGGACGCGGGCGACGCCGTCCTCCGCGTTGGTGGCGGTCACCTCGTCCGCGGCCGCGACGGCGTCGGGGTGAGCGTTGCCCATCGCGACGCCGAGCCCGGCCCAGTCCAGCATGGGCACGTCGTTGGGCATGTCGCCGAAGGTCACCACGTCGGCCGCGTCGATCCCCTGAGGCCGGGCCAGTTCCTCGATACCCGCGGCCTTGCTGATGCCCAGTGGCATCACCTCGATGAGCCCGTTGTTCGTGGAGTAGGTGATGTCGCCCTCGACCCCGATGTGCGGGGCCAGCGCGGCGGCCATGTCGGCGCTGCGCGCCCCGGCCTTGCGGATCAACAGCTTGACCGCCGGTGCGCTCAGCAGATCCTCGATCGAGACCTCGGTGTTGTCCGGGTTCAGCCAGGCGTGCTCGTATCCCGGCGAGCTGACGAACTGCGGAGTGGCGGCGTCGTGCGCGCTGTTCCCTACCCGCTCCACCGCCAGCCCGGCGCCCGGGATGATCCGGGTGGCGATCTCGGCGAGCCGGGCCAGCGCGTCGGTGGCCAACGTCCGCGCCGAGACGATCCGATCGGTCGCCGGGTCGTAGATCACCGCGCCGTTGGCGCACACCGCCATCGGGGCGAACCCGAGTTGGTCCACGATCGGCGGCACCCACCGCGGCGGCCGGCCCGTCGCGAGCACGAACTGTGCGCCGCCGTCGACCACGGCACGCACCACCGAACGGGTTCTCGGACTGACGTTCTCGTCGTCGTCGAGCAGTGTGCCGTCCACGTCGGTGGCGATCAGCAACGGCTTCACCGGTTTTCGGCCCGTCTACGCGCCCGCTCCGCCAACTCGGCCTCCTCCAGACGTCTGGCTTCCTGCGGCGTCGGCGCTCCGCCGCCCAGCCGGCGCGGCACCCAGAACGCACCGCTGGGTCGCGGGTAGCCTTTCTGCGCCTCGTGCAGCAGATCGGTCATCTTCGCGCGCAGTTCCCGGTCCAGACCGGCGGCATCGCCGCCGTCCGGCCGGATCGGTTCACCAACCGCGACGGTGACCGGAATCTTGTTGCGTCCCAACGCCCTCGGATGATCCTTGGTCCACATCCGGTGGGCGCCCCAGACGATCAGCGGCACGATCGGCACCTGCGCCTCCCTGGCCATGCGCACCGCGCCGGACTTGAACTCCTTGAGTTCGAAGCTGCGGCTGATGGTCGCCTCGGGATACACCCCGACCAGCTCACCGCCGCGAAGCGCCTGGACCGCGGCGGCGTAGGCACCCGAACCGGCGCGGCGATCCACCGGGATGGTCCCGGTGTGGCGGATGAGCCACGCGATGATCCGCACGTCCTGCATCTCGGCCTTGATCATGAACCGCATCCGCCGCTTGCGCCTGCTGGCCGCCAGCGCAGCCGGCAGCCAGTCGACGTACCCGGTGTGGTTGATGGCCACCACGGCGCCCCCGACGGCGGGCAAGTTGTCCTCCCCGCGAAAGGTGATCCGTGTGCCGGTGGCTCTGACCGCCAGGTGTGCCGTGATCTCCAGGGTGCGGAAGACCGGTTCCATCGGCCTACCCCGGCGTCTCGGCGGTTCCGGTGTCCAGCCCCGGTGCGCCGCGCTTGGCGGCCTTGGCCGCCGCCTCCTCGGCATCCATCCGGTTGGCCTCGGCCAGCGTCGGCGCCCCGCCACCCAACCGGTGCGGCACCCAGAACTCGCCCGCCGGGTGCGGCCCGTAGGCGTCCTGCACCTGCTCGAGCAGGTGCTGCATCCGTGAGTGCAGCACCGTGGTCAGCTCGGCCGCGGGCAGCGTGGGCTCGATCGGCTTGCCGACCGCGATGGAGATCGGCACCTTCGGCCGCCACAGGTTCTTCGGCTGCCCCTTGGTCCAGATGCGCTGAGCGCCCCACACGATGTGCGGCACGATCGGCACCTCCGCCGCGATCGCCATCCGCGCCGCGCCCGACTTGAAGGCTTTGATCTCGAAGCTGCGGCTGATCGTCGCCTCGGGATAGACCCCGACGAACTCGCCCTCCCGCAGCTTGCGGCAGGCCTCCTCGAACGATGCGGCGCCGCTGTCGCGGTCGACCTCGATATGACGCAGGCTGCGCATGATCGGGCCGGTGACCTTGTGGTCGAAGACTTCTTTCTTCGCCATGAACCGCACCTTGCGCCCGAGGCCCTGCCGGTAGGCCGGCAGGCCGGCAAAGGTGAAGTCGAAGTAGCTGGTGTGGTTGATCGCGATCACCGCGCCGCCGGTCTTCGGCAGGTTCTCCACCCCGGTCACCGTGAATTTCAGGCCCTGGACCCGCCAGGCCAGGCGCGCGAGCTGGATGACAGTGCCGTATACCGGTTCCACAGCCGCCAGCGTAGTGCGCTGCCAATCCGCGACACACGAGGGACATCCAGGCCGTGAGTGCCCCACCGAACCGCGTCCGGGGCCTCACTGGAACGACGAGCCCCTCTCACCCGGCTAAGCTGCAGGGCGGACCAACAGCACCCGATCCGGGTGCAGAAGGGGTATCTGTGCAGGTCACCAGCGTCGGCCACGCCGGCTTCCGTATCGACACGAAGGCCGGGAGCATCCTGTGCGATCCGTGGGTGAACCCCGCGTACTTCGCGTCGTGGTTCCCGTTCCCGGACAACAGCGAGCTGGACTGGGCGGCCCTCGGTGACGTCGACTACCTGTACGTGTCGCATCTGCACAAGGACCATTTCGACCCGCAAAATCTCCGCGAGCACGTCAACAAGGACGCCGTGGTGCTACTGCCCGATTTCCCGGTGCCGGATCTGCGCCGGGAGCTGGAGAAGCTCGGCTTCCATACGTTCTTCGAGACCACCGACTCGGTGAAGCACCGGGTCAGCGGCCCGAAGGGCGATCTGGACGTGATGATCATCGCGCTGCGCGCCCCGGCCGACGGACCGATCGGTGACTCCGGCCTGGTAATCGACGACGGCGAGACCGTCGCGTTCAACATGAACGACGCCCGCCCGGTCGATCTGGACGTGCTGCACACCGACTTCGGCCAGGTCGACGTCCACATGCTCCAGTACTCCGGAGCGATCTGGTATCCGATGGTCTACGACATGCCGGCACGCGCCAAGGAGGCGTTCGGGACCCAGAAGCGGCAGCGCCAGATGGACCGGTGCCGCCAGTACATCGCGCAGGTCGGCGCGACGTGGGTGGTGCCGTCGGCCGGGCCGCCGTGCTTCCTGGATCCCGCGCTGCGCAGCCTCAACGACGACCACGCCGATCCGGCCAACATCTTCCCCGACCAGGTTGTGTTCCTCGACCAGATGCGCAGCCACGGTCACGACGGCGGACTGCTGATGATCCCCGGGTCGACGGCCGATCTCACCGGGTCGCAACTGAACTCGCTGACCCACCCGATCCCCGACGACGACGTACTGGCGATCTTCACCACAGGCAAGGCCCAGTACATCGCCGACTACGCCGAGCGGATGGCGCCGGTGCTGGCGGCGCAGAAGGCGGGGTGGGCCCCGGCGGCCGGGCCGCCGCTGCTGGACCCGCTGCGCGAGCTGTTCGAGCCGATCATGCTGGCCTCCGACCAGATCTGCGACGGCATCGGCTATCCGGTCGAACTGCGCCTGTCCGGTCCGGGCCACGACGAGACGGTGGTCATCGACTTTCCAAAACGCGCTGTGCGCGAAGCTGTTCCGGGTGAGAAGTTCCGGTACGGCTTCGCCATCGCGCCGGAGTTGGTGCGCACCGTGCTGCGTGACCGCGAGCCCGACTGGGTGAACACGATCTTTCTGTCCACCCGCTTCTCGGCGTGGCGGGTCGGCGGCTATAACGAATACCTCTACACGTTCTTCAAATGCCTGACCGACGAGCGGATCGCGTACGCCGACGGCTGGTTTGCCGAGGCTCACGACGACAGCGCCTCGATCACGTTGGACGGCTGGGAGATTCAGCGGCGCTGTCCGCACCTCAAGGCCGACCTATCGAAGTTCGGTGTGGTGGAAGGCGAGACGCTGACCTGCAATCTGCACGGCTGGCAGTGGAACCTGGCCAGCGGCCGCTGCCTGACCACCAAGGGCCACGAGCTGCGGTCGGAGAAGCTGTGACCCAGCCCCGCGGGTCCACCCGCTTCTACGACGACGGCCGTATCCAGCTCGACCGCGAGGCGGTCACGTTGCGGCGCTACCACTTTCCGTCGGGCACGTCGAAGATCATCCCGCTGCGCGAGATCCGCGGATACCGTGCCGAGCCGCTCGGCGCGTTCACCCATCGCTTCCGACTGTGGGGCACCTCGGATTTCCGTCGCTGGCTACCGCTGGACGTGAACCGGATGCGGCGCTCCACGCTGGTGACGTTCGACGTCGACGGGACCCGGCTGGACCCGGCGTGCACGCCGGAGCGACCCGAGGAGTTCATCGAGGTGCTCGACGAACTCCTGGACGCCCGTTAGCTTTTCGGCTTCAGCACATCGGTGCCGACATACGGCACCAGCGCTTCGGGGACGCGCACGCTGCCGTCCGGCTGCTGGTGGTTCTCCAGGATGGCGACCAGCCACCGGGTGGTGGCCAAAGTGCCGTTGAGCGTGGCGGCGGTCTGCGGCTTGCCGTTCTCGTCGCGGTACCTCACCGACAGCCGGCGCGCCTGGAACGTCGTGCAGTTCGACGTCGACGTCAGCTCGCGGTAGGCCTGCTGGCTCGGCAACCACGCCTCGCAGTCGAACTTGCGCGCCGCCGACGAGCCGAGATCGCCTGCGGCGACGTCGATCACCCGGTAGGGCACCTCGATC
Source organism: Mycobacterium sp. SMC-8 (assembly GCF_025263565.1). NCBI lineage: Bacteria > Bacillati > Actinomycetota > Actinomycetes > Mycobacteriales > Mycobacteriaceae > Mycobacterium > Mycobacterium sp. SMC-8. Next base: position 1,183,778 of record NZ_CP079865.1, read on the forward strand.
AGTCCGAGCATGTGCCGCTGCCAGCCGAGCAGCCGGGTGTGCTCTGCCTCGGCGTCCTCGGGTCTGGAGTAGACGAAGCCCTCCACCTTGTCGAACTGGTGCACCCGGATGATGCCGCGGGTGTCCTTGCCGTAGCTGCCGGCCTCACGGCGGAAGCACGACGACCACCCGGCGTAGCGCAACGGCCCGGCCGACAGGTCGAGGATCTCGCCCGAGTGGTAGCCGGCCAGCGGCACTTCAGAGGTCCCGACCAGGTACAGGTCGTCGGCCTCCACGCGGTACACCTCGTCGGCGTGGGCGCCGAGGAAGCCGGTGCCTGCCATGATCTCGGGCCGCACCAGCACAGGCGGCACCATCAGCGTGAAGCCGTTCTCGGTGGCGGTGCGCACCGCAAGCTGGAAGAGGCCGAGCTGCAGCAGCGCGCCGAACCCGGTGAGGAAGTAGAACCTCGACCCCGACACCTTGGCACCGCGCTCCATGTCGATCAGCCCGAGCGACTCGCCGAGCTCGAGATGGTCCTTCGGGTTGTCGATGGCCCTCGGCTCGCCGACGGTGTCGAGCACCACGAAGTCGTCCTCGCCGCCGGCCGGGACACCGTCGATGATGAGATTCGAGATGGCCATGTGGGCGGCGCTGTAGACCCGTTCGGCCTCGGCCTGGGCGGACTCGGCGGCCTTGACCTTCTCGGCGAGGTCCTTGGCCGCGGCGAGCAACGCCGGCCGTTCGTCCGGGGTGGCCTTGCCGACCAGCCTGCTGGCGGCCTTCTGCTCGGCGCGCAGGTTGTCGGCGGCCGAGATCGCGGCCCGCCTCGCGGTGTCGGCGTCGGCGAGCGCGTCGACGAGACCGGGGTCCTCGCCCCTGGCCAGCTGTGAAGCGCGTACGGCGTCGGGGTTCTCTCGCAGCACCTTCAGGTCGATCACGGGCGCAACCCTACGGGGTCGGCCGGGGTCCTGGCATAACCGCGCAACGTCGCCGCCGAGCCGGCTCCAGCCGCATAACTTTACAATTGCATCACTTGTCACAGCACCTGACACGCCTGTCACAATGGAGCGGATGTCAGAGATACCTGGCCCGACACCGAGCCCGTGGTGGCGGAGTCTGCAGGCCGCGTCGACCCGGCGCGCGCTGTTGTTGACGGCCCTCGGCGGCCTTCTGATCGCCGGGGTGATCACCGCCCTCCCGACGACCGACCCGAACGGCGGGCTCACCGCCAACTCGATCTCACTCGGCCCCCGCGGCAACGACACGTTCGACCATGCCAAGAGCGGCGACTGCCTGAACTGGCCGGACCGCACACCGGACGCCGCGGAGATCGTGGACTGCGCCGGTGAGCACCGGTTTGAGGTGGCGCAGTCGGTGGACATGCGGACGTTCCCGGGCAGTGAGTACGGCCCGGACGCCGCGCCGCCGTCGGCGGCACGCATCCAGCAGATCAGCCAGGAGCAGTGCTCGGCCGCGGTCAAGCGCTACCTCGGGGTGCGCTTCGATCCCAACTCCCGCTTCACCATCAGCATGCTGTGGTCCGGTGACAAAGCCTGGCGGCAGTCGGGTGAGCGGCGCATGCTGTGCGGCCTGCAGCTGCCCGGCCCGAACAACCAGCAGCTGCCGTTTAAGGGCAGGGTCGCCGAGATCGACCAGTCGAAGGTGTGGCCTGCGGGCACCTGCCTGGGTATCGACTCGGCGACCAATCAGCCCACCGACATTCCCATCGACTGCGCCGCACCGCACGCGATGGAGGTCACCGGTGCGGTCAACCTGGCCGCGAAATTCCCGGACGCGGTCCCGCCCGAGCCGGAGCAGGACACGTTCATCAAGGACGAGTGCACCAAGCTGACCGACGCCTACCTGGCCCCGATCAAACTGCGTGACACCACGCTGACGCTGGTCTACAGCACGGTGTCGCTACCGAGCTGGTCAGCGGGCAGCCGCCAGGTGTCGTGCAGCATCGGCGCCACCCTCGGCAACGGCGGCTGGTCGACTCTGCTCAACAGCGCCAAGGGCCCGTTGATGATCAACGGGCAGCCACCCGTCCCCCCGCCGGACATCCCGGAGGAGCGCCTGAACCTGCCGCCGATCCCGATGCCGGAGTCGTCCGGCAGCTCGTCGGACTCGTCGAGTTCAAGCTCGTCGTCTTCGAGCTCGTCGTCTTCGAGCTCGTCGGGTTCGAGCTCCGATGACAGCCAGCAGTCGACCGTGCACGGGCCGCAGACCCCGGCACAGCCCGAGCAGCCGGCCGGTCAGGTTCCGGAGTCGGGTAACACGTTCCTCAACGGAGCGCCGCCGGCTCCGCCCGCGCCCCCTGCCGACCAGTTGCCTCCGCCTCCGCCTCCGCCTGTAGATCAGCTGCCACCGCCTCCCGCACCGGCGCCACCGGTGCCCGGTCCGCCGCTCGCACCGCCACCGCCGCCGCCACCCGGGGTGTAGCCCGATGGCCGTGCGGATGAGCCCGCAACGGTTCGACGAGCTGGTCGGCGACGCGCTGGATCTGATCCCGCCGCAGCTGGCCAAGGCGATCGACAACGTGGTCGTCCTCGTCGCCGACCGCAACGAGGAAGAACCCGAACTGCTCGGTCTCTACGAGGGCGTCGCACTGACCGAACGGGACTCCTGGTATGCCGCCGGCTCGTTGCCGGACGCCATCACGATCTACCGCGGGGCCCTGCTGGACATCTGCGACAGCGAAGCGGAGGTGGTCGACGAGGTGGCCATCACCGTGATCCACGAGATCGCCCACCATTTCGGTATCGACGACGACCGCCTCCACGAACTCGGCTGGGGCTGACCCGTCCGCCCGGCCCGTTCGTGAAATGGCCGCGCGGCAACCGGGACCCGTCACCGGCGGGTGCTATGAACGGGGCATGACCAATCAGTGCCGCGCCTGCCGTTCAGGGCTGGAGCACTGCCACGGCGCGCTCATCCACCACGCCTACCGTCGTGCCGAATGCACCGAGGACGGCTGCATCGCCACCGACAGCGTCCATGAGATCCACCTCGACTGCAGCGCGGTCGGATGCGTGTGCGACGAGCACGTGACGGTCTCAGCCCATCGGGTCGGCTGAGGCCGCCGGGTCCACGCCGGTCGTCACCGGGGTGTCCGGGTCGAACGGCGGGGTGAACTTGCCCCACTGCACACAGCTCCACCGGCCCTCGGTGACCGGGGCCAGCACCACGGATTCGGTGTTGGCCAGGTGGTGGTCGACCGCGAACCGGCTGTCCACCCCGGCCAGTACCGCCGACACCAGACGGATGGCGGCGCCGTGGCTGACGACGATGATGTCGTCGTGCCAGCCCGGATCGTCCAGGTAGCGCATCCGCAGCTGCTCGAGCACGGGCACGTATCGGTCGATCACCTGCCGCGCCGACTCGCCGCCGGGCAGGGCGAGATCGAGTTCTCCTTCGTGCCAGCGCCGGTAGATGCTGTTGAACTGGTCGTGGGCGGCCTCGTCGTCGCGGTTCTCCAGCTCACCGACCTGCACCTCGTGCAGACCTTCGAGTTCGTGGCGGCCGTGCGCCGGCGCGGCGAGCTCGGCCGTGATGTGGTGCGCGGTCTGGACGGCGCGGATCGCCATCGAGTGCGCGACCAGCGCCGGCGGACGGGCCAGCGTCCGGGCGAACGAGCGGGCCTGGTCGCGCCCGAGATCGGTGAGCTCAGCCCCCGGCGGCAGCGTGTCGAGCCGGCGTGCCACGTTGCTGTGGGTCTGGCCGTGCCGCACCAGCACCAGGCGCCCGCTCACGGTCGCCCCTCCCGGAGCCGGTCCAACCACGCCGTCGCGCCGTCCGTCGGCGGCGGCACCGCGCCGACGACCTCGCCGGTCGGCCAGGACCCCAGGTAGCGCACGTCCGCGCAGCGGCGGTACAGCGCCCGCAGGGCCTCGGCGACCAGCACGTCGTCGATGTGCCCGACGAAGTCGAGGAAGAACTTGTAGGTGCCCAGTTCGGTGCGGGTGGGCCGCGATTCGATGTTGGTCAGGTCGATGTCGCGGACGGCCAGCTCGGTCAGCGCCGACACCAGCGCGCCGGGCACGTTGGCCAACTGCAGCACCACCGAGGTGCGGTCGGCGCCGGTGCGCTTCGGGGGCTGACCGGGGCGGCCCGCGAGCACGAACCGGGTTCGTGCATTCGGCTCGTCGACGACGTCGCGGGCCAGCGCCTCCAGGCCGTACCGCTCGGTGGCGAGCGCGGTGCTGACGGCGGCGTCCGCGCGTTCGGCCGCCACGTCCTGTGCGGCCGCGGCGTTCGAATTGGCGGGCACCAGTTCGGCGTGCGGCAGCCGCTGGGCGAGCCAGCGCCTGACTTGCGCGGCCGCCACCGGATAGGCGGCCACGGTGCGGATGTCCGCCGCGGCGACGCCGGGACGCACCGCGATCGTGAACGCCACATCCAGGGTCAATTCCGCGAAGATCTGCAGTGGGGTGCCGACGGCCAGGCTGTCCAGGGTCGGGATCACCGACCCGTCGATCGAGTTCTCGATCGGCACGCAGGCGTAGTGTGCGTCGCCGGACCGCACGGCCGCCAGCGCGGCCGAGGTGGATTCGGCGGGGATCCGGGTCACGGGCTCCGGCCCGGCGTCCGGGGTCGGCGGCGGGATCAGCCCGCTGGCCTCGATGGCGCGCAGCGCCGCCTCGGTGAACGTCCCCTCCGGGCCGAGGTATGCGATGCCGGGCACCGCACCACCCTAACGGTTGCCCCGGTAATCCCGTTCCGCTGCGGAAGCCCTTGCGCGGCGGTGGCGAGGGTAGTTAAGTTAGCCTCACCTTACCAACTTGAGGAGGCGGCGATGACCCCATCGACAGCGACTTCAGCCCCCACTACCGCGGAGCGGATCCGCAGCGCCTGCGCACGGGCCGGGGGCGCGATGCTCGCCGTGGAAGGCATCGACCCGACGGCCACGCCGGTGCACCACCTGCTCGACGACGGGTCGTTCGCGATCACCGTGCCCGGGGACGGCCCGCTGGCCGCCGAGGTGACCTCGAAGGGCAACGCGGGCATCCAGGCCGTCCTGGAGATGACCGACTACGCGCCGCTGCCGTTGCGGGAACCGGTGCGCTCGCTGGTCTGGATTCAGGGCAGGCTGCGCGACGTGCCGCTCCCCGAGGTGCCGGCGCTGCTGGATCTGATCGCCGCAGCGGAACCGAACCCGGCTCTGCTGCAGGTCGAGGCGGGGCATCGCGGTCCCGGAAGCGGACACCGCGACGAGACCCGCTACGCGCTGATGCGGCTGGAGATCGAGTCGGTGGTGGTCGCGGACTCGACCGGCGCCGAGTCCGTCGCGCTCAGCGCCCTGCTGGGGGCACGACCGGACCCGTTCTACGCCATGGAGTCGTGTTGGTTGCAGCACATGGAGTCGGCACACCGCGACGTGGTCGACCGGCTGGCAGCCCGGCTGCCCACCTCGCTGCGGCAGGGTCGGGTACGACCTCTCGGGCTGGACCGCTACGGGGTGCAGCTACGGGTGGAGAGCGAGGACGGCGACCACGACGTCCGACTGCCGTTCACCCGTCCGGTCGACGACGTGACCGGCCTGAGCCAGGCCATCCGGGTACTGATGGGCTGCCCGTTCCTCAACGGCCTGCGCGCCCGCGGCGCCTGAGCCGTCCCCAGCCGACGCGGCCACTACCGTGTCTGCGGTGGGCGTGACCGCAGAAGGACCGACCGACGAGCAGCGGCGCGCACTGCGCGTCGAGATCGGTGTCGTGCTGGCGGTGACGTTCGCCCTCAGCGGCTACACCGCGCTGCTGCGCCTCATCGAGAGCGTCCTGCTCGGTTTGTCCGATCAGATCGTGGCGCTCAACCCGATCCGCTCACCGTTCGACCTGATCGACCTCGGCTTGAACCTGGCCGTGCTGTTCCAGCTGCTGGCCTGGGGCGCACTGGCGGTGTACCTGCTGTGGCGCGGCGGAGACGGTCCGGCCCGCATCGGTCTGGCCCCGATCCGTTGGCGCGCAGATGTTCTCGGCGGCGTCGGGCTGGCGCTGCTGATCGGGGTGCCCGGGCTGGCGCTGTACCAGATCGCCCGGCTGCTCGGACTCAACGCGTCCGTCGAGCCTGCCGAACTCAACGACACCTGGTGGCGGATTCCACTGCTGTTGCTGCTGTCCTTCGGCAACGGCTGGGCCGAGGAGGTGGTCGTGGTCGGATTCTTGCTGACCCGGCTGCGCCAACTGCAGGTCAACCCGTGGACGGCGCTGCTCGCCTCGAGCGTGCTGCGCGGGATCTACCACCTCTATCAGGGCTTCGGAGCCGGTCTGGGCAATATCGCGATGGGCCTGGTGTTCGGTTACGTGTACCAGCGCACCGGTCGACTGTGGCCGCTGATCATCGCGCACACCCTGATCGACGCGGTTGCGTTCGTCGGGTATTCGCTGCTCTACGACCAGATCAGCTGGCTACTCTGACCGTGCGGCGACACCGCTGCCGACAGCGCCGGCGCGTACATTCTTGTCGTGACCGACAAGCGGCCGCCGCTCCCGGGGCCGGTTCCGCCTCCTCCTCCGCGCCCAGGCCAGGGCCGTCGTGAGCCGTCACAGGTGATCCGGCGCGACCCGAACTACCGTCCCGTGTGGCCGCCCAACCCGCCGACGCCGCCGCGCAGGCCGGCGCCGTCTCCGCCGACGCGTCACCCACCGTCGCCCAACCTGCCGCCCGCCCGGCCGCGACCGGCCTCACCACCGCCGCCGCCCCCGCCACCGCGGCAACGAAAGACCGCTCCCGCACCACCCCCGCCCCCGACAGCTGCCCGCAGAAAACCCCGGCGGCTGCGCCGTCTGCTCCGCATCGCGGCGGTGCTCGTGCTGGTGGCCGCCGTCGGCACGGTCGCCGCCGGCGTGTGGATCGATTCGTCGCTGACCCGGGTGCCCGCGCTGACCGGTCTGGCCGATCGCCCCGCACAGGGCAAGGGCACCACCTGGCTGCTGGTCGGTTCCGATGCCCGCGAGGGCCTGACTCCCGAGCAGCAGGCCGCGCTGGCCACCGGCGGTGAACTCGGCGGTGGCCGCACCGACACGATCCTGCTGGTGCATCTGCCCGGCCTGGGCGGCAGCACTCCGGCCACGATGGTGTCGATCCCCCGGGATTCCTACGTCTCGATCCCTGGCTACGGCAGCGACAAGATCAACGCCGCATTCTCCGCCGGTGGTCCGCAGTTGCTCGCGCAGACCGTCGAGGCGTCGACCGGTCTGCGTATCGACCACTACGCCGAGATCGGCTTCGGCGGGTTCGCGGGGCTGGTCGACGCCGTCGGCGGGGTGACGATGTGTCCGGCGGAGCCGATCAGCGACCCGCTGGCCGGCATCGACCTGCCCGCCGGATGCCAGCGCCTCGACGGGCGGTCGGCGCTGGGCTTCGTGCGGTCCCGCGCCACCCCACGCGCGGATCTGGACCGGATGGCCAACCAGCGCCAGTTCATGGCCGCGCTGGTGGAACGCGCGTCCAGCCCGACCGTGCTGCTCAACCCGCTGCGCTGGTATCCGATGCTGCGGGCCGCGGCGGACACCGTGGCCGTCGACGACGGCGACCACGTGTGGGACCTCGCCCGGCTGGCGTGGGGGTTGCGCGGCGACGTCGTGAACGTGACGGTGCCGATCGGAGAGTTCACCTCCAACGGATCGGGATCCATCGTGGTCTGGGACACCGACGCCGCGCAGCGGCTGTTCTCCGCATTGGCGTCGGACTCACCCATCCCTCAGGACGTCATCGACGCCGGCCGCCGGTAGACGTCTGTAGACATCTTGGCGCCAGCCAGCAAATTGTGTAGGCCACGTCACCATGCCCATCCTTACTAAGGCGAAGCTTGCCTCGGTAAGGATGACCTTTGCTGAAAAGCAGGTATGACCTGGTCTATTCTCGGGCCATGACTTCCGCCGCCGCCACCGACGCCCTCGACACCAAGTTCCACCGGCTCCTCAACGACCAGGTGCGCAGCGAACTCGGTGCGTCCCAGCAGTACCTCGCGATCGCGGTGTATTTCGACAGCTCCGACCTACCGCAACTGGCCAAGTTCTTCTATCGCCAGTCGGTCGAGGAGCGCAATCACGCGATGATGCTGGTGCAGTACCTGATCGACCGCGGCGTCGAGGCCGAGATCCCCGCAGTCGATCCGGTGCGCAACGCGTTCGACACACCCCGCGACGCCATCGCCTTGGCGCTCGATCTCGAGCGTGCCGTGACCGAGCAGATCAGCAGTCTGGCCGCCACCGCCCGCGACGAGGGCGACTACCTCGGCGAGCAGTTCATGCAGTGGTTCCTGAAGGAGCAGGTGGAAGAGGTCTCGCTGATGACCACGCTGGTCCGCATCGCCGAACGGGCGGGCTCGGACCTGTTCCACCTGGAGGACTACGTCGCGCGTGAGATCGCCGCGCCGTCGGCGGACTCGACGGCACCGAAGGCCGCCGGCGGCGCGCTCTAGTCGCGTTCGACGCCGGTCGCCCCGGTCTGGAGCCACGACTTGGTGCGGCCCGGGTGGTTGGTCGCGATCCAGGCCACTCCGAGGTCACGGCAGTACTGCACGTCCTCGTAGTGGTCGACGGTCCAGCAGTAAAGCGCGCGGCCCTGGGCGGCCGCCCGGTCGACGAGCTCCGGGTATTCGCGCAGGGTCGCGATGCTAGGCCCCACCGCGGTGGCGCCGACTGTGGTGGCCGCACCGCCACCGAGGAAACGCGAGGTCTCCCCGAGCAGCACCGTGGGCAGCATCGGGGCCGCCCGCCGCACTCGCCACACCGCGGCCGCGGAGAAGGACATCACCACCGCGCGCGCCAGATCGGCGGATGCCGGTGCCGCGATACCGAACCGGTGCAACAGCGCGAGCACCTTGCTCTCCACCAGTGCGCCGTACCGGACGGGGTGCTTCGTCTCGATGAACATCTTCACCGGCCGGTTCCAGTCCAGGACCAACGTGACGAGTTCTTCGAGCGTCAGCAGCCCGGTGCCCCCGATGCTGCCGTCCGCCTTCGAACCGGGGTGCCAGGAACCGAAGTCGAGATCGCGCAGCTGCGCCAGCGTCATCTCGGAGACCAGGCCGGTTCCGTTCGACGTGCGGTCCAGCCTGCGGTCGTGCAGGCACACCAGATGCCCGTCGCGGGTCAGTCGCACGTCGCATTCGACCGCGTCGGCGCCCTCCTCCAACGCAAGCTCGTAGGCCGCCCTGGTGTGCTCCGGGCGATCCGCCGACGCACCTCGGTGAGCGACCACGAATGGATGACCGCCGAACGTCCCGCCGGAGCTCATGGGGCTATGCTGCCGGGTTCGCCCCGGAACGCTCAACCGCACGCGCGGGTTCGGCGTCCACGGAGTCCTCGGATCGGCCCGGGGCGTCGGGGTTTCCTTCGTCCTCGGCGACGGCTCGGTGGGCCGGTTTGCCGGGCATGGCCTCGACCATGACCCAGCGCCGGGACGGCCGCTCCACCGGCTGCCGCTCGAAACCGAGGAACACGCGTAACGCGGCGAGCACCGCGGCGGCGGCGACCAGATACGCGACGACCGTGGCGACCGTGTTGTCCGCGATGCCCTGCGGGTCGGCGGTGAAACTGGTCGCGAACGCGAACACCGACACCGCGGTGCTCGCGACCCAGAGCAGCCACCACAGCAGGATCGGTCTCTGCAGCCGGCGCTGTCGCTCTTCGGCGCCGGCGAGTTCGGTCACGAAGACCGGGGCCCACAGCAGGTTGACGAACGGGATCAGGCAGCCCAGGCGCAGCATCCACCTGGATCTGGGTTCCGGCTGGCCGAGATGACCGAACGCCGCCGCCCGCCGTGCGATCAGCCAGTTCATCAGCACGACGATGCCGGCGACCGTCATGAACGCCGCCACCACACTGACCGCGACGCCACCCCAGGTGGCCGCTCCGGCGATCCACGGGTGCAGCAGCACCGAGCGGTTGATGATCAGCAGCACGTAGCGCACGAGATGGACGAACGCGGCGGCACCCAGCGCGGCGGCCGCCATCACCAGCGTCATCCGCACCGCGGTCGCCGACGGCCCGGTGCGCGGGGCGGTCTGCTCGACCGGGGTGTCGAACTGCTCGACCAGGCCCCAGCGCGGGATGGTCTGGTATCGGGGGGTGGGACCGAGGTCACGGCGCCCACGGCGCGGACGCGGCGGCGCGCCGGGCCGGACGGCCACCCAGCGGTAACCGGACGGGAGCCGCTGACCCTGCGGCGCGGCGTCCCGGGCCGGGCTGCGCCATTCGGATCCGGAAGCGTGGCCAGACGGTGCGAGCAGGGTGCCACGACAGCGCGGGCACCACACCCGCTGCCGGTCGCGCACGTTCCACCGCGTCCCGCACTGGGAACACACTTGGATCATCGGACCAGAGTAAGTCAGACCGTGCCGGCATCTCCGGCGTCGGTGACCACAGGGCGTCCCGCCCCCGCCCAGGCCAGCATGCCGCCGGTGACGTTGACCGGTTCGTAGCCGTTGCGGACCAGGTATTGCGCGACCCGCTGCGAGCGGCCGCCGGCATGGCAGACCACGAACAACTGCGCCTTGTTGTCGATCTCGGCCATCCGCGCGGGCACCTCCCCCATCGGGATGTGCTGGGCGCCCGGCGCATGGCCTCGCTGCCACTCGTCGTCCTCGCGCACGTCCAGCAGAACCACGTTCTTGTCGAACTCGACCGGAACGTCGCCGATCGCCACCTGCCGCACGTCGGTGTCATCCATGACTTCATGCTGGCACGCGCTCCGCCCGGGTGGCCAGGACGGGAGAGCAGCAATAATCGCCCGGACGACACTATCCACAGTTTCCACAGCTTCATCCACAGAGCCCGCCCCAGTCCGCCGGGGTTTCTGTGGATAACCTGCCCGCCCACCGCCTACGCGATCAACAGGCCACGATCGCCCCGAGCGAAATACGTTGCCGTGCTAACTAATTTGGCGTCACACGGTGTTAAGTGACAGCATTTGCCAGTCGATTTCTCAGCGCGATCACAAGGGGTTATGATCGCCGTCACACGAGTGGGCTTGTGACTGATCTCACTGAGCGCAGGGTCCGGGGAGGTAAACAGCGTGCACAGGAGGAGCGTCTGATGGCGTCGTCTTCGATGGATTCGGGGTCGGCCTTCCAGCCGTCGGAGTGGCCGTCCTCCGCGCGTGTCTACACCCGCAGTCAGTTGATGGCCTGCCTGCGGGCCGGGCTCATCGCCCTGGTCCTGCTCGGCATCCTTGCGCTGATCGTCCTGTACTGACCGTCCCCCACGTTCACCCGCGCGCGCTTCCCGGCAGCCGCCACAGCACGCGGTAACTGCCCGAGGCCGCCACCGGTCCGAAATCGTGAGAATCGCTCGCCCCTGCCGCACGCGGATTGTCCGACCGGGCCTCGAACACCGACCCGTAGACGTCGCCTACGCGTTTGACCAGCCAGCGGGTCGACGTGTTCGGATGCCGGAAGATCCTCAACTGCCCTTCGCGGGGCCGCCCGTCACGCCACGCCAGCAACATGTCCCCGGGCTTCAGCGTGGGCAACATGGAGTCCTCCACCACCACGAAACGGCGCACCGGCCAGTCGAACCCGGAGTCCTGTGGCCCATGGCTTCGCCGCATCGCCTAAGGGTAAGTTAGGGCCATGCTGCATCGACTGTTCGCCAACGCAACCCCTGCCCACGCCCACTGCGATCTGTACTGCGGCGTCTACGACCCCGCGCAGGCCAAGATCGAGGCGCTGTCCTGCCTCAAGACGATCCAGAAATACCACGACTCCGACGATGAGCACTTCAAGACCCGCGCCATCATCATCAAGGAACGTCAGGCCGAAGAGGTCAAACACCACCTGATGGTGCTGTGGGCCGACTTCTTCACCAAGGACCACTTCGAGCAATTCCCGAACCTGCACCAGCTCTTCTGGGACGGCGTGCACGGTGCCGGCGACGTCAAGAAGTCGCTCGACGTGGCCGTCGCCGAGAAGCTGCTGAAGACGATCGACGAGATCGCCGACATCTTCTGGCAGACCGACAAGGGCAAGCAGATGGGCGTCTACCCGCCTGCCTGACCCACCCCACCAACGCCGGCTCGGTCGTCGACCGAGCCGGGTTTTGTTTGTCCAGCTAGCAGTCGTGTCCTCTTGTCTGCCAACAGGCTTGTGCCGCATTCTGTGCCAATCGACCCAGAGGCGTGTCGGGCGTTGGTCTGGATGCCAGGAGGCGAAATGGAGTTCGGGTCCGGACGGGCGATCGAGATCGCCCCGTTTCATTCACGCGGATCTCTCAAAGGGTTCGTCGTCTCGGGCCGGTGGCCCGACTCCACCAAGGAGTGGGCACAGCTGCTCATGGTGGCGGTCCGCGTCGCGTCGATGCCGGGGCTGCTGTCCACCACCACGATCTTCGGGGTGCGCGAGGAACTGCCCGAGGAGCCCGAGCCCTGCACGGTCGGGCTGGTGCTCGCCGAGGGCACCGTGGTCGGGGACTCGGCGGTGCCCCCCGGCCACTTCGCCGATCGTCAGCCCCCGGCGCTGATGATGCTGCATCCCCCCTCGGAGACCACGCCGTCACTTCCCGAGTGCACCGGCGCGGCGTCGGGCTGCGTGCTGCTGCCCGGGCTGCCGCACCTGGGTCTCGAACACCGCGCCGCATGGGTCGAGGCCGAATCCGACGGCACGGTGACCTCGATGGTCAGCCGCGTCGGGGTGGATCCGATCAGCCATCCCGACACCGCGATCCTCGCGATGCTGCTGGCCGCCTGACGGCCCTTCCGGTACCAGACCGCTGCGGGCGTGTCGGTCCTCAGGCGAACCGGCCGCGCCGCACAGGCCGGTGGCGGATCATCCCTGCCGGCCTGCCACTGGCTACTGACACCGTGACGAGAGGTGCGTCACACCGCGGACGCGGACGTTTGCCGTATCACATGCCGAGAAGCGACTTGCCGGCGCTGGGCAGAACCCAGGGACACCCAGCCTCCAGCAAACCAAACGTGGTCTGCGCCACCCCTTCTGCGATCGTTGCCGACGGTACATGAGGCAACTTATGTGACTGCAGCTGTCAAAGAGACGTGCGTATGCTGGCTACGGAGCCGTTAGTATTTGCTTAACCGCACCGTACTATGGCGGTGCGAGGTGCGAATACCGACGCCGTTCACGCCAGCAGCGGCACGTCACAGCGCCGACCGGGACGACTTTTACCCGGTTTGCACTTGGTTGTGGCCACAACTGTCGCTACGATAATCAGCAAATACGCCGCCCTATGAACCCGCTCGCCTGTATGTGGAGGTCATCCCAATGAGCAATACGTTTGCCGCTCGCCTCAACCGCTTGTTTGACACGGTCTACCCGCCCGGACGCGGGCCGCACACCTCGGCCGAGGTGATCGCAGCGCTCAAGGCCGAGGGGGTGACCATGTCCGCCCCGTACCTGTCGCAGCTGCGTTCCGGCAACCGCACCAACCCGTCGGTGGCTACCATGGCCGCGCTTGCCAACTTCTTCCGCATCAAGCCCGCGTACTTCACCGACGACGAGTACTACGAGAAGCTCGACAAGGAGCTGACGCTGCTCGCCGGGATGCGGGACGAAGGCGTCCGCAAGATTGCGGCCAGGACGGTCGGACTGTCGGCCGAGGCCAAGCAGGACATCGTGCAGAAGGTCGACGAACTGCGTCGCCGCGAAAACCTCGACGTTTAACCCTGTCGCGGGCGCGACATTCAGTCGGCAACCGCACCCCGGCCAGCGTGTTCCGGGACGGCGTCATCGGCATCCGCGGTCAGCCGCCGGTACTGGCGGGCGATCTCCAGGATCCACTCTCGATCCGAGTACGTTGCGGGCTGACGAAGCCATGCCAAACCGGGGAATCTCTCCCGCCCCGCCCCTGCGGCTCCGTGCCGCCCCTCGTAGATCCATGCCGCAATCGCGGCCGCCTGCTCGGTCGGTGAGGCGTCCGGTGCCTCCAGCCGCGCCCGCTCCACGAGCTCGTCAAGGTCGGTGACGTCGGCGCCGTTGCTTTCTACCGTGCGCAGCGCGCCGTCTGCGGCGGTGGCCTCCAGGAACAGCGCGTCGGAGATCAGAGACATGCGTTCGGCGACGCGAAAGACGAGCGGGCCCCGTGGACGGACCCCGATCCCGACATCGGGATGGCGGCGGCCGAGCTCATCGAGCAGGGGCTGGATCGTGCGCAGCTCCCGGCGCGCGCCGAACCAGTCCTCCAAGCTGGGCAGCAGGGAGCCGGCCGCGACGATCAGCATCGCGCAGCCCAGCAGCGTCGCCGCCGCACCGACCCCGACCGGTCCGGAGGTGCCGACCGCCCGCAGCAGGAAGAACGCCAGCGCCAGCACGATCAGCACGATGCCGACGGTGAAAACGAACAGCGCCCGGCCCCGGCGGGTCCGATTGGAATGGCGCAGTCCGGCCCACACCACCAGGCTGAGCGCCAGCAGCACATAGAGCAGCGGAAGCAGCCACGGCAGCGCATTGCCGCCGATCCCGAGGTTGCGCCGCAGATATTCGTCGGGCGCCATCTCGGGCTGTTGCCCCGCCGCCAGGAACATCCCGAAACTGAAGGCGGCGATCACCGCGGCGACGCCGTACTGGAACATCGCGATCCGTCTGACGGTGGCGGGGGCGCGGTTGGACGACACCGTCGTGATCATCACGCAGCTGCCGGCCGCGCAGGCCACCAGCGCCACTTGGCTGAGCCCCATCGAGATGTTCGGCCAACGCAGCAGGGTGTCGATCAACAGGGTCAGCGGCTGCCAGTTCAGTGCGGCGACCAGGGCGAGGCTGCCCAGCGCCAAGATCATCGCCGTGCTCACCAGGGACTGCTTGTTGACCAGTGCCCAGCCGATACGCAGGCCGGTGGCCAGCCCCAGGAGACCGGCGATCACCCAGACGATCAACCAAACGCCTCTCCGAGACGGACCTGGACGATCGAGGATCGGTCCGAAGGCAGCCGTCCGAGCCGGTAGATCAGCAGTGCGGCGAAGTCCTCTGCCTCCTGCTCGGCGTCCTCCCCGCTGGGTCCCATGCAACCGGTGCGCTGATTGAGCATGTAGCCGATGAGTTCCGAGCTGGCCAGCTCGGTGCTCTGCCTCGCCGCCTGCACCACCGGGATCCCCTCGTGACCCAGCACGAGATGCCCGAGTTCGTGGGCCAGCGTTCGATCCCAGGCGGGCAGCCCCTGCTGGATCAGGAAAACGTCATGGTCGGCGTACTGCCGCCACTGTCCGCACACACCCGGCGGCAGTTCGGCCGTGGCGAGTTCGATGGGCCTGCCCCGGTTTTCACTGACGGCTTCGACCAGACGCGGTAGTGACACCTCGCCATGGCGCGGGGCCAGGGCGAGCACGTCACTGACCGCTCTGGTGACGCTGCGGCTCGCGGGCATGAATCCTCCTCTCGGTGGAGTCCACTATGCGCGCCCGTCCCGGCGGGATGGGCGCCACTGTCAGTTCATGAAGCGCGCGGTGGCGGCGGTGCGCACTCCTTGTCCGGCTCTGGCCTGTCGGTAACCGACCAGCCCCCCGGCCCCGGTGAGGACCAGTAACCCGGCCAGTCCGGGCAATGCCAGCGCCGCAATCTGGGATATCCCGGCTCCGCGCAGATAATCGCCGTATCCGACCCGGTTGGCCGACGCGGGGACAGTGAGGTCGGCCCCGACCGTGGTCGTCGTGGTCTGCTGCCGAGGCGGCGGTTTCTCGGCGAACCGGCGAGGACCGGCGGACGTCGCGGGACCCGAGCCGGCAGCGGCAGGTCCCGGCGCACCGCCGACGGCGGGGACGGTGATCAGGATCGGCACGCTGACCGGCGCCTCGGGCAGGTCACCGGCGGCGACGCCGACATCGGGCACCACGTCCAGCACGTCGGGATGCTCGGGTTCACCGACCGGCGGTTCGACTCCGGGCCGCATGACCCCGCCCGGCACCGGCCGGATCGAAGGCACCCCCTGCGGCGGCCCTTCGCCGTAGTCGTTGTCGGATCCGGGCCCGTCGTCGGGGATGTCGGACCAGGGCCACGGCGGCCACGGCCAGGGCCAGCCCGGTTCGCAGTCCTTGTCTGCGCCCTCGCAACAGGGCGGACGCGGGCTCAGCGCACCGTCGTCCTCGGCGCCGGGCTCGTCGGATACGGGCGGGGACTCGGTGCTGTCGCCGCCGTCGTCCTTCCCCTCCGCATCGGGAGAGGAGTCGGGATCCAGGTCCGGTTCGCCTTCCTGGCCGTCCCCGGCATCGTCGCCAGGCTTGGCCCCGTCGGGGTCGCGCCCGTCGGCGGCACCGCCGAGGGTCTCGGGGCGGGCGGGGCTGTCGGCGACGTCCTCGGCCGGCGTGCGGGTGTCGGCCGAAGCGGTGGCGCCACCACCGACCAACAGCCCGGAAATCACCAGGCAGGCTGCTGCAGCGACACGCGCACCCCCACCCACGTTGTCACCACCCTTCGGCGAACCGCGCCGCCGTCTGACCCCGATGTGGGTCGATTCTCGCACAACCGGCCTGTTCCGTTTGCTGCGTGGCGCAAACCGGCCCATCATCCAGGGCGCGGGGACATCCGGTCCGGCCGTGAACGCTAGTGTTGGTCACCATCACCGCCGAATCGGCGGCGGACGTGCCGATGAGTCGACTGGGAGGCCGCAGGGATGAGTCTGTTCAAACGACGGAAATCCCGCGCCACCCGGAAGGCGGAGGCCCGCGCCATCAAGGCCAAGGCCAAGCTGGAAGCGAAACTGTCGGCCAAGAACGAGGTCCGCCGGTTCAAAGCCGAGCAGAAGGCGCAGGCCCGCGCGCTGCGATCCCAACTGAAGGCGCAGCGCGACAGTGACCGCGCCGCGCTCAAGGTTGCTGAGACGCAATTGAAGGCCGCCCGTGAGGGCAAACTGTTCTCGCCCAGCCGGATCCGCCGGGCGCTCACCGTGTCGCGTCTGCTGGCTCCGGTGGTGGTGCCGCTGGTGTACCGCGCGTCGATCTCGGCCCGCGGACTGATCGACGAACGCCGCGCCGACCGGCTCGGTGTCCCGCTGAGTCAGCTCGGCCAGTTCTCCGGGCACGGCGCGCAGCTGTCGGCCCGGATCGCCGGCGCCGAGCAATCGCTGCGCATGATCGCCGAGAAGAAGCCCAAGGACGCCGAGACCAAGCAGTTCGTCAATGCGATCACCGAGCGGCTGACCGATCTGGGGGCCGCCGTGGCCGCCGCCGAGAACATGCCGTCCGCCCGCCGGCGCACCGCCCACGCGGCGATCGCCGAGCAACTCGACGGCATCGACGCCGACCTGATGGCCCGCCTGGGCGTGGTCTGACCCTCTTGTCCAGAGGCCCGGCGCGACTGCGCGGCGCGGCTGCAGGGCTGCTCACGGCAGCCCTGACCCTGGCGGCGCACAGTGCCGGCGGCGGGCTGCTCCCCGTCGGGGCGTCGGCTGTCCAGCTGGTCCTGGTCGCCGCGGTCGTCGCGGCCGTGACCTCGGCAGTCCCGCGCACCGACCGGCTGCCGGTGCTGGTGGGCGTGCTGGGCGCCGGCCAGGTCATCGGGCATGCGGTGCTCTCGGTGCACGGTCACCCGCACAGCGCGCCCCCTGCCTCCGCGATGGCGGCGGCACACATCCTCGCGGTGGTGGTCGGTGCGGTGCTGATCGAGATGGCGGCGCGACTGTGCCTGGCGCTGTCGACTGTCCTGCGGATCTTCCGGTCTCGCGGCGTCGCGGCCCCCGCCGCTGCGACGACCACGGCGGTGCGGACTGTCGATCACCCGCTGCGTTCCACCCTGCTGCTCGCCTTCTCCATGTCGCACCGAGGGCCGCCGGTCACTGCGCACCGCTGACCGCAACCTTCCGCTCGACTCCAGAAAGCACAATCGAATGACTGTTGTACAGCGTGCCATGCACGCGTTGCTCATCACCGCCGTGACGTTCGGGCTGGCCGCCGGCGCGCTCGGCTCCGCGTCAACGGCGTGGGCGCACGCCGCCCGCATCGCCAGCGACCCCGGCGAGAACGCCGAGTTGGAGCTGCCGCCCTCCTCGGTGAACGCGACGTTCAACGAACCGATGCAGAGCCAGTTCGCG